>NZ_JBHRWI010000022.1:0-356208 GCF_042647905.1 Amycolatopsis halotolerans
CCCTCACACAACCCCGGCAACACCAAGAAAACGGACACCAAAGGTTAAAACTCAAGCTCAGGGTTCCCCTCACGGACCACAATCCGGCTTCCGCTCCCGGGGCCCGGGACCACAGCGACGTGCGCTCAACCGGATCGAGCCAGCTGAGCTGCGGAAACACACCAGCAGCGCGTCCACATCGCAAACTCAAGTTCCCGGCATTGTCACTGATCCCCGGCGAGGTTTTCGATCGCCCGTTTCCGGCTGTGGTCGAACACGATCGAACTGCGGAACTGCACGACCTCCTTGCGGCTGCTGAGATCCTCGACGAGGAACGTGTGCAGCCGCGAGACGTCCGGGACCGCGACGTGCAGCAGGAAATCGTCGCCGCCGGCCAGGACGAAGACGGCCATCACCTCCGGCATCGCGAGCGCGTCGCGGCGGAAACGGTCGATGATCGGCTGGCTCAGCGGGCGGATCTGCGCGAACACCATGGCCTGCACCGACCTGCCGAGCGCGGGCAGGTCGACCTCGGCGTGGAAACCGGTCAGCACCTGGCGGGCCTGCAGCCTGCCGATGCGCTCGGAGCAGGTGGACGCGGCGACTCCGACGCGTTCGGCGAGGTCGCGCATCGGGATCCGGGCGTCCTGCTGGAGTTCGTGGACGATGAGGCTGTCGATCCGATCCAGGTTCGGAAGTTCGGGCATTTGCCGAACATATCACTGCCAGCGCGTCCAGGTGCGCGACAGAAGAGGAAGGGTGGCGTCGTGAACCGAACAGAGAGTTTCGCTGGGGAAGCACTTCAGATCGTCCGCGGCGCGAGGTCGGGAGTCGCGATCGCCGTCGCGATCCATTCGACGGCGCGGGGACCGGCGATCGGCGGGTGCCGGATCAAGGAGTATCCGTCGTGGCGGGACGGGGCGGACGACGCGCTGCGGCTGTCGGCGGCGATGACGATGAAGTGCGCGCTGGCCGGACTTCCCTACGGGGGCGGCAAAACTGTCGCCGTCCTGCCTGCGGAAGGAGTGCGGCGGCGTGACCTGATCGTCGATATCGCCGAAGCGATCGCCGCACTCGGCGGGCGGTATCGCACGGGGCCGGACATCGGGTCGACGTCCGAGGACATGGCGGACATCCACCGCCTCGCCCACGGCTGGGCGTTCTGCCGTCCGGAAGCCCAGGGCGGCAGCGGAACGTCGAGCGCGGCGACCGCGCGGGGAGTTGTGGCGGCGCTTCAGGCCGGTGTCGCGCCGGGTTCGGTCGCGGGGCTGCGGGCGGGCGTGATCGGATTCGGGAGCGTCGGGCGGCTAGTCTGCGAGGCGCTGCTCGAGCGCGGGGCGGACGTCGTCGTGACGGACGTCGACAGCGGGCTCCGGCCGGTCGCGGAGCGGCTTGGCGCGACCTGGACGACGAAGGACCTCGTGCGGGAGCGGCTGGACATCCTGGTGCCCGCCGCGACGGGCGGCCTGCTGACGGCGGAGTCGGCGGCGGCGTGCGGGGCGTCGCTGATCGTGGGGCCGGCGAACAACCAGCTCGCCGCCGAGGAGGTCGCGACGGTGCTGCGGGACCGGGGGATCACGTGGATCCCGGACGTCGTCGCGAGCGCGGGCGGGATCATCCACGCGGTCGGCCGCGAGGAACTCGGGATGGACGAGGCCGCGGCGAACGCGAAGATCGACGCGATCGCGGACACGGCAGGCGCGGTGCTGTCGCGCGCCCGCGATCGGGGCCTGACGACGGTGCGAGCCGCGCGGGAACTGGCGGCCGGGCTGCTCGGTTGAGCGAAGCGGGCTGAGGCCCCGGGACGCCTCCCGGGGCCTCAGCCCGTGTTTTCCGTTGCCGCTGGATCAGTACCAATGGGCGCGGCCGCCGATTCGGCGTCCGGTCCCGCCGAGCACCGCCAGTATCGCGCCGATCACCACCAGCGCGATCCCGATGCTCCACAAAATCTGGATCGAGGCGACGAACCCGATCACGAGCAGAATGACGCCGAGAACAATCACGGGGAAAACCTCGTCTTCCTTCTCTCAGTGGGGAATGAGGCGTGCTCACAACCGGATACCCTCACTCGGTCGAGTGAAACATGGGATCGGCGGGCAATTCTGCGGCCGCGGCCATTCGCGCGGTGTGAATTTGTCACCACATTGCTCGGCGAGAAGGCAGGAGATCAGGCAAATGGCGTAAGGAAGAGCGTCGGCATTAATGCCGCGGGCCGAACCGGACGAAGCGGATTGATCGCCGCTCGCCTGCGTCGCGGCCGAGGGACGGGCATCATGGTGGGGTGTCTCCCGCCTGCCCGGCCGGGCAGGGGCGACCGACGACGGGACCATCACGATGGACGAGCCGACCGCTCCCGGCAGCGACCCGGTGCGCGAGTTCCGCGTCGAGCGGGCCGATCGGCCCCCGGCCGCGGTGCTGACGGTGTACGGCGAGGTCGACATGGTCACCGCGCCGTTGCTGACCGCCGCGGTCGACGAGGTGCTGGCTGCGGCTCCGCCGGTGCTGGTGGTGGATATCGCCGCGGTGGAATTCCTGGCTTCGGCCGGGCTGACCGCGCTGGTGACCATGACGCGGGCCCGGGCGTCGCGCGCCGTCCTGCGGATCGTCGCGTCCGGCCGGGCGACCGTGCGGCCGATCCAGCTCACCGGACTGGAGCAGAGCCTCCCGTTGTACCCGACGGTCGAGGCGGCGCTGGCCGGGTCCTGACCGCCCGGCGTCTCTTTCGGACAGACGCGACGGGTGAACCGGGCCGGGACAGGGTAACCGGGCGGCGGAAAGAGGTTCCGGGGCGGCAGTACGCGCCCTGAGAAGAGCCCGTCGAACGGGGAGAGCATGCGCATCGGCTACACCTTGATGACTGAACAGACCGGACCGCGCGAGCTGGTCGGCTGCGCGACCGCCGCCGAACAGGCCGGATTCGATTTCGCCGCCTGCAGCGACCACTATTCGCCGTGGCTGGCCGAACAGGGGCACGCGCCGTACGCGTGGAGTGTGCTCGGCGCGGTGGCGCAGGCGACCGAGCGGATCGAACTCATGACGCTCGTGACCTGCCCGACCATGCGGTACCACCCCGTGGTGGTGGCGCAGAAGGCCGCGACCGTGCAACTGCTGTCCGACGGCCGGTTCACCCTCGGGCTCGGGTCGGGGGAGAACCTGAACGAACACGTCGTGGGCCAGGGCTGGCCGTCGGTGTCGGTGCGGCACGACTCGCCGAAGCGGTGCAGATCATCGGCGGCCTGTTCGACGGCGGCACGTTCACCTACACCGGCCAGCATTACCGGGCCGACGGCGCGAAGCTGTGGGACCTGTCGCCGACGCGGGTGCCGATCGCGATCGCCGTGTCCGGCCCGAAATCGGTGCAGCGGTTCGCTCCGGTGGCCGACGCGATGGTAGCGGTCGAGCCGAACGCGGAGCTGTGCACGGAATGGGACCACGACCGGCTCGGGCCGCCGGCGCGCAAGATCGGCCAGCTGCCGATCAGCTGGGACCCGGACCGCGGCGCGGCGATCCGGCGCGCGCACGAGCAGTTCCGCTGGTTCGGCTCGGGGTGGCCGGTGAACGCGGAGCTGCCGGGCACGCGGGCGTTCCACGCGGCGACGCAGTATGTGCGTGAAGATGATGTGGCGGCGGGGATTCCGTGCGGCCCGGATGCGGGGCCGATTGTGGACGCAGTGAAGGAGTTCGCGCGGGCGGGGTTCACGGATGTGGCGTTGGTGCAGATCGGCGGTGCGGAGCAGCAGCCGGGGTTTGCGGAGTTCGCGGAGCGGGAGTTGCTGCCTGCGTTGCGGTAAAAGTCCACTGTAGACAAAAGGCTGGGCCCGGGTGTCGAGGCACCCGGGCCCAGCCGCGCACGCACGTCACGGATGTCGCAGCAACGCCCCGAATCCGTCGGCCAGGTCGAGCCGTTCGTCCATCACCACGACGTCCGCGCCGACGGCCACCGCCGCGTACGGCAGGGCTTCGTCGGCGCGGCGGCGGGCCGGGTCGTCCGCTCCGAGTGCGTCCAGTCGCGGTTTCGCCACGCCGACCTGGGTCGGTTCCGTGCCGGTGTACACGCTGGCCTCGCCGGAGCCTCCGACCAGCAGCGTCGCCACGTTCGCCTCGGCCAGCGCGGCGGTGACGGCGGACAATCCGCTGACCGCCAGTGCCGAGTCGCGCCCGGCGCCGGCGCGGAAGCGGTCGGCCAGGTCGTCCAGTTCGCGCAACCGTTGTCCGGTAAGCAGTTCGTGAACGGCGCGGTCCAGTTCGGCGCGGTCGGCACCGGAGGCCCGGCCGCCCGCGTCGACCTCCGCGGTGAGCGAGCGGGCCGGTTCCGGAAGGCGTTCGCGCAGTTCGGTGCGGGCCTGGACTTCACCGGCCAGGACGATCGCCCGCGGCCGCACGCGTTCGGCGGCCTTCGCGATGCGGTCGGCGACTTCCGAGAGGTTGCGGCGCGTGGTCTGCTCGGCGTGCGACTGGATGTCGCGGTGCGCGGGACCGCCGCCGCGGACCTTGTGCACCGGGTGTTCCTGACCCTGCACGGTCTCGGTTTCCACGCTTCCGTCGGGCCGGTGCACCTCGATGTCGGCGCCGGTCCGGTCGACGAGCACCACCAGGTGCGCGGGGGCCTCTTCGAGATGGCTCACCGTCGGCAGGAAGTACGGCAGCGCCGAGTAGCGCGCCTCCTGCGCCGGTGGCGGAGCGGCGAGCCGCCGGTCGAGCAGGACGGTGCCGTGCGCGGCGACGACGGTGCGGCCGGCCGGTCCGACCGGCGGCGGACTTTCCTCCACCGCGCGGAGAACTTCCTCGACAGTCGGCCGGTCGGCGCCCTGGTCTTCGAGCGTGGCCTCGATTTCCTTGAGCCGCAACCGCAACTGCTTGGCCGCGTCTTCGGTGTCGTGCGATTCGTCGAAGTGCACCGAGACGAACGGACCGTCGGTCAGCAGCGCGCGGAGTTCGTGTGTGTCCATTTCTTCCTCCCAACGTTCGGGAAAGTCTCACCGGGTCCGAGGCAACTCGGGTGAGGCGGTGTCCAGCGGCACCGCGCCGGAGCGGACGAGCCCCAGCTGCACGGTCTGCCGCCGCCCGATCTTCTGCAGCGCCCAGTCGGCGGCCGTGCGCAGGCGGTTTCCCGGCAGGGACAGCAGATGGTAGCCGCGGGTCACCAGCCGGGCGGGAAGGCCGGACAGCGGGATGTGCAGCGGATTGGCCGCGCCCTGGCCCGAACCGAGGTCGACGGCGAAGCCGAGATCGCGGTGCCGGTACCGGCGCGAGCGGCAGGCCCCGAGCGAAGCGGCGACGTTGTTTCCGGCCAGTTTCCCTTGCCGCTGCGCGTGTTGCGCGGTCATCGGCGTGGTCTCGCCGGGACGGGTCAGGTCCGGCACCGCCGCCGCGTCGCCGCACGCGAACACGTCGTCGCGGCCGGGCACGTTCAGCTCCGGCGTGACGACCAGCCTGCCCTTCACGGTTTCCAGGCCCAGGCCGGACACCAGCGGATCGGGACGGACGCCCACGCACCACACGAGCGTGTGCGTCGGCACCGCGTCGCCGGTGGTCAGCGTGACGCCTTCGACATCCGCCTGGTCCACCGACGTCTTCATCCGGACCTCGACACCGCGCTCGCGCAGCACCCGGTCGGCGGTGGCGCCGAGCCGAGGGTCCAATTCGGGCAGCACGCGTTCGGCGATGTCCAGCAGCAGCCAGCGCATCGGCTGCCCGTCGAGTTCGGGGTGGCGGCGCGCGAGGTCGGCGGTGAACTCCGGGCCCTGCGCGGCGACCTCCGTGCCGGTGTAGCCCGCGCCGACGACGACGAACGTGCACCGGGCGTCGCGTTCGGCCCGGTCGTCGGTCGCGGCGGCCAGTTCGATCTGGCGGGTGACGTGGTCGCGCAGGTACAACGCTTCAGGCAAGCCCCGGAAACCGTGCGCGCATTCGGCGACCCCGGGGATCGGCAGCAGCTTGTTGACGCTGCCCGCCGCGAGGACCAGCCGGTCGTAGCCCAGGGTCCCTTGGCGGTCCTCTGGGTCGGTGAAGGTCACGGTGCGGGCGTCGAAGTCGACCGACTCCGCGGTGCCCAGCACCAGCCGCACGCCGCGCAGCGTGTCCGGAATGGACACCGCGACGTGCCGGGGGTCGACGATCCCGCTGGCCACCTCCGGCAGCAGCGGCAGGTACAGGAAATAGTCGGTCGGGTTCAGCACGACGGTCTCGGCGCGGTCGCCGAGGGTGCGCAGCAGCTTCCGCGCCGCGTGGTATCCGGCGAATCCGCCGCCGACGATCACGACTCGCATGGGCGCCTCCTTTCCTCCGCACGGGTACCCGGCGCGCGGCCGGGCAATCGCGCCGGTTTCGTCCCGCCGCGCCCCGGGCACCCGGTGCCGGTACCCGCTTGCGAGGAGGAGTGGATGAGCAGCACGATCACCGAAATAGTGGACGTCGAGGTCCCGGTGTCGACCGCGTACAACCAGTGGACGCAGTTCGAATCCTTCCCCGAGTTCATGGAGGGCGTGGAGGAGATCCGCCAGCTCGACGCGACGCACACGCACTGGGTCACCCGGTTCGGCGGCGTCGGCCGGGAGTTCGCCGCGACCATCACCGAGCAGCACCCGGACGAACGGGTCGCGTGGCGCTCGGATTCCGGGCCGGACCACGCCGGGGTGATCACGTTCCACCGGCTGGCCGACACGGTGACGCGGGTCACCGCGCAGATGGAGATCGACCCGGAGGGGCTCGCCGAGAACGCCGCCGACAAGCTCGGCATCCTTGACCGGCTCGTGAAGGGGGACATGCTGCGGTTCAAGCAGTTCATCGAACAGCGCGGACGCGAAACGGGGGCGTGGCGCGGCGACGTCGAGACTCCGGGCTGACGCGGCTGTCGTGGGACACCGCACAAGCGGCATGGCCCGGCCGGACCGCGGGTAACCGGGCGGCAACGGACGCCTTTCAGAGAGGAGACCAGCATGGCCCGCGTGGCAGTGCTCGTGGACGAAATGACCGAGGACGACGAATTCCTGGTGCCGTGCGAGCGGCTGCGCTCCGCCGGGCACGAGGCGGTGGTCGTCGGCCTCGAGCGGGGCAGGAAGCTGACCGCCTTGCACGGCACCAAAATCACCACCGAACAGGCCGTGGACGAGGTCGGCGCGGCGGACTTCGACGCGGTCGTGGTGCCCGGCGGGTATTCGCCGGACAAGATCCGCACCAGCGAGCCGATGGTCGCGCTGGTGCGGGAAACGGCCGCCGCGGGCAAGCCGGTCGCGGCGGTGTGCCACGGCCCTTGGCTGCTCGCCGAATCCGGACTCGCGCGCGGCCGGACGGTCACTTCCTGGCCGTCGCTGCGAACCGACCTGCGCAACGCCGGCGCGGAGTGGGTCGATCGCGAGGTCGTGACGGACGACGGCGTCATCACGTCGCGCAATCCCGACGACCTGCCCGCGTTCTGCGACGCGCTGCTCGAGCGGTTGAAGTAACGCCGGTAAGTCTCAGGACAGCGCGTACCTAAGTGGTTCAGCGTCGTGGGGAGCCGCCCCGGCCGCAGGTCGGCGGCGGTGCCTCGCGGCGCGAAGCCCGCTTGCTGCAACAGTGCGGCGAGCAGCGTCGAAGCGTAAGGAATCCGTGTACGGCAACGTTTCCGGGTCGCGGTGGAAGAACGGCGTGTAGCTCAGGAACGTCAGGTGCTTTCGCGCAGCAGCGCGGGCGTGCTGGCCAGCCGGGAGCAGTTCCGGGCTCGCGGCGGCGCGGGTGGTCGCCATGCTGTCTGGGTACTCGGTTCAGTTCGGGTGAAACCGGGGAGCGCTGGTTTCCGCTCCGGCGCGAGCAGTGGAGTCCATTATGGACAGTGAGCGAATCCTGGCGAGGAACGGTTCAACCTCACGGGAGTTCCTGCGCTGTCGCTTGTGTCCGGGCACCGAGGACTGTCCATTGTTCACCTTGCCCCCGGCGAGATCGATGCTTCGGCAGGTCGAGGGCAGTGCGGCGGGCGCGACACTGCGGTAGGGTCTGGGCAGGAGCGGTTCAGCCCACGTGCCGTCGCCTGACCCAATGCGGCCCGTTGCTCCGGGCCCAGGGCCGGGCCGTGAGCGTCGGCCCGGTCTCGCATCTGCGAGGAGGGCTCCATGGTGCATGAAACGCTTTCGTATCTGCCGGGGACACCGGCCAGAACACTGATCACCGCCACCGCCGGCGAAACCGTCGTCGCGGTCTCCGCGGAACTGGACGTCCGCTCCACCGCCCGGCTGCGCGAAGTGCTGGCCGAGGAAATGGCGCTGCGTCCGCCTGCCCTGATCGCCGACGTCTCCGCCTTGACGTTCTGCTCGGTCAGCGGGCTGGAAGTGCTGACCGACGCCGCGCGGGCGGCGGACGCGGCGGGTATCGCGTTCGTCGTCGTGGCCGGGCAGCGCGCGGTGCTGCGGCCGCTGCGCGTTCTCGGCCTCGACCGGGAGTTCCGGGTGGTCGAACGCCTTGCCGACGCCGTCGAACCGGGTGCCGCCGCGCGGAGTCTCGCGGCCGAGGTCGGCTAGCCGTCCCGTTCCGGTCCGGCCCCTCCGGAAAACCGGTGGGGCCGGACCGGAACTGTGCCCGCGAGCGCGGTGAAAACGCGACCAGGCACAGTGGCGCGTCCGGTCCGGGATCCGAGTACCTTGGCAGGCGCTTGCTGGCTGCCCGGGCCGGCGGGGAGGGAATCGTGAAAGGCGGAAGCGGAGCGTCGGTCGACTATTCGGCCGTGGTGCGGCTGAGCGGCGATCCGGCCGAATTGCGCGGAGAAGTGGGCGAAGCGCTGTCCGCGGAACCGCGGATGGTGGTCTTCGAGTTGAGCGAGCTCACCTCGTTCTCAAGCCAGGACCTCGCCGCGCTGCGCGAGACCGCCGGGCGGAGCGAAGCGGTGTTCGCCTGTCAGGAGGGCGGGGTGGCCCGCCAGGTGCTCGAAGACGAGGGCGTGCCGGTCGCCGATTCCGCGTCCGCGGCGCTGGCTTTCGAGGACGAGTCGCTGCGGCCCTCGGGCGAGCAGTTCCGGACGCTCACCGAGATGCTCCTGGCCGCGCGGTCCGTGGGCGATGTCCTGCAGCTGATCGTGGACGCGACCGCGTCGCTGGTGCCCGCCGCCGAACTGGTGTCGATCACGCTGCGCGCGCCGGACGGGAACTTCCACACCGCCGCCTACACCGACCCGGCGGCCGCCGAGCTGGACCGGCTGCAGTACCGCCTGGGCGAGGGCCCCTGCCACGACGCCGCGATCCCGAACCGGCCCGAATTCCTCGAATGCGCCGACCTGCGCAAGGACGAACAGTGGCCGCGATGGGCCGCGGCGGCGGCCGAGGTCGGCTGGCGCGCGGTGCTGGCGACCGCGCTGGTCGACGACGCCGTGTCGCGGTTCTCCGGCGCGCTCAACCTCTACTCCCGCACCCCCGGCGGCCTGACGGACGCCGACCGCGACGTCGTGCTGCTCCTGGCCAGCCACGCGGCCCTCGCGGTGGCCGAAACGGACGCGGTCACCCGGAGCGAACTGCACCAGGCGCAGCTGCGGCGCGCGCTGGACAGCCGGGACGTGATCGGCCAGGCCAAGGGCATCATCATGGCGCGCCGGGGCCTGGACGCGGAGGAGGCGTTCGACCTGCTGCGGCGGACTTCGCAGCAGCTGAACGTGAAGCTGGTGCACCTGGCGGGGACGCTCGCCTCCCGGCACGAGGAGCTGGACGGGCCGGTCGCGCAGCTGGGGGAGCCGGACCCGGTGTGAGGGGCGATGCCGGGACCTTCGTCCGTGTGACCTCGGCCCGCTGAGCCGGTGGCTGTTTGCCTGGGGCCGTGAGGGAGTCAGAGTTCCATGCCGGGAACTCCAGGCTGTGAGGCGGACGCGCTGCTGGCGTGTTTCCCCAGCTCAGCTGGCTCGATCCGGTTGAACGCCCGTCGCCGCGGGCCCCAGGCCCCGAGAGCGGAAGACGGGTTGTGGTCCGTGAAGGGCTCCTTGGGGGAATCAGATTCCCCCAAGGAGCCCTTCACGGACCTTGATCCCCATGCCAGGGACTTAGGGCGGTGCTGCGGGTGCGGTTTGCCCAGGTCGGCGGATCTGGGCGGGGCCGGGCGTCCGTGAGGGGAACCCTGAGGGACTCAGAGTCCTTCAGGGTTCCCCTCACGGACAGTCTGGTCTCGTGTGAGGTGCGGCCGGGTCGGTGGGGTTCACGCCTGTCCGGGGCGAGCACGGTCAGGCCACGTCGCGTGCGCCGGGCTCGTGCCTGCCGAGCGTGCGAGACCGGCTCGGCGCAGTTCCCGGGATCCGAGGTGTCCGGCGCCGGCGCACCGGGTAACCCGCGGATTCGACCCGGCTGAGGAAGGAGCCCGTCATGGTGCACCCCGTGCCGCCCGGACCGGAGCCTGTCCCGTCGCCGCCGGGGCCGGTGCCGCCCTTCCCGCCGGACCCGGCTCCGCCGCCGCGTCCCGGGCCGGGTCCGCTGCCGCCGCCGGAACCGCCCGTCCCGCCCGACCCTCGCTGACCAGCCGCCACCCCGGTTGCCGTCCGAGGCGACCGGGTACCTACCGGAAAAGTTTCGCGCGCGAACGGAGGCCGGTGATGGACGAGGCGAACCGGGCCGAGCCGGGGGTCGTGGTCGGGGACGACGGCTCCGACGGCGCCCGCCTGGCCGTGGACTGGGCCGCAGCCGAGGCGGAGGCGCTCGGGACGTGCCTGGTCCTCGTGCGGACGATGACGCTGCCGATGCCGAACGCCGACTTCGTGCCCGGCGTGATCGCCCCGGTCGCGGGCGAGATCGTGGCCGATCAGTCCATTGTGGACTACGCGGAGAAGGAGCTGGCCGAGGTCGCCGCCGGGATCGGCCGGACGCGGCCGGGGCTTGCGGTGCGCACCCGGGTGCGGTTCGGGCGGGCGAGCTGGGAGCTGGCGGACATCGGGCGGCGGGCGGAGCTGATCGTCGTCGGCGCGTCCGGGCGGAGCGGGCTGCCCCGGCTGCTGCTCGGGTCGACGGCCTCGCAGGTGGTGCACACGTGCGCGCGTCCGGTCGTCGTGGTCCGGCCGGCGAAGGAGAAGACGCGGCGGGTCGTCGTCGGGGTGGACGGGTCGCCGTCCAGCGTCGCGGCGGTGCGGTACGCGTACGACTTCGCCGACCGGCACGGGTGCGCCCTGCACGCGGTGCACGTGTGGTCGGAGCCGCCGGAGGACGTCTTCGGCCCGGCCCGCTCCGGCGGCGAGGGGCAGCAGAGCCCGCAGGACGAGGGCGAACGGCTGCTGGCGGAGTCGCTGACCGGTCTCGGCGAACGGCATCCGGACGTCGTGGTGCGGCGGGAGGTCGCGCTCGGCAGCGTGGCCGAGGTGCTGCTGGACCACGCGGAGGCGGCGACGCTGCTGGTGGTCGGCGGGCACGGCCGCGGTGCGCTGCGGGGTGCGTTCCTCGGGTCCGTGAGCCATGCGATGGCGTATCACGCGCCGTGCCCGGTCGCGATCGTGCGGCAGGGCGTCGAGGAGCACCCGGCCTAGCGCCGCAGGCTCCGCCGCACCAGCGCTGCCGCCAGCCGGGCCGAATCGTCGCCGGGCACCAGCTTCGCCAGGCGTTTCGGGTCGGCGGGCAGACCGGCTTTCTTCGCGCCGTCCAAGGCCTTGCGGTCGAAATACGGCCGCAGCCACGGCCACGCTGCCTGTGCTTCGCGGCAAAAGATCTGCGCGCCGGTCGGGCCGATCCGGGGGAACTCGGTGATGAGCTTCTCCAGCCGTTGCGGGTCGCCGTCGGCGGCGTCGGCCATGCGGCGCAGGTCGTCGCCGTAACGGTCGCGGATGAAATCAGCACCTTCGCCGAGGTGTTGCGAAGTGCTTTCGTCGTACCGGACGTAGTGGGCGCGGCCGAGCGCGTCGACGCGTTGCTGCCACGTGGAATCGCGCATCGCGGCGGGGGATCGCCAGCCGGACCGAGACAGTTCCCGCGCGGCGGCGACGGCGATGTCGGCGCTGATCCGCGTGGACAGCAGCGTGGTGAGGACCAGCAACCGGTACAGCGGTTGGGGTTTGTCGGCCAGCTTGATCCCGGCGTCCTCGGCGAAAGTCGTGCCGCGGTCGGCGAGAAGTTCGTCCGCTCGGCGCATCCGGGCCGGATTCCCGTTCGGAGGCAAGCGAAACTCAGTACTCCCAGGGGAAGGGCTCCTTGGCGAATTCGACGCACAGCCGCCAGCCGTCCGCACCGGGCGCGGGTTCGGTCCAGGCGTCGAGCGAATCGGTCAGCGCGCGCAGGATGTGCCAGCCGACCTCGTCCGGTCCGGGCGGGAACGCGGACGTCGTCGTAGTAGTGACGGTCACTGTCATACGCCCGGCGCAGCGGAACGCGCATTCCAGGAACGCGCCCTCGTCCGCCCGTCGCGCTTGCGCGGCGACCGCCTCGTCGACTGCCAGCCGGAGGTCGGCGACCTCGTCGAGCCGGAACCCGGCCGAGGAGGCGACGTCCTCGGCGACCAGCCTGGCCAGGAACAACAGTTCCCCGTTCGCCGGCAGACGCAGTTCGACCACTGGCGCAGCCGCGGTGAGCATGTCTCTTCCGTCCGCTTCGCGCTGAACCATGCGTTCCGGGTTACCCGGCCCGGCGGCGGGCCAATCATCGCCCGCCGGATGGATTCGGAGCACCCGAAAGGCCCCGTTTCCGGTGCTGCGCCGCGGGTAACCAGGGGACCGGAGCACGGCAGGGAAAGGAGCACCCGGCATGAGCACCAACGCCTATCTCTCGTTCCTCGCGATCGGGATCGCGCTGGTCCTGGTGGACGGCCAGATCATCTACCGCAGCGGCCGCCGGTACCTCGCGAACGCCTACGGGGACCCCGGAGCCGGCGCCTCGATGACCCGCCTGGTGACCGTGTTGTTCCACCTCGGGACGCTGGGCATCCTGGCCTTGGTCTCGACGGTCGACATCGGCGGAAGCGACCTGCCCGGCGTCGTCGGACGGCTGGGCGTGCTGCTGCTGATCCTGGCACTGGCCCACGCGGCGACGCTCGGCGCGCTGGCCCGGATCCGCGGCGAGCAGGACGTGGCCGACGCGATCGCCCACCGCGACGAGCGGCTGGCGCGGCGGTCGGAGACGGATCTGCAGGCTCCGACGATCACGCCGGTGCCTGGCCAGGAAGGTCGGCATCCGGACGTGAGCCCGTCGTTGGAGCAGCGGTCTCCGTACACGGCCTGAGCGACGGCGAACCGGTGCGTTCTCGCGGTGTTCGCGAAAACGCACCGGTTTATGCCGTCCGCACTGTCTACAAGCGAGGGTCCACCGGCTCGGATTCCAGTGCCAGCACAGCGAAAACGCACTCGTGCACCCGCCACATCGGCTCGTCGCGGGCGAGCCGGTCCAGTGCTTCGAGGCCGAGAGCGTACTCGCGCAGCGCGAGCGAGCGCTTGTGACCGAGGCCTCGTTGCCGCAGCCGGGACAGGTGGCGTTCCTCGGTGTAGTCGGGGCCGTAGATGATCCGCAGGTACTCGCGGCCGCGGACCTTCAGCCCCGGCTGCACGAGGCCGCGCGATCCCCGCACCAGGTTGGCGGCCGGTTTGACCACCATGCCCTCGCCGCCCCGCGCGGTGAGTTCGGTCCACCAGCCGACGGCCGCCGCGACGGAGGCGGGGTCGGTGGTGCTGACCGAGACCCGCCCGGTCGGGGCGAGGAAACCGTCGCCGCCCTCGACGAGCCGGTCGGCCAGCGCCAGGTGCCAGTCGTGGCTTTGCCGGTGATGCGCGTGCCCAGCCGACGCCAGCACCTGGAACGGCGCGAAACGCACGCCGTCGAGGCCGTCGGTCGGCCAGCAGTAGCGCCGGTACGACTGGGCGAACGCGTCCGCGTTGGCTGTGCGGGAACTCGTGCGCTCCACCAACGCCGACACGTCGAGGCCGGACGCGTCAGCGGCGGCCAGCGCGTGCGCGGCAGCCGGGAGCGCCGAGCGGGCGGCAGCGCCGACAGCCGCGTACTGCTCGCGCAGCAACTGCTCGGCTTTGACGCTCCACGGCAGCAGTTCGCCGTCGAGCAGCAACCAGTCCGAGCCGAGTTCGTCGAACAGGCCCGCCTTTTCCGCGGCAGCGCGGATCCGGTCGACCACTTCGGCGGTCAGCGTTTCGGTGAAGAAGTGCCGTCCGGTCCGCGTCCACACCGCGCCGAGCGCGTCGCCGGGCGCGCCGAAGCGGGCGCGGGCCGCGTCGCGCGAGCGGCACACGAGCGCGACCGCACGCGAACCCATGTGCTTTTCCTCGCACACCACGGAATCCACGCCCTCCGCGCGGAAGTAGTCGAACGCTTGGCTCGGGTGCTCCAGCAGCCCGTCGGCCGTCGCGGTGGCGACCGGCGACATCGTCGGCGGCAGGTAGACCAGCCAGCGCGGATCGATCGCGAACCGCGACATCACCTCCAGCGCCGCCGCGGCGTTCTCCTCACGGACGCCGATCCGCTTCTGGTAGGCGGTCTCGATCACCCGGCGGCCCAGGACGTCGGTGACGTCCAGCACTCCCGGATCGCGGTGCGCGACCGGTTCCGCTGCCCCCGGGTTGGCGGGGAACGGTTTGGCGGGCTCGTAGTAGACCTCGGCCGCCGGGACCGAGACGATCTCCTTTTCCGGATACCGCAACGCAGTCAGGGTTCCGCCGAACACGCAACCGGTGTCCAGGCACAGAGTGTTGTTCACCCACTCCGGCGTGGGCACGGGAGTGTGGCCGTAGACGACCATCGCGCGGCCGCGGTACTCGTTCGCCCACGGATAGCGCACGGGCAGGCCGAATTCGTCGGTCTCGCCGGTGCTCTCCCCGTACATGCAGAAGCTCCGCACGCGTCCGGACGCGCGGCCCTGGAAGCGTTCGGTGAGCCCTGCGTGCGCGACGACCAGATTGCCGCCGTCGAGGACGTAGTGGCTGATCAGACCGTCCATGAAGTCATGCGCCTCAGCCCGGAACTCGGCCGGTTCGGCGGCGAGCTGCTCCAGCGACTCCGCGAGCCCGTGCGTGACTTGCACATTCCGGCCCCGCAGCGCACGCAGCAGCTTGTGCTCGTGGTTTCCGGTGACACAGAAGGCATTCCCGGTGCGCACCATGCCCATCACGAGCCGCAGCACGCCCGGCGTGTCCGGGCCGCGGTCGACGAGATCGCCGACGAACACCGCCCGCCGTCCGGGATGCTGTGCCCCGATCGCGCGGCCCTGATCGTCGCGCTCGATGGCGTAGCCGAGTTCGGTGAGCAGCGCTTCGAGTTCGACACGACAGCCGTGGATGTCGCCGACGATGTCGAACGGTCCGGTCTCGTGCCGCAAGTCGTTGTACAGCGGGACGCGCGTGATCGTCGCTTCGGCGGCCTCCTCCGGGGTGCGCAGCACGTGCACCGTCCGGAAGCCCTCCTTCTGCAGACTCCGCAACCCGCGACGCAGCTGGTCGCGCTGCCGCCGGATCACCTGCGCGCCGAAGGTCCGGTCCGCGCGGCTTTCGTTGCGCGCGGCGCAGAGCGATTCCGGCATGTCCAGCACGATCGCCACCGGCAGCACGTCGTGCTCCTTGGCCAGCGCGACCAGCGATTTGCGCGCGTCGGGCTGCACGTTGGTCGCGTCGATCACGGTCAGCCGCCCGGCGGCGAGCCGTTTGCCGACGATGTAGTGCAGGACGTCGAAGGCGTCCTTGGTCGCCGACTGGTCGTTCTCGTCGTCGGACACCAGACCGCGGCAGAAGTCCGACGAAATGACCTCGGTCGCCTTGAACTGCGCGCGGCCGAACGTCGATTTGCCCGACCCGCTCGCGCCGACCAGCACGACGAGACACAGGTCAGGGATCTCAAGCGTGCTCATGCCGCACCGCCTTTCGTGAACAGGGCCAGCTGCGTCGCCGGGCCGACTTCGGGGTCGTCGGAGCCGACGGGCAGCATCCGCACGCTGTAGCCGTGGTTGTTCGCGACCCGGTCCGCCCACGCGCGGAACTCGGCACGGGTCCACTCGAACCGGTGGTCCCGGTGCCGCAGCTTGCCCGCGGGCAGCGACTCGAACCGCACGTTGTACTCGCGGTTGGGCGTGGTCACGACGACCGCGCCCGGGGCGGCGAACTCGAACACCGTCCGCTCCAGTGCTTGAAGCCGAGGCGGGTCGACGTGCTCGACGACCTCCATCAGCACAGCCGCGTCGAGGCCCGCGAGCCGATCGTCGCGGTAGGTGAGCGAGGACTGCAGCAGCTCCAGCCTGGCTCGCTCCCGTTCGGACATCCGCTCCAGCCGCAGCTTCCGCGCCGCGACCTGCAGCGCGCGAGCCGAGACATCCGCGGCCACGATCCGCTCCACCGACCGCTCGGCCAGCAGGTCGCGCACCAGTGCGCCCTCGCCGCAGCCGAAGTCGCCGACCGAGCGGGCACCGAGCGACCGGAGCACGGCCATGATCGTGCCGCGCCGCTGCTCGGCCAACGGCACCGGACGGTCCGGCGCGTTGAGGACTGTCGGCGCGGCGAGCGCGTTGTCGATCTCCTCGGGCTCCGAATCGTCCACTTCGGCCAGCCGGGTCAACGCGGCGGTCGTCAGGGCACGACGGTGCGCGAGATAGCGGCGGGTGATGAGTTCCTTCTCCGGATGCCCGGCGAGCCAGTCGCCGCCGGCCCGCACGAGCTTGTCGATCTCCTCTTCGCCGACCCAGTAATGCTTCGCGTTGTCCAGGACCGGCAGCAGCACGTAGACGTGGTTGAGGGCGTCGGCCAGCCGGAGCTCCCCGGTGAGCCGGAGGTCGACATAGCGCGAATCGCCCCACTGCGGGAACTCCGGATCGAGCGGGAGCACCGTCGCCTCGACCGTCCAGCCGAGGGGCTCGAACATCCGGCGCACCAGGTCGACGCCGCCCGGGCACGCGGGCACCCGGATGTCCAGCGGGATCGCACTGGCCGCCAGCTCCGGATGCGACTTGCACCGGCCGGTGAGCGCGGTGCGGAAGACTTCCTTCACCGCCACCGAAAGCAGGCTCGACGCCGCGTAGGGACGGTCGTTCACGTACTGGCCGAGGGTGAACCCGTCGCCGGAACCCGCCTTGCCGCGCACGAGGGCGACCGGGTCGACCTCGAGCATCAGCGCGGCGGTGCACCGCTCGTCGGACGCCTCGGGGTAGAAGACGTGCGCTTGCCCGGCGGAAAGCTCGAACGACTGCACCCGGCCTGGGTGCTTGTGCAGCAGGAATCCCAGGTCCGAGGCGGGTTGGTGGGTCGTGGTGACTGTCAGGAACACGAGAGGGGAGTATTCCGTACGGCATTTGTCCGTGTCGCGGGAGTTTCGGTCGAGCAGGGGAGGGGTGGAGCCGGGTGGCTCAGGTGCACTACTGCAAGGCGTGGGGCGGCGAGCGCCGCACCATGACGCAGCCGTTCACGGAACGGACCGTGAAGCGCCGCTACGAAAACAACGGAAGGTGGTTCAGCGCGGTCATCGGGGAGGTGTCCGATCCGGACTGTGTGCTGGAGATCAACCCGCAAGCGCCGTACCCGATCACCGTCAAGTTCTTCGACGGCCACGGCAGCACCCGCTTGTCCTACGGGTTCTGGCGCATGGAACCGGACACGCTGTTTCTGCGGCACGTGGTGCGGTGGGAGTACCCGGACGACGGGAAGTTCCACGCGATGAACGAAGCGGTCTTCATCGAGGACGTCTTCTGGGAGAAGCCGGACGGTGTCGTGCGCCGCGTGTTTCGGCAAGGGAATTCCGTGAGCTCCGAGGACTATCGGGACGTGCCGATCGACGCGAACTGGGAGCCGTATCCTGTCTTCGGCGACTTCGCCTCCATCGCCCGCGAAGACCGCGACCATCCGCCCAGGCAGTCTTGAGACGGGGATGAACCGGGTGTTGCAGGCGCACTATTGCCAGGCGTGGGGCGACGAGAGCCGCACCATGGCGCAACCGCTGACGGAGCGGACGGCGAAGCGTCGCTACGAACAGGGCGGGAAATGGTTCACCGCGGTGATCGGAGACGTGTCCGACCCGGTGTCCGTCCTGGAGATCAACCCCCGCGAGCCGTACCGGATCGGCGCGAAGTTCTTCGACAACCACGGCAGCGTGCGTTTGACCTACCGGTTCTACCTGGTGGAGCCGGAAAGGCTGTTCTTGAAGCAAGTTACGCGATGGGAGTATCCCGACGACGGGAAGTTCCATCCGATGAACGAGTCCACGATCGTGGAAGTTCTCTTCTGGGAGGAGATTGACGGCGTCGTGCGCAGGCGGGTCGACGACGGAAACACTGTCCACGCCGAGGACTACCGGGACGTGCCGATCGACGCGAACTGGGAGCCGTATCCTGTCTTCGGCGACTTCGCCTCCATCGCCCGCGAAGACCGCGACCATCCGCCCGCACCGGTGTAACGCGCTCAGCCGAACGCAGATCAAGGAAACATGATGAGCGACCAGGACCCCGGTGCAGGACAGGAGCCCGAGAGCCCGGAGACGGCCGCATCGCCGTTGCCCCCGGTGCCGCGCCCGGCTCGTTGGTATCGGCTGGCGATGGCAGCGCTCGTGCTGGCCGCCGTCGCGGTGCTGGGCGGTTCGGGCTGGTGGCTGGTCTACGGACGCGCCGTGGACGGGTACGCGTTGCCGGACGGCCCGATCCCGCTCGGCGCCCGTGACGTCTGTGCCGGCACCGTGACCGTCAGCCTCAAAACCGACGCCGAGATGGCGGCCGTCGCCCGGGCGTTGCGCGGCGATCCTCGGGTCCTGCGGTCCTACACCGAGACTCAGCAGCAGGCCTACGTGCGGTTCCGGCGGATCTTCGCGAGCCAGCCGGAGCTGCTGAAGACGACGGGGGCGGACGCCATGCCCACCTCGGTCATCGTGGTGCCGAAGGACCAGAACGCCACCGCGGGCATCGCCGACCAGCTCCGCGTCCAGTTCCCGGCGGCGCGGAAGGTCAGCGACGACAACGAGGTCCGCGGCAGGTTCACCGGGCCGGGTTACCGGGATCCGACGTGCCTGCCCAACGGCGAGCACTCCCGCTGACCACACGCCCCGGACCCGGACGGCGCCGCCAGTTCGCTGAGCGGTGCGGTTCGGCCGGTCGACGTCGAACGTGCCCGGCAGTGGGCGCGTCCGCCCGCTCCGCTCCGCACACAGCCAATCACCGGGAATAAACTTCCCATTAACTGGGAATACTCGCTAGGAACCCGCCCGGCCGCGACGTAGCGTGCGCGCCATGACAAGCGCGGATGCCAACCGGAAGGCCGGGACCAGGGCGGCGCGGATCCTGGCGGTGTTCGCCGAACGGGAGAGCGCGACGGCGGAGGAGATCTCCGTCGGCACGGGCATTCCCTCCAGCGCGGTTTACCGCTACCTGACGACGTTCGTCGAGATCGGCCTGGTGCATCAGGCGCGCACCCGCGGCCGGTACTGCGCGGGCTCGCTCACGGTCCAGATGGCCGAGAACTACCGCCGCGAGGCGCTCGGCCAGGGCGGTGTCAAGCGGCGGCTGCGGCAGCTCGCGGCGGACACCGACGAACTCGCCGCGTTCCTCATCGCTCGCGACAACCACGTGCTTTGCGTCGAAGCGGCCGAGGGGACCCGCGTGATCCGGTGCAGTTTCTCGCCGGGGCTGAGCAAGCCGCTCGTCTTCGGGGCGAGTGCGCAGGCCTTGCTCGCGTACCTGCCGGAGGACCGGGTCGCGGCGACGGCCGAGGCGCACGGGCTGGACGGCGAGCAAGTCGGGAAGCTGGAGAGCGAGCTGCGGCGGGTGCGCGACCAGGGCTTCGCGGAGAGCGTCGGCCAGGTCGATCCGGGGGTGTGGGGCGTGAGCGTGCCGGTGCTGGACCGGCATCGCCGCCTTGTCGGCACGGTGAGCACGATGGCCCCGGATTTCCGCGTGCGCCCGCGCCGCGATTCCCTCGTCACGCTCACCCACGCCGCCGCGCAGGACATCAGCCGATTGCAGGAGCACGTGTGAGCACCACCCCATGGACCGGACGCGACGACGGCAACGGTCCCGAACATCGCCGATGGCACCACGCCGTCAACGAATTCTCCAGTGTCCCAGGCGTTTCGCTGATCGGCTTCGCCAGCGACGCCGGAGTCCGGCGCAACGGCGGACGGCCGGGAGCACAGGCCGGGCCCGAAGCGATCCGGAAGGCGCTGGCGTCGTTCGCGATTCAGCCCGAGTTCGTCATCAGCGACGCGGGGGACGTCTCCGTCGAGGGCGACGCACTGGAAGCGGGGCAGGAAAACCTCGGCGAGCTGGTCGCGAAGCAGCTCAACGACGGGCATCTCCCGCTCGTGCTCGGCGGCGGCCACGAAACGGCGTACGGCTCCTACCTCGGCCTCGCCCGCAGCGGCCTGCTGGACGGCCGACGCCTCGGCATCCTCAACCTCGACGCGCATTTCGACCTGCGGACCGCTGACCGCGCGTCCTCGGGCACCCCGTTCCGGCAGATCGCCGCGCGGGAAGCCGAGCGCGGCGCGGAATTCGCCTACGCCGTGGTCGGGATCAGCGAACCCGGCAACACCGCCGCGTTGTTCGCGACGGCCGCCGAACTCAACGTCCGCCACCTCCTGGACCTCGACTGCCAGGAACGCCATCTCGAGCGAGTTCTCGACTTCGTCCGGGCCTTCGTCGCGGACGTCGACGCGCTGTACCTGTCGATCGATCTCGACGTGCTCCCCGCCGCGCAGGCGCCAGGGGTCAGCGCTCCTTCGACCCTCGGCGTACCCGCCGCGGTCGTCCTCGAGGTGTGCCGGCTGGTCGCGAGAGACCCGAAGCTCGCCCTCGCCGACATCACCGAACTGAACCCCGTCTACGACGTCGACACCCGCACAGCCCGGATCGCGGCCCGCCTCGCGCACACGCTCGTGACGAGCCGTCCGGTCCCGGAAGGACACTGAAATGCCCCCTCAGCGAATCTGGCCGCGGCTCGGCGCCGTGCTGCTGGCCTGCCTGCTCGCGTTCTTGCCGACGAGCGCGGCGAGCACGGCGAACGCGGCCGAACCACAAGGCGGGAAGCTCGCCGCGCTGCGGTCCGGGCAGACGACGCTCCGGGTCGGCACCGACGCGACGTTCCCGCCGTTCGAGTTCACCGACGCCAAGGGCGGCCAGCTCGGCTTCGACATCGACCTGGTCCGGGCGCTCGCGCAGCGGGCCGGCATCAAGAAGGTCGACTTCGTCCAGATGCCGTTCGGCAACATCGTCCCGGCGCTCCAGGCGAACCAGATCGACGTCGGCGCGTCGGCGATCTACATGAGTCCCGCGCGGGAGAAAGCCGTCGACTTCTCGGACATCTACTACCCGGGCGGCCTCGCGGTCTTCGTCAGCGACAAGGACAACTCCGTCACCTCGCTGAAGGATCTCGCCGGCAAGCGGGTCGCGGTCCAGGTGGGCACGAAGTCGGTCGACTGGCTCGCCCAGCACCAGCCCGCCGCGCAGCTGATCACGGCGCAGACCAACGAGCAGATGTTCTCGTCGGTGAAGCTGGGCCAGGCCGACGCGGTCGTGACCGGGGCTCCGGCCGGGAAGTACTTCATCGCGCAGCAGGGCGGCCTCAAACAGGTCGGCGACCGGCTGACCGAGGAGAACTACGGCTACGCCTTCCAGAAGGCCGACACCGAACTGCGGACCGCGTTCAACACCTCGCTCAAGCAGATGCACGACGACGGTTCGTACAAGCAGGCCACCGAAAAGTGGTTCGGCGCGGAGAGCACCGCGGCGAAGCCGGGCGGGCACTCGCTGTTCAACTTCTCCACCATCGTCGATTCCTCGGGACAGCTCTGGCAGGGCCTGCTGGTGAGCCTCCAGGTGATTTTGCTGGCTCTGGCGTTGAGCCTGCTGCTCGGCACGCTCGGCGGATTCGCCAAGCTGAGCAAGATCGCGCCTATCAGGTGGATCGGCAACGTCTACGTGTCGGTGATCCGCGGGACGCCGTTCGTGGTGCAGCTGTTCTTCATCTACTTCGGACTGCCGCAGCTCGGCGTGCAACTTCCGCCGATGACAGCGGGAATCATCTCGCTCGGCCTCTACAGCGGTTCGTACGTGACCGAAATCTTCCGCGGCGCGGTGCAATCGATCGACCGCGGACAGCTGGAAGCGGCGCGGTCGTGCGGCATGTCGCAGGTGTCGGCGATGCGGCACGTGATCATCCCGCAGGCGTTCCTGCGGATGCTTCCGCCGCTGGGCAACGAATTCGTGTCGCTCACGAAGAACTCGGCGCTGGTGTCCTTCGTGACCATTCACGAGCTGTTCCTGGTGGGCCAGACCATCATCTCCCGCACCTTCGACGCGCTGACCGTGTACCTGTTCATCGGCCTGCTCTATTACCTGCTCACCAACCTGATCAGCTTCACGACGCGCACCCTCGAGAAGAAGATGGCGGTGTACATCTGATGGCACTCCTGGAAGTCCGCGGCCTGACCAAGTCCTACGGTGACGTCAAGGTGCTCGACGGAATCGACTTCGCGATCGAGCCCGGCCAGGTGGTCGCGGTGATCGGGCCCAGCGGCGGCGGGAAGTCCACCTTCCTGCGCTGCCTGAACCTGCTGGAGACCCCGACGTCGGGCAGCGTCTCGTTCGACGGCGAGGAACTGACCGGCCGCGGCGTCGACCTCGACCGGCTGCGGTCGCGGATGGGCATGGTGTTCCAGCACTTCAACCTCTTCCCGAACATGACCGCGCTGCGCAATGTCGTGCTGCCGCAGATGAATGTGCTGAAGCGGAGCAAGGAAGAGGCCGAGGCGAAGGCACGCGCCCTGCTGGAGCGGGTCGGCATGATCGAGCGCGCTGGCGCTTACCCGAACCGGCTGTCGGGCGGGCAGAAGCAGCGCGTCGCGATCATCCGTGCGGCGGCGATGGACCCGAAGCTGATGCTGTTCGACGAGCCGACGTCGGCGCTGGATCCCGAGGTGGTGCAGGACGTCCTCGACATCATGTCGGAGCTGGCGAAGGACGGGATGACGATGCTGGTGGTCACGCACGAGATGGGGTTCGCCAGGAAGGTTGCCGACCGCGTGGTGTTCGTGGACGGCGGGAAGATCGCGGCCGACCTGCCGCCCTCGGAGTTCTTCTCCGAGAGCAACGAGAACCCGCGTGCCCAGGCTTTCCTGAAGAAGGTGCTTTGACGAACGCGCGCTCGCGGGCAGCTTGACGCCCGCGAGCGCGCCGCTTAATCTTGCGTTCTCAGACAGGCACAGACGAAGAGCCACTGTCAGCGGTCTTCGTCGTGTCTGTTTTTTGTATGCCGGGATCGCTGACAGCCAGCGCAGAAAGTTGGCGGTCCATGAGTTCTCCCACGGTCGCAGCGCCGCGATCGATCGCGAATGTTTCGCAGGTCACCGCGCTGATCAACACGTTGTCGAAGTTGCCGCGCAAGGCGAACCTGCTGTGGTACCTGGTCCTGGGCGGGCTGTTCCTGGACGCCTATTCGAACGCCGCGCTCGGCGCCGGCCTCGCGCCGATGACCAAGGAACTGGGCCTCGGGGCGGGCCAGGTCGGCCTGCTCACCGCGACCGCGCCCGCCGTCGCGATCCTGTTCAACCCGGCGGGCGGCTGGCTGGCCGCCCGGATCGGCCGGGTCAAACCGCTCATCGCGGCCAAGGCGATCGCCGGGCTCGGCGCGGTGCTCACCGCCACCGGCGGGAGCTTCGAGGCGGTCTGGGCCGGGCGCGGCCTGGTCGGCGTCGCCTACGGCATCGACTTCGCGGTCGCGATGGCCCTGCTCGCCGAGTACACCCCGGCGAAGCTGCGCGGACGGCTGAACCTGTGGCAGTCCGTCTGGTACGTCGCCACCACGGTGAACCTCGCGCTGACGCTGGCGTTCTACCAGGCCGGCGTGTCGGTGGAGATCTGGCGCTGGTCGGTCGGCTCGGCCGGGGTCTTCGCGCTCGCGCTGCTGGTGCTGCAGATCGCGTTCCTCGCCGAAAGCCCGTCGTGGCTCGCGGCCAAGGGACGGCTGCCGGAAGCCGCGCGCAGCCTTCGCCGGATCTACGGTTTCCAGGTGACGCCGGGAACCGCGAGCGGCGAAGCGGCCGAGGAACAGAAGATCGGGTTCCGGCAGGCGGGCGTGCTGTTCCGCAAGCCTTACCTCCAGCGCACTTTCCTGTCCACGGCGATCTCGCTGACCCAGGCGATGCAGTACTTCGCGATCGGCTGGTACCTGCCGGTGATCAGTCTCGCGATCTTCGGCGACAAATTCGAAACGGCCACGCTCGGGTCGATGATCTTCAACGTCGCCGGGATCGTCGGCGGCGCGCTGTCGGCCTACTTCGGCCGGAAGATCGGGCTGCGGGTCAGCTCGGCGATCGGTTACGCCTTCGCGTTCGCCATCCTGCTGGTGATGGGGCTGGGCTTCGGGAAGCTGCCGATCGCGATCGGGTTCCTGCTGCCGTTCCTGTTCATCTTCTTCCATTCTGCCGGACCGGGCGCGAACGGCAAGTCGATCGCGGCGCTGTCCTACCGCAGCGACATCCGCACCCTCGGCACCGGCGTGACCGGCATGCTCGGGAGCTTCGGCAGCGTCGTCGGGCTCTACGTGTTCCCGCAGATCAAGGAGGCGATGGGCCTCGGCCCGACGATCGCGCTGCTCGCGGCCGTGCCGCTGCTCGGCCTGGTGTCCTGCCTGATCGTGCGCTGGGACCCGACCCGCAGCGGCGTCGACCCGGACGACGAAGAGGTCTCGCTGCTCGGGAGGACGGCGTGACGCGGCGCGGGATCCTGGCCGTCGACGAGGGCTCGACCGGCACGCGAGCCGCAATCGTCGGCGAGGACGGCGTGTCCGGGCCGTCGTTCTACACCGCCGTCGACGTCGTCCATCCGGAACCGTCGCGAGTGGAACAGGACGCGGCGCAACTGCTGGAGCGCACCGTCGACGTCGCCTGCCAGGCGATCGCGTGGGCGGGGGAGAACGGCGTCGAGATCGTCGGGATGTCGGTGTGCACCCAGCGGGCGACCGCGATCCTGTGGGACCGCGAGACCGGGCAGCCGCTGGCTCCGGCCGTGGTGTGGCAGGACACCCGGTACGCCGACGAACTGGCAAAGCTCGCTCCGGAGTGGGATCCGGTGCTGTGGGAGCGGACCGGCCGCCCGGTCGGCACCCGCGCCCCATTCCTCTGGGCCGCGCGGCAGCTCGACCAGCTCGACGTGCCTGCCGAGCGTGTGCTGTTCGGTTCGGTGGACACCTGGCTCGTTTGGCATCTCAGCGGACGCACCAGATACGTCATGTCGGCGACCAATGCCGTCGCGTTCGGCGGGTACCGGCTGCGCGAGCACGAGTGGGACCAAGAATGGTTGGCAGCACTGGGTTTCCCGGCCGAGTTGGCTCCGCTGCCGGTCGATGACGACGGCGATTTCGGGTACACCGATCCGAAGCTGCTCGGCATCGAGGTGCCGATCGCCGCGGTGATGGGCGATCAGCACGCCTCGCTGATCGCGCTCGGCGCGCTGACTCCGGGCCAGGGCACGTGCGTGCACGGAACCGGCACCTTCGTCGGCGCGCTGGCCGGTGACGAACCGCCGGACGGGCTCGGCAAGGTGGACGGCGTGCTGTGTCTCGTCGGCTGGCGCAGCTCCGGACACAGCCGGTTCAGCCTCGAGGCCTACACCTCGACCACCGGTTCTGCCTTGCGGTGGCTCACCGAGGATCTCGGGTTGTTTCGTTCCGCCGCCGAGATCAGCGAATTGGCGGCGGCCCAACCGAGGAGCACCTCGACCTGGTTCGTGCCGACGCTGGCCGGGCTGCGCACGCCGGTGCAGCGACCTGGTGCGCGTGGCGTACTGACCGGGCTGAGCCTGGCCACCACCCGCGACGTGGTGGCGCGCGCGGTGCTCGACGGAATCGCGCACGCGGTGAGCGACACCGTCGACGCGCTGCGGACGACGATGAACCGGCCGGTGACCCGTCTTCGCGCCGGCGGCGGGTTGGCCGCCAGCGACGTCCTCCTGCGAAGCCAAGCCGATTTCGCCGGTGTCGAGATCGAACGAGCGGCCGATTCGGCGACCGCCAGCCTGCGGGGCGCCGCGTATCTCGCGGGCGTCCGGCTGGGCGTGTGGCCGTCGTTGGCCGAAGCCGTTGCGAACCTGGGGAAAGGCGAGGTCTTCGAACCTCAACTGCCCGAGGACGAACGGCGCGAACTGCGCGCCCGCTGGCAGGACGTGCTCGCGGCCTCGCTGTCCTGACCGTCCTCAGTGGACATTTTACTAATCCGACCAAAAGTAGGCCGCCCCTGAAGCGGCACGCAACCGTTGCAGCAAAGGCATTCGGCCGTGGCTGTGGTCGGATTAGTAACAATCGGCACAGTCAACTTTTGAGTGGAGAGACAAGCTCATGTTCACACTGCCGTCCCGACGGCCGAATGCCGTCGCCGCGAGGGCGACCCTGTCCGCGCCGTTGCGGCTGGACCGCCGCGCGGCACTGACCGATCTCGAAACCGGCACGTTCGACGTGCTGGTGGTCGGCGGCGGCGTTACCGGCGCCTACACCGCGCTGGACGCCGCCTCGCGCGGCCTCAAAGTGGCGCTGGTGGAGCGCGACGACTTCGCGTCCGGAACCTCGTCCAAATCGTCCAAAATGGTGCACGGCGGGCTGCGCTACATCGAACAGGGCAACCTCGACCTGGTCCGGCATTCGCTGCTGGAGCGGCAGCGGTTCCGCCGCAACGCGCCGCATCTGGTGCAGCGGCTGCCTTTCCTGTTCCCGATCCTGGCGAAGGACGGGGTGTTCGACGCCCGCATCGCCAAGGCCTTCGAGAGTCTCTTGTGGACATACGACCTCGCGGGCGGCTGGCGGATCGGGAAGCTGCACCAGCGGCTCACCGTCGACGAAGTGCTCTCGCACGCCCCGACGCTGCGCGCGGAGAACCTCAAGGGCGGCCTGATGTATTACGACAGCCGCGCTGACGACGCCCGGCTGACACTGGCGATCGTGCGCAGCGCCGCCCGGCTCGGCGCGGTGGTGGTCAACGGTGCCGAAGTGACCGGACTGCGCACCGCCGGCGGACGGGTCACCGGCGCGACGGTGCAGGCGGATGGGGAGCAGATCGACATCCGGGCGCGCGTCGTGGTGAACGCGACCGGCGTGTGGGCCGACCGGGTCGAGGGCATGGCCGATCACGATCACCAGCCGCAGGTCCGTCCGGCCAAGGGCGTGCACATCGTGCTGCCGTGGTCGAAGATCCGCAACGACTGCACGGTCACCGTGCCGATCCCGGGCCGCGCGCGGCGGGCCACCTGCACGCGGTGGGGCGACGTCGTCGTGGTCGGCACCACCGACACCGACTACACCGGCTCGACCGACGACGTGCACTGCACCCGCGAGGAAATGGACTTCCTCCTCGAAGGGGCCCAGATCGCCTTCGACACCAAGCTGGACGCCAGCGACGTGCTGGGCAGCTACGCGGGCCTGCGCCCGCTGGTCGGCGGCAAGGAGGGCGCGACGCTGGACATGCGCCGCGACCACCACATCACGGTGTCCGCGGGCATGGTCACGGTGACCGGCGGCAAGCTCACGACGAGCAGGCACATGGGCGAGCTGGTCGTGGACGAGGCGCTCGGCCTGCTGGGCCGGAAAGCCAAGTGCCGCACCAAGAACCTGCCGCTCATCGGCGGCACCGGATACGACGCGGAGGCGACCGCCGCGACCGGCGGCGTCGCCGCGCACCTCGGCGGCCGGTACGGGACCGAGGCGCGGTTCGTGAGCGCGCTGGTCGACGAGAACCCGGAGCTGGGGGAGCCGCTCATCGAGGGGCAGCCGTTCCTCAAGGCCGAGGTCGTGTTCGCGGCGCGTTCGGAGATGGCGCGCTCGGTGGACGACGTCCTGTCGCGGCGGACCCGGCTGCGGCTGTTCGCGCGGGACGCGTCGGTCGAGGCCGCCCCGCTCGTCGGCGAACTGCTCGGCGCGGAACTCGGCCTCAGCCCGGAAACCGTCGCGGCGCAAGTGGAGCAGTACCGGGCGGACGTCGCCCGGGAGAAGTCGATCCTGTTCGGAGACAACCTGTTGGGAGCCAACGCATGATCAGCCGTCAGACCGTCACGCACCCGTTCAACCGGGGCAATTACGTGGTCGGCGCGCCGACGCCGCCGCGCTGGGGCGGACGCACCGAGCCGGGCGAGGGCGACGCGTCACTGCAGACGGCGGCGGTGGCCGTGCCCGCCGCGCTGACCGAGGCGCTGCGCGAGCTGGCGGACGCGGTGCACACCGAACGCGACGAGGTCGTGCTGCGCACCCGTGACTGGTGGGCCGGTTCGATGATCGGCGAGACCGCGGGCGCCCCGGCCACCCCGGACGCGGTGATCGCCGAGGTGAGCACCGTCGAGCAGATCCAGGCCGCGGTCCGGCTGTGCGGCGAGCACCGGGTGCCGCTGACCGTGTCGGCGGGACGCAGCAACGTCACCGGCGCCGCGCTGCCGGTGTACGGCGGGGTGGTGCTGGATGTGTGCGGGCTCGACAAGATCGTGTCGTTCGACGCCGAATCGCAGATCGTCGAAGTGCAGGCGGGCATGTTCGGCGACCTGTTCGAGAAGGAACTGCAGGAGACGCACGGCGCGACCACGGGGCACTGGCCGTCCGCGTTCGCGATCTCGACGGTCGGCGGCTGGGTGGCCTGCCGCGGCGCCGGTCAGCTGTCCACACGGTACGGGAAAATCGAGGACATGGTCGTCGGCCTCGACGTCGTCCTCGCCGACGGCACGCTGGCCCGCTTCGGCGACTACCCGCGCGCCGCGACCGGCCCGGACCTGCGGCAGCTGTTCGTCGGCTCGGAAGGCACGCTCGGCGTGATCACCGCGGTGCGGCTGCGCACGCACCCGCTGCCGACGTACTCAAAGGCCATCGCGTACGGCTTCGAGACCTTCGCCGCCGGGCTCGACGCCTGCCGCCGGATCATGCAGCGCGGCGCGACTCCCGCCGCGATGCGGCTGTACGACAAGCACGAGAGCGGCACGCACTTCGGGCAGCCCGGCACCAACCTGCTGCTGATCGCCGACGAGGGCGACCCGGTGCTGGTCGACGCGATGATCAAGGTCAGCGCCGAGGAATGCGCGGCCGGCGGGTCCGAATTGGACGGCCAGCCGGTGTTCGAACGCTGGCTGGACGAGCGGATGCTGGTCGGCAAGTCCGCCGACGGGTTCACGCCTGGCCCGGGCTTCGTCGCCGACACCCTCGAGATGGCCGGTTCGTGGTCCGCGCTCCCGGCGATCTACGACGAGGTGGTGGCCGCGATCGAGGCCGTGCCGGGGACTTTGGCTGCTTCGGCGCACCAGTCGCATGCCTACACCGATGGGGCTTGCCTGTACTTCTCGCTGCGCGGGGACGTGGAGCCGGAGAAGCGGCGGCACTGGTACCGGTCGGCGTGGGACGCGGCTAATGCCGTTCTGGTGCGGCACGGGGCGGCATTGAGCCACCACCACGGTTCGGGGCTGCTGCGGGGGCCTTATCTGGCGGACGCGCTCGGGACTGGGTTCGGCACGTTCGTGAACGTGAAGCGCGCTCTGGACCCGGATGGATTGCTGAACCCCGGCAAGCTCGGCTTGCCGACGGAGCTGGGCCCGAACCCGCTGGACTCGGCCCGCTGACCGGGCGGCGAGGCTGGGTTGTCGTCCGTGAGGGGAACCCTGAGGGACTCTGAGTCCGTGAGGGTTCCCCTCACGCACCGGGGCGATGCGGCGGGACGGGAGAGGGAGGCCGCGGAAGGCATGAAACGGTGGACGGCATGAACGAGAAGATCACGGCGGCGTTCGAAGACGTGCCGGTGTGCGCGTCGGTGGTCGGCGTCGCGAAGGTGCCGGATTTCCTGACCGCCGCGTCGAGGGTCGGGATCCTGGCGTCGGTCCCGGTCGGGCAGCTGCCGAAGATCGTGGCGGCGCTGGCCGGGCGGGACAAGCTCGTGTTCGTCAACATCGATTCGTGCCCCGGCCTCGCCACCGACCGCGCGGGCGTGGACTTCCTCCAGGAGATCGGGGCGGCCGGGGTGGTCAGCACCCGGGTCGCCCCGATCGAACGGGCGCGGGCGTTGTCGATGCTGACGATGCACAAGGTGTTCGTCACCGACCGGTCGAACCTCAACCGGAGCCTGGAGGCGGTCAAGCGCAGCGGGCCCGACCTGGTGGAGCTGATGCCGGCCCCGATCATCCCGTGGATGTCGGAGTCGGCGAGGGAGGTCATGTCGCCGTTCGTCGCGGCCGGTTTCGTCACCGACCGGGACGGCGTGGCGCATTCGTTGGCGATGGGCGCGGCGGCTGCCGCGTCCTCCGATCCGGGGCTGTGGTCGCTGACCCGGTCCCGGCTGCGTACAGGAGAAGAATGAGTTTCGTAGTGGTGGCCCGGTATACGACCCCGGAACGGGACCGGGTCGTCGAACTGCTCGGCCCGATGGCGGAGGCGTCGCGGCGCGAGCCCGGCTGCCGGCGGTACACCGTCCACACGGGAATCGAGGACGGCGTCGTGGTGATCGTCGAGGAGTACGACAGCGAAGCGGACTTCACCGCGCACTGCGCGTCGGAGCACTTCGCGCGGATCGTGCTCGGCGAGGTCGTGCCGCTGCTGTCCGAGCGGCTCGTCACCCGCTGCGTCCCGGTCGGCGCGTGATGGAGGTTCGCGGCGCGGTCCTGCGCGAGGTCGGGAAACCGCTGGAGATCGAGACGCTGACACTGGCCCCGCCGGGACCCGGCGAGCTGCTGGTGCGCGTGCGCGCGGCCGGGCTGTGCCATTCGGACCTGTCGGTGATCGACGGATCACGCCCCCGTCCGGTGCCGATGGTGCTCGGCCACGAGGCGGCCGGCGAAGTCGTCGAAGCCGGACCGGGCAGCGATTTCCAGCCCGGCGAGCATGTGGTCCTGACGTTCGTGCCCTCCTGCGGCGACTGTGCCCCGTGCACGGCAGGCCGCCCCGCGCTGTGCGGTCCGGCCGCGGCAGCGAACCGCGAGGGCACACTGCTGGGCGGCGACGTCCGGTGGTCGTCGCCGGTCGGCCGCCCGCTGCACCACCTCGGGGTTTCCGCGTTCGCTTCGCAGGTCGTTGTGTCCGACCGGTCGGCGGTGCGGATCGACAAGGCACTGCCGTTCGAAATCGCGGCGCTGTTTGGCTGTGCGGTGCTGACCGGCGCGGGCGCGGTGTTCAACGCGGCGCACGTGCGCCCCGGGGACAGCGTGGCCGTGTTCGGCCTCGGCGGAGTCGGTCTGTCCGCGCTGCTTGCCGCGAAGGCCGCCGGTGCGAGCACGCTGCTCGCGATCGATCCGGTGCCCAGCAAGCGGGAGCTGGCGCGGTCGCTGGGTGCCACGGTGCTGACCGGTGACATCGCGGAGATCCGCGAGCGGACCGGCGGCGGGGTGGATTACGCCGTCGACACCACCGGCGTGGTCGCCGCCCTGAGCCAGGCGTACGAGGTGACCCGGCCGGGCGGGACGACGGTCACCGTGGGCCTTCCGGATCCGTCCGCTGGACTGACCTTGCCCGCGCAAAGCCTGGTGGCGGAGGAAAAAACCCTGCGGGGGAGTTACCTGGGCTCGTGCGTGCCCCGGCGCGACGTGCCGCGGTTCGTCGCGCTGTACCAGGCGGGGTTGCTGCCGGTGGAGGCGTTGCTGACGCATTCGATCGCGCTGGAGGAGATCAACGCGGGTTTCGCCCGGCTGCGGGACGGGGGCGCGGTCCGTCAGGTGATCACCTTCTGAACCCGCGCCCCAGCCCGGCTACGAGTTGCCCCGAAGCGAAGCAGTCGCGACGGTCGCCGCGTCGATGGCAGTCTCGGCGGCCTGCGTAGTCGAGTTCGAGTCGAGCTCGGTGAGCGACTCCTTGTTCAGCGCGTGCACGGCCCACTCGTACGTGTGATTCGTCGTGCACGGCCCCTGGTATCCGAAGAAGTTCGCGCTGCCGCGGTAGTAGGCCTGCCGTGACCCGGCGGGGACCGTCGGCTGGTACGCGTGGTCGACGTTCTGCGGCAGCTCGGCGACGTTCGCCGGGATGTCGTAGACGACCCAGTGGATGATGCCGTTGTCGAGGTCGTGCATGACGATCGCGTAGCTCTTGGCCTGCTCCGGCGCCCCGGACCAGGCCAGCGGCGGCGACTCGTCCTTCTTTTCGGGGTCGCCGTCGCCGCTGCTGGCGCAGTCGTGGACCTTGGGGATCATCCCGCCGTCGGCGAAGGCGGTGCTCGAGAGGGCGAAGGCGTCGCGTCTCGGGTTCGCCGACGCGGCGGCGGGGCCGGAACCCGCGGCGCAGAGGACGAGCAGGGCGAAGAGAGCGATTCTGGTGCGTCTCACTGGAGGCTCCCGAGGCTGCTGGTGGTCTCGTGTCCGTTCGTGGGGAGAGTGTGCGCCGGAACCGGCGGGGACCGTCGCGTCAGCGGCAGTGAGTACCACGTTTCCCGCCAAGAGTGACATCCCGCGCGGCAGTAGGGTGCGGAAGTGAGCGAAACCCGGGGGCGGCTCGGCAATCAGGACTTGGCCGGGGTGGTGCGGGCGGCGTTCGGCGCGCGCGAACTGGTGTCGGTGCGACGGCTGCGCGGCGGTTCGAAGAAGGGCGTCTACCGGCTGTTCCTGGACAATCGCACGACCGGCATCGCCTACGTCTGGAACTCCGACGAGGACTACTGGCCGGACGCGGCATCTCCCGAACACAACGATCCCTTCGGGCACAGCACCGGTCTCGGGCTGTTCCAGGCCGCGCACGCCGCACTGTCCGAAGCCGGAGCCCGGGTGCCCGAGGTCGTCCTGCTCGACAGCAGCAAAAGCCACCTCGACGGTGACGTCGCAGTGGTGGAGGACGTGCGCGGCGGCACGCTGGAAACCCTTGGGGACCGAGAGAATGTGCTGGCTCGTCTCGGCGACACTGTCCGGGCCCTGCACCGCACCCTGCGCGATCGATACGGCCGCCCTGGTGCCGACCGGCCTGGCGATCCGGTGGAAGACATCGTGTTGCGCCGCGCGCTGGACCACCTTGCCCAGGCCGCCGCCCGGGTGAAGGAGATCGCGGCCGTCGAGCACCGCCTCGCAGAACTTCTCAGCGAACGGCACGCTGCCGTGGAGCCACGCGCCGAGTACGGGTTGATCCACGGCGAACTGGGTCCCGACCACGTCCTCGTCGACGAGCACGACCAACCGGTGCTCATCGACATCGAGGGCGCGATGTTCTTCGACAGCGAATGGGAACACGCTTTCCTGGAATTGCGTTTCGGCGAGCACTACCGCCATTTCCGCGAACCCGACCTGGACAGGCACCGGATGCGGCTCTATCGCCTGGCGAGGTATCTGTCGCTGGTGGCGGGCCCGTTGCGCTTGCTGGACGGCGATTTCCCGCACCAGGCGGCGATGCTGGACATCGTGGACCAGAACGTCGCCCGCGCGCTCGGGCAGCTCGGCTGATTGGCGCCGGGCGCAGACTTCGTTGTGGCGCGCCACAATCCGGGCCAGTGCCGCCCTTCGCGCGGGTATCGTGGGACGACCGGCGGATCCCGGTAGCCGACGTCAGCACAACCAAGCGGAGGACAGCGTGCCGGTGGCGACCTCGGCCGCGTCCGCGCGCTCGTTCGGCGGCGGCGGCGAATGGTGGCATGCCGGCCGGGTCGCGGCGGGGCTGCTGATCCCGGGGCTGGCGCTGCTCGCGGCGGGCCGTCCGGACTTGATCATTTTCGCCGCGTTCGGTTCGTTCGCCGGGATGTACGGCCGCGCGGAGACGCGGGCGCTCCGGTTCCGACATCAGCTCCAGGCGGGCGCGGTGCTGCTGAGCGGCGTCTCGCTGGGCGTCCTGCTGTCGGCGTCTCATGCACCGCCGTGGCTGCTGGTGGTCACCGAAGCCGCGTTCTCTTTCGGCTGTGCCCTGGTGACGAATCGCCTGGACTTGAGCCCGCGCGGGCCGTTCTTCGGAATCTTCGCACTCGGCGCGATCGCGCTGGTGCCTGCCGGACGGGTCGAACCGTGGGCGGGGATTGCCTTGTGCGCGGGCACAATCGCCGGATGTGTCCTGATTGGACTGACTGGCCCGGAACGTTCGGCCGCACCGGGAACCTCGGGATGCGCGCCAGGTTGCGGTACGGCGTGCGCCGTTGTGCACGCCACTCGGTACGCGCTGGCGATCGCCGCCGCGGGCGCTGTCGGGTTGCTGCTCGGCGTGGACCACGCGAACTGGGCGATGGCCTCAGCGGCGGTTCCGCTGGCGGCGGCCGATCCGCGCAGCCGGTTGCATCCGGGACTGCGCAGCGTGCTCGACCGCAGCGCGCACCGAGTCCTCGGGACGCTGGCCGGATTGGTCGTCACGGCTTTGCTGCTGCTGCCGGGATTCGGGGCCGCGCCGCTGGCGCTGGCGGTGATCGTGCTGCTGTTCCCGACGGAGTTGTTCATGTCCCGCCACTACGGGATCGCGCTGGGGTTCTTCACCCCGCTGATTCTGGTGATGACGGAATTGGCCGCGCCCGCCGCGCCGGAGACGTTGCTGACGGCGCGGGTGGCGGACACGCTGGTGGGGGTGGCGGCCGGCATCGGGGCCGCGGTGCTGGTCCGCGCCCCGTGCCGGACCGCTGCGCTCAAGCAGAGCGTTCGACCGTGACCTTCAGATGCTTCATCAGCGGCTGGTCGCTCTGCGTGCTGTAGTCGCCAATGGCGCAGAGCACGTTCATCTCCGGCATGTACCCCGCCGCGCACCCGCGCGGAATGTCGTACGGAATCGCCCGATAACGCCGCACCGAACGCGTCGTGCCGTCCTTCGCGGTGGCCGTGATGTCGACCTCGTCGAACTCGCCCAGGCCTCGGTCGCGCATGTCCTCGGCGTTCAGGAACACCAGCGTGCGGAGATTCTTGATGCCGCGATACCGGTCGTCGTCCGAATAGATCGTCGTGTTCCACTGGTCGTGCGAGCGCATCGTGCCCAGCGCGAGCGTGCCGGCGGCGGGGACGACGTCCGGCAGGTCCGCGGTCGAGAACTCGGCGCGTTCGGACGGCGTGTGGAAGACGCGTTGCCGCGCGGCCTGGTGGATGCGGAAGCCCAGCGGCTCCCGGACGCGGGTGTTGAAGTCCTCGAAACCGTCCAGCACCCGGGCCATCGTGTCGCGGATCCGGTCGTAGTCGCCGACGTAGTCCGCCCACGGCGTCGCGCTCTCCGGCAGCGTCGCGCTCGCCATCCCGGCGATGATCGCGGGCTCGGACAGCAGATGCGGCGAGGCGGGTTTCTTCATGCCGGTCGACAGGTGGACCATGCTCATCGCGTCCTCGACCGACGTCGACTGCAGCCCGGCGGTCTGGAAGTCCTTTTCGGTCCGGCCGAGGCAGGGCAGGATCAGCGCCTGCTTGCCGTGTTCGAGGTGGCTGCGGTTGAGTTTCGTGCTGACCTGCACAGTCAGCTCGCACTTGCGCAACGCCGCGAAGGTGTAGGGGGTGTCCGGCGCGGCGAGGGCGAAGTTGCCGCCCATGCCGACGAACACCCGCACGTCGCCGCGGTGCATCGCCTCGATGGTGCCGACGGTGTCGAGCCCGTGGTGGCGCGGCGGGTCGATGCCGCAGACCTGCGCGAGCTTGTCGAGGAACTCCGGCGCCGGGCGGTGGTCGATGCCGCAGGTGCGGTTGCCCTGCACGTTGCTGTGCCCGCGCACCGGCGACGGCCCGGTCCCGGGGCGGCCGATGTTTCCGCGCAGCAGCAACAGGTTCACGATCTCGCGGACGGTGCCGACGCCGTGCTCGTGCTGGGTCACGCCGAGACACCAGCTGATGATCGACCGGTCGGCGTCGCGGTAGATCTTCGCCGCAGCCCGGATTTCGGCCTCGGACAGCCCGGACTGCCGCTCCAAAACGGCCCAGGACGTCGTTTCGCAGACGACGCGGTACTTCTCGACACCCGTCGTGTAGGTCTCGAGGAAGTCCGAGTTGATCGCCTCGGGATCGGTTTCCGCCATCTCAAGCAGGGCTTTCGCCATCCCCCGGATGAACGCCAGGTCGCCGCCGATGCGCGGCTGCAAGTTGAGCGTGGACGTCGGGGTGGCGCGGAAGGTGGCCATCCGGGCGAAGTCGTGCGGGATGATCGTGCGCGTGGCACCGGCCTCGACCAGCGGGTTGATGTGCACGACCTGCGCGCCGCGCCGGTGGGCCTCGGCGAGTGCGGTGAGCATCCGGGGCGCGTTCGACGCCGCGTTGACGCCCATGATGAACAGCGCGTCGGCGGCCTCCCAGTCGTGGATGTCCGCGGTGCCCTTGCCGGTGCCGATGGCGGCCTGCAGCGCGCGGCCGCTCGCCTCGTGGCACATGTTCGAGCAGTCCGGCAGGTTGTTCGTGCCGAACTCGCGCGCCCACAGCTGGTACAGGAACGTCGCTTCGTTGCCGAGGCGGCCGGAGGTGTAGAACGCCGCCTGGTCGGGGGAGTCGAGGCCGCGCAGCGTGTCGCCGACCAGCTGGAACACCTTGTCCCACGAGATCGGGACGTACCGGTCGGTCTTCTCGTCGTAGCGCAGCGGTTCGGTGAGCCTGCCCTGCGCCTCCAGCGCGGTGTCGCTCCAGCCGTCCAGTTCGGACACGGTGTGCGCGGCGAAGAATTCCGCGCCGACGCGTTTCCGCGTCATCTCCCAGGTGACGTGCTTGATCCCGTTTTCGCAAATGTCGAGATGCAGCCCCTTGGTGTCGTCCGGCCACGCGCAGCCCGGGCAGTCGAACCCGCCGTTCTCGTGGTTCATCTTCACGATCGCGCGCGGCCCGGCGAGAAGTTCCCGTTCCCGCACGAGGAACTGCGTCACGCTTTTCGCCGCGCCCCAGCCCGCGGCCGGATGGTGGTAAGGCTTGAACTCCGGCTGGTCCTCGCGCTGCTCGTCCACCGTAACCCTCTCGGCCCGAATCTGTGCTTCTCTTCCCTGATTCAAGCACAGCGGACCGTGCGGGGCATCCGGGCGGAGAATGCGAACAGTGCCATTGTGGGCGCCGACAAACATTTCTGTAGCGGCCCACAAAATGCGCGGTAAATCGTCGCGCGTTTTCGGGCGGGGGAAATCCGCGTGGGCGGCAGGTCTGAGGCGCGGGTACGATCCCGGACGTGGCCGACCGGGAGGAAAACGCTGTGCGGACCGCCGCCCTGACCGAACTCGTCGCCTGGGCCGACGCACGGCTGCCCCGGCTGATCGACGACGTCTGCGCGGCGAGCTGCGAGCGGATCGGGATGTACCGGGACGAGAAGATCGTCCCGCGCGCCGACCTGCACCGCTCGATCGCGGTGAACCTCCGGTTCATGGTCGACGCGCTGGGCGGCGCCGAGGTCCCGGACCAGCGCGCGCCGAAGGAGACCGGCCGCCGCCGGGCGCACCAGGGCGCGCCGCTGCCCGAGGTGCTGCAGGTGTACCGGATCGCCTGCGCGATGCTGTGGGACCTGCTGGTGGGCCGCGCCCGCGAAACCGGAAGCACCGACGTGCTGGTCGACGTCGCCAGCCTGCTGTGGCAGGTCACCGACGAGCACGCGGTCCGCGTGACCGAGGCGTACCGGGCGGCGAGCGCGGAACTGCTGGTCGCGCAGCAGCGGCGACGGTCCGCGCTGGCCGAGGCGCTGCTGACCGGCGCGCGCGGGTCCGACACCGGGCCGTGGGAGGCGGGGCGGCTGCTCGGCCTGTCGCTGGACGGGAAGCTGACCGTGGTCGCCGCCGAAACGCGCGGGCTGGCCGAGGAGAGCCTGGTCGGCATCGAACGGCGGCTCGGGCAGCTCGGGATCGTGTCGGCGTGGCATCTCTCGCCGACGCTGCAGGCCGGCGTGGTGTCGCTGCGCGAGGAGCAGTACGACGCGATGCTCGCCCTGCTGCGCGAACTGGCGCTGGCCCGCACCGGCGTCAGCCCGTTGTTCCGCTCCCTGGCCGAAACCCCGCGCGCGGTCCACCTGGCACGGACCGCCCTGTCCGGCATCCCGCCGGAACGAGGCGAGGTCCGCGCGTTCGACCCGAGCCCGCTGGCGGCGTTCGTCGCCCACGACCCGGACGAGGGCCGCCGGCTGGGGGAGCAGGTCTTCGGGGCGGTGCTGGAGCTGCCCGCCGAGGAACGCGACGTGCTGCTGGAGACGCTGGACGCGTACTTCGCGCACGGCGGCTCGTCCGAGCGCGCGGGGCAGGTGCTGCACTGCCATGCCAACACGGTGCGGTACCGGTTGCGCCGGATCCGGGAACTCACCGACCGGACGCTGACCGATCCGCGGGACCTGGCCGAACTGGTGACCGCGATGCAGGCGCTGCGGGTCGATTCGGCCCGCTCGATCGATTCTTCGGGGAGCTGACGATGTCTGAGGAATGGTTCTACAACACGCGAACGAACGAGGTCGAACGCGGCCGCCAAGCGCGCGGCGTCGACCGCCTCGGCCCGTACCCGGACGAGGCCACCGCGCGCCGGGCGCTGGAACTGGCGCGGGAGCGTACGGCGGCGGAGGACCGGTCCGACGCGGAGTGGAACAACCCGCGGTGACGTCCCCGGATTTCCGCGGCGCGTCGACCGTCGGCGAGGCGATGCTCCGGGTGCCGAAGGTGCTCGAAGCATCGGCGACCGTTGGTGAGGTGCGAGGGCTTTTCGAGGACGATCATGTGCATGCCGCGCTGGTCGTCTCCGGGGAGACTTTGCTGAGCGTCGTGGAGCGACCGGATCTTGACGGGCTGGCGGAGGCGCTTCCGGCGTATCGGGCAGGTCGGTTGACTGGGCGGGTCGTTGGCCCGGAGGCGGATCTCTATGCGACGTGGCTGGGGATGTCCCGGCGCAGGCTGGCGGTGGTGGACTCGAGCGGTCGGTTGCTCGGCCTGTTGTGTTTGAAGCGCAGCGGCCGCGGCTTCTGTTCGGACGCCGATGTCGCGGCCCGTGCGCGGGACGGGGAAAGCGGCTGCCGGGGCGGCCAATCGCGGACCGCCCCGGCCAGTGTCAGCGCCAGTCCACTTTGAACACCCACGAGTGCTTCCCGGCCGCCCGCGCCGCCGCCGGGACGTCAATTACCAGACGGCCGTCGCTCTGACTCCAGTGCAACGGACCGCCGTAGCCGAGCATCGACACGCGGTCCCCGGGGCGGATCGGGACTGGGGCGTCGACCACGAGCTGCGACCCGGGCGCGACGAGCGACATGAGGTAGAAAGCCGAACCAGGCCGCACCGTAAACCGCAGGTCGCCGAGCTGGGCCATCCGCGACCAGTAAGTCGTGCCGTAGATCGCCTCCCCGTTGGTGCGCAGCCAAGCCCCGGTCTCGCGCAGCCGCTGCTGCATCACGGCCGGGATGGTGCCGTCGAAGTCGGGGCCGATGTCCAGCAGGAAGTTGCCGTTCTTCGACACCACGTCAACCAGCGTGTGCACCACGTCGTCGGTGGTCATGTACTTGTCGTCCGGCGTCGCGCGGTTGTAGCCGTAGGAGTACGGGTCCAGTCCCCGGCTTGACTCCCACTTCGCGACCACAGTGTTCGGGTACGTCGTGTACTCGGGCGTGGTGAAGTCATGATCCGGGATGCCGCCGCGGTCGTTGTAAGTCACGTCCTTGGGGCGACGCCGGTTCTTGGCCCGGTTGAAGTACTCCGTGAGCACGTCGCGGCTGTCGTTCACGCCGCCGATGTCGAACCACAGCACGTCCGGGTCGAAGCCGTCGATCAACTCCAACACCTGAGGCGCCTGAAGGTCCTTCACGAAATCGCGTCCGGCGGTGTAGCCGGTGTAGGGCACCGGCGCGCCGGTGTACGGGTTGCGCGGCGGGTGGCCCATCCACGGGTTGTCCGGGTTGAACCACTCCGGCAGCGAGAAGTAGAGACCGTTGCGCAGACCGGGCGTGTACTTGCGCGAGGCGGCGAACAGATCGGCGACGAGATCCCGGCGCGGGCCGAGCTTCTTCGCGTTGCGGCCGCTGACTTTGGTGTCCCACAAGGCAAAACCGTCGTGATGCTTGGACGTGAGCACGTAATATTGTGCGCCCGCGTCCTCGATCAGCTGCACCCACGAACGCGGGTCGAACCGCGCGGCGGTGAATTTCGGGATGAAGTCGTCGTAGACGAACGATTCGCCGTACGTCTTCGCGTGATAGGCGTAGGTGGGGCCGTTGGGATCTTGCTGGTTGTTCCAGTACCACTCGGCGTACTGCTGCCCGACCGGAGCCCACGCGGGCACCGAATACACGCCCCAGTGGATGAAGATCCCGAATTTGGCGTCGCAGAACCAATACGGCGCGCGATGCGTGGACAGCGACTCGTCGGTCGGCCGGAAGTCCGGGATGCCGAGCGGCACCGGCAGCGACCGGGTGGCGATCGTCGAACGGTCGGCGAGCACGCGGATCCGGCCGGTCGCGGGGGTCCCGGCGGGCAGGCCGCGGTCGGGGGCGAGGCCGAGCCGCACGGTGGTCTGCTCGCCCGGCGCGAGGCGGGGGATCGGTGCGGGCGTGCGGACCCGGCCGCCGGGGACGTCGAGCGTGACGGTGATCCGGTCGCGCGTTTCGAGCCAGACGGTGCCGGTGTTGACGATCGTCGCCTCGACGGCTTGCGGACCGCCGTCTTGCAGGAGGTTGGCGGTGGCGCGGGCGTCGAGGACGGTGGCCGAACGGCCTTGGGCGATCGGCTGCATTGTCAGCGCGAACACGTGCAGGCTCGGCACATTCGCGGCGGGCGGGGCGGTCTTGGGCAGGGTCAAGGCGACCGCTTCGCGCGCCGGGTCGATCCACACCTGCGCGGTGCTGATCGACACCGGGTTCTGGTCGGCGACCCCGCCCGGGCCGTAGCGGAAGGTCGAGACGACGGCTCCGCCGGAGCCCCACCAGTCGGAACCGGACAGGCTGGCGGTGCTGGTGCTGCCGTCGGCGTAGTGGACGGTCGCGTCGCCTCCGGTGCTGCCGTAGCTGCACGCGACGAGGAACGCGGCCCCGTAATACCGGCCTTTCGGCAGGTCGATGCGCTGGCCGAGCGCGATGACGTTGTTCTTCGCCCCGGCGGCGGCCGAGCCGAGCAGATAAGGCACGCCGCCCGCGGTGACCGTGGTTCCGGCCGGGATCTGCTCCGCCGGGAAGGTGTAGCCGGAGCCGTCGAAGTTCCCGTCGTGCGCGCTCGCGGAGTCGATGCCGTCGTTGTCGAACCAGGCGTCGAGAGGGACGGGCACCGGCGGAGGCGGCGGGACGACCGGTGCGCCCGCGCCGTCCGTGACCACCGGTTGCGCTGGCCCGCTCGCGGCCGCCGCGGTGCCCGCTGTCCCGAGCAGCACCGCGCCGCCGAGTGCCATGCCGAGTGCGTGCCGACGAGGAAAGGTCGTCATGGAACCTCCACAGTGAAGTCCAGTGGTCCGATGCCTAGCGGGGGATTTCTCGATCATCAGGAGAATCGAGGCAAGCGAGTGGCCGATACATCTGATGAATCATCGTCGGCGTGCACTGGGGTGCTGTCAAGGAGGTCCCGCTCAGCGAAGCATGCGAAGGCGGGACTTGCTTCGGTCTCGCCCGGGGATCGCGCCGCACCGACCTCGTCGGCACCCTGACCGAACTGGTCGCACCGCGGGAGCCGTCCGCGTAGCCCGGGCTCCGGTTTCTCGCCGATCGACGCACCCGCGGCTGAAGTTCTACGATCCGGATCCCGGACCGGTGTCGAAATCCGCAGACCAGGTTCGTACCTCGGGATGAACAGTCATCCGAGGCGAAGGAGCACCCGATCATGAGCGAACTCAACGAGGAATTCACCGCGACCCTGCGCAAGAGCCCGGCCAAGGGCGGCCACACCTATCTGGTCTGGCCGGGCTCGGCGGAGTTCTTCGGCACCCGCGGCCTGGTGAAAGTCCGCGGAACCGTCGACGGCGAACCGTTCCGCGGCTCGTTCATGGCGCTGGGCGACGGCACCCACAAACTCCCGGTCAACGCCGGGCTCCGGAAGGCGATCGGCAAGGAGGCCGGGGACACGGTGACCGTCGTCCTGCGGGAACGCCTCGCCCGCTGAGCCTCTCCGGGCGTCCGGGAATGATGCCGGGTAGTTGAACGTTTGAGCATCTGTGAAGAAGATTGGCTTCCTCTCGTTCGGCCACTGGTCGGCGAGCGCGCACTCCGAGACCCGGTCGGCCTCCGACTTCCTGCACCAGTCGATCGACCTCGCGGTCGCGGCAGAGGAGCTGGGCGTCGACGGCGCGTACTTCCGCGTGCACCACTTCGCGCGCCAGGCGGGCAGCCCGTTCCCGCTGCTCGCGGCGATCGGCGCGCGGACGTCGAAGATCGAAATCGGCACCGGCGTGATCGACATGCGCTACGAGAACCCGCTGTACATGGTCGAGGACGCGGGCGCCGCCGACCTCATCTCGCGGGGCAGGCTCCAGCTCGGCGTCAGCCGGGGATCCCCCGAGCAGGTCATCGACGGCTGGCGGTACTTCGGCTACGCCCCCGCCGACGGCGAGACCGAGGCCGACATGGCCCGCGACCGCGTCGAGGTCTTCCTGAAGCTGCTCGAAGGCGAGGGCTTCGCACAGCCGAACCCGCGCCCGATGTTCGCCAACCCGCCCGGCTTGCTCCGCCTGGAACCGCACTCCGAAGGTTTGCGCGACCGCATCTGGTGGGGCTCGGGCTCGAACGCGACGGCCGTCTGGGCGGCGAAGCTGGGCATGAACCTGCAAAGCTCCACGCTGAAAGACGACGAAACGGGCGAACCGCTGCATGTCCAGCAGCGCAAGCAGATCGAGGCCTACCGCGAAGCGTGGAAGGAAGCAGGCCACGCGCGCGAGCCGAGGGTTTCGGTGAGCCGCAGCATCTTCGCGCTGACCAACGACCAGGACCGCGCGTACTTCGGCCGCGACCGCAACTCGCGCGACCAGATCGGCATGATCGACGAAAACACCCGCGCCATCTTCGGCCGCTCGTACGCGGCCGAGCCGGACGAACTGGTCCGGGAGCTGAAGGAGGACGAGGCGGTGCAGGCCGCGGACACTTTGCTGCTGACTGTGCCGAACCAGTTGGGCGTGGACTACAACGCCCATGTGCTGGAGAGCATCCTGACTCACGTCGCCCCGGAACTGGGCTGGCGCTGACCGCGGACCGAAGAGGGGGACGGCGTGGCTGCCGCCCCCTCTTTCCGCATCTCGCGTCGGCGATTCGGCCAGCCCGTGCCGAGCCCGTCGGCCGGTCCCGCTAGCATCACTGAGTTTTCAGCGGGGCGGGACATAAGGGGCGGAAATGGGCACGGGGACGTTGAGCGGGCCGGTGCGGCCTTCGCAGTCGTCAGGGGAGCGAAGACCGGCGTTCCGGCCGGACATCCAGGCGTTGCGCGCCGTGGCTGTCGGGCTGGTCGTGCTGAACCACCTCTGGCCCTCGCGATTGACCGGCGGTTACGTCGGCGTCGACGTCTTCTTCGTCATTTCCGGCTTCCTGATCACTTCGCATCTCGTTCGCGAGGTCGCGAGCACCGGGCGGATCCGGCTCGCGAAGTTCTACGCCCGCCGCGTGCGCCGCCTGCTGCCCGCGGCGTTTCTCGTACTGGCCTTCATCATCGTCGCGGCGTACTTCCTGATGCCCTATCCGCGCTGGGAGTCCAACGCGCAGGAAGTCATCGCGAGCGCGCTCTACTGGGAAAACTGGCTGCTCGCCGCGCATTCCGTCGACTATTCGCACTTCACCCAGTCGGCGAGCCTGTCCCAGCACTACTGGTCGCTGTCGGTCGAGGAACAGTTCTACCTGTTCTGGCCGCTGCTTCTCCTGCTGCTGTTCAAGATCCGGGCGCGACGGGCGCGGATCGCCGGTGTCGCGATCGTCGGGGCCGCCTCGCTGGGGTTCAGCATCTGGTTCACCGACGTGTCCAAGAGCCAGGCGTACTTCGTGACTCCGGTGCGGGTGTGGGAGTTCGCGCTCGGCGCGTTGCTGGCCTTCGGCGGCGCGAAATACCTTCTGCCGAAGATCGCCGCGAACGTGGCCGCGCTGGCCGGTTTCGCCGCTATCGCCGTCGCCGCGATCCTCTTCGACGACCAGACCGCATTCCCCGGCGCGACGGCGTTGCTGCCTGCCGTCGGCACCGCGCTGGTCATCTTCGGCGGCAGCCGCGAGGGACGGCAATGGCACACCCCGCTGTCCTCGTCGCCTCCGGTGCAGTGGCTCGGGAATGTCAGCTATTCGCTGTACCTGTGGCACTGGCCGCTGATCATGCTGGCCCCGTTCGCCTTCCCCGGCGCGCTGGTCGCCGGCATGCTGACCTGGCAGGTCAAGGCCGGCATCGTGGCCGCGTCCCTGATCGCGGCGTACGCGTCGAAGCGGCTCGTCGAGGACCCGCTCCGGACCTGGCGGCCGTTGAGCCGCACCGCCGGGGCGACCTTCGCCGCCATGGCGGCCGGAATGCTCGTGGTGTGCGCTGCGGCGGGCGGCCTGACCTGGACGTACGAACGGCACGTCGACCAAGCGGCGCGCGACCTGACCGCCGAGATGACCGGCCCCTGCCACGGTGCGAGGGCGCTGATGGCGGGCAATGCGTGCGCCGACCCGTTCGGCCCGGCCAGGAGCGTCGAGATGGGCCCGGCCAACCGGTACTACACGGCGCCCGCGGACTGCCCGCCGCCGCTGTCGCAGTACTCGGCGAGCGACGGCACGAAGACGACCACCAAATGCGATTTCAGCCAGGGCGCAGTCAATCCGACGGTGGTGTGGCTGGTCGGCGACTCGCACGCCCAGCAATGGCAGGGCCCGCTGCTGAGCCTCGCCCGCAAAAACCACTGGCTGATGTACACGAGTTACCTGGGCGGCTGCCCGTTCGCCGGAATCCAAGCCCTGAACTACCACGGCACCGCCCTCGACCGGCGGTGCATGGCCTGGACGAAGCAGATGGCCGGCGACATCGCGAAAACGCGGCCCACGTACGTGTTCACGTCGTTCTACAGCAGGCACGAGCGTGCCGAAGACCACAGTGGACGGTCGCAGGCGGAGCAGTACCAGGACGGGCTGAACTCGTACTGGGCACAGTGGACCAGTGCCGGCGCGACGGTGTTCGTCATGGCCGACCCGCCGCTCAACGGACTCGTCCGCGCCACCGACTGCGTAGTGCTGAATCCGGACGACCCGCAGCAGTGCGCGGTCGCCCGGTCGGTCGCGCAACCGGCGGACCCGCTGACCGCGGCGGCCAAGGCGAGCACCGACCCGAAGGTCCGGCTGCTCGACCTGACCGACTACTTCTGCGACCGGCAGCGCTGCTACGCGGTGATCGGGAAGGTCAGCGTGTACTACGACGCCGACCATATGAATCTGGACTACAGCTTGAGTCTTGACCAGGGCATCGCCGCGGCCGCGGGCATCCCGGCTTAGGAGATGGCAACCGACGGGAACGCGAGCTCGGCCGGCAAGGAAATGGAAGAAGTCTTCGCGGACCGGCTCAAATTCGAACACGAGCTGATCGGGCAGCGAGTCACCTGGCTGATGACTTTGAACAGCATCCTTGTCGGCGCGATAGCGGTCGTGGCGGCGAACGCTGAAAAGACGGCTGGTTCCTATGTGGTTTCCGGGGTGTTCCTGGTGGCCTCTGTGATGGGAACGATCAGCAACGCGTCCTGCTTGTTCTCGAACTACTGGGCTACTCGCGCGATCAGCGAAGCCGGGCGTGTTCTCGCGGACTCCTGGCGCGGTCTCGACCCTTCCGAGAGATCGCGAAGACAGCTCCGGATGCGCCTTTACGGCCGGGATCCACGGTCTTTCGACGCCGCGGCCGGTTCAGCGCCGAGTCACGTTCTTCATCCCTGGCTCATGCTTCCCAGCTGCTTCCTGCTCCTCTTTTCGGTCCTTCCGTTCTTAAGCGGCGCTGTCGCGGCTGGCGGCAAAGAAATTCCGAGCGGATGGGCGGCGCTGACGCTTGTCTTGACGCTGTCCCCTTTTGTCGTCCTTCCGATGCTTGATCTCCGGCGTCGTCGCAGCACACAGCCTGATCCCGACACAAGCGTGTCTGAAGGTTGAGGACCGCGTACGGCAGACGCGTGTGCGACCTGGCGGTGCGACGACCTGGCCGGGAGTGCGGAACGCGGCGTCATCGCCGGATAAAAACCTTTTTTTACACTCCGCCAATAAAGTGAACTCACAACACCGCTCCACCGTGTCAACACCCTCAAGCCGGTAATGGCACGAAAGAAGGATTGCAGCGTCCTCCCGTGTTCTTTCCCGTGTCGCCCGGCCCCGGTCGCTTCTAGGCTCGCCGCATGACCATTCCTTCCGAGCCCATCGGCAGCATCCCCCGTTCACCCGAATTGCTCGGCGCCCTCGCCGCGCGGCAAAGCGGGCAGCTCGGCGACGCGGCTTTCGCCTCCGTTCTCGACCGGGCCGTTCGCGAGACCATCGAGGCGCAAGCGGCGATGGGCGCGACCGTGGTCACCGACGGCGAGCAGCGCAAACCCAGCTTCGTCACCTACCCGATCGCGGGCTCGGCGAACCTTTCCGCGGACGGCGTCGTCATCCCGTTCGCCGACGGGCATCAGCGGCAGCTGCCCTGCCTGACCTCCGGGCCGTTCCGCTACCAGGAGCACGCCGAGCGCTACGTGCGGGCCGCGCGGGAGTGCACGAAAATTCCGGTGAAACAGGCGGTCATCGCGCCTTCCGCGCTGTCTCTGTTATACCCGGCATCCGGGATCGACGGCTATTCGCGCGAGAATTTCCTCGACGATCTGGTCGACGGCGCCGAAGCCGATATCCGCGGGTGCCTGGACGCGGGCGCGCACGTTGTCCAGCTGGATTTCACCGAGGGGCGCCTGTCGCTGAAACTCGATCCCAGCGGGCAGATCCTGCGCGATTTCGTCGAGCTGAACAACCGGGTCCTGGAGAGGTTCAGCGAATCCGAACGCGCGCGCATCGGCGTCCACACCTGTCCGGGCGGCGACCTCGACTCCACGCACAGTCTCGACGTCGACTATGCCGACCTGCTTCCCGCGCTGTTCCAGCACACCGCAGGAAATTTCTATCTTCAGCTGGCCAGCGAGTCCGACCCGGACCGGGTCTTGCGCGTCATCGCGGATCAGCTCAGGCCGGGGATCCGGGTGTTCGTCGGGGTGATCGACCCGATCGATCCCCGGGTGGAGTCCGCCGAGGAGGTGCGCGACCGCGTTCTGCGCGCGGCACGGTACATCCCGGTGGAGCAGCTGGGAACCTGTGACGACTGCGGGTTTTCCCCGTTCGCCGACGACCAGTCGACGTCCCGCCAGACCGCGTTCGCCAAGATCCGCGCGCGGCTGGAAGGCACCGCGCTCGCGGCGGAACAGCTCGGGGTCGGTTTTCCCGCGGCCCGCGACAGCCAGGAAGCGCACCAGGCCGCCGCTGTCGACTGAGTATTGCGCGGCGTAAGGGGAAAGCGGCCGGGCGACGGCTACGCAGGGTGGTTCACCGTGCCTGGATCGTGCCAGTCGCGGTCACGACCGAGGCGGCGGCCGTGACCCGCGGCCTAGGGGCGGTAGCGAGCCCGGCCGGTTTCCCTGCCCCGATAGGGAAACACCTTGCCCGGCCGGGTGTTTCCGCCCCGGTTTCGCTGAAACGGATGGTCTTGCGGTCACGTGGAGCACATCCCGCGCTACCGCTTGTAACGTCGGTCGTCGGGCATCCGGCCCGGGCGGCGAAGGGGAGAGATGACGTTTTCGAGGGGTGGCACGGTGGCGCTGCGGACCGCACGCGCGTTCGCGGTCCTCGCCGGACGGTCGCTGCTGCTGGGACCGGCGACGGCGGCGGCGTGGCTGCGCGGCGAACGGTTCGAGCGAGACGTCTGGCTCGCGGACACGGTCGTGGCGCTGGGCCCGGCGTTCGTGAAGGCCGCCCAGCTGTTGAGCACGCGGGCGGACATCCTGCCGCCGCGTGTGTGCCGCGCGCTTTCCCGGCTGCACGACCAAGTTCGTCCGGTTCCGCTGCGCACGATGCCGCCCGCGCTGAGGATCGCCGCGGGCGAGCCGCGACTGGTCGGCGCGGGCAGCATCGCCTGCGTGTACCGGGTGGTGCTCCCGGACGGCCAAGCTGTCGCGGCGAAGGTGCGCAGGCCGGGCATCGTCCGGTCGCTCACGGCTGATCTCGCGATGCTGCAACGGGGTGCCGGGTTGGCGGCTAGGCTGCCGATGCTGCGCGGCGTGCCGGTCAACGCTGTCGCCGCACAGCTCGCCGAAAGCATTCGCGCGCAACTGGATTTCGCGAGGGAAGCGGAGCTGCTCGAAGGTTTCCGAAAGGCGCTCAGCGTCGCGGACGGAGTGACCGTTCCCGGAGTCCGCCCTGAACTGTCCACTGAGGACATTCTGGTGATGGACTTCCTGGACGGGCTGGCTCGCCGCCGTCCGGAGGATCTCGGCGAAGAAGAGCGCGAGAACGCGGTCGTGCGGGCGTTGCGGGCGGTGTACCGGATGCTTTTCCTGGACGGAGTGGTGCACTGCGACCTCCACCCCGGCAACCTCTACTTCCGCGAGGACGGCTCGATCGTCGTACTGGACGCGGGTTTCACTGTCCGGCTGTCGGAGTCCGCGCGGGAGAAGTTCGCCGCGTTCTTCTACTGCATGAGCCAGGGCGACGGCGAGGCTTGCGCCGACATCGTGCTGTCGACCGCGGAAACGCACCCCGGCTCCGACACAGCGGGATTCCGCGCGGAACTGGCCGCGCTGGTCGAGAAGCACACCGGACGCAACGCGGCCGATTTCGACCTGGTTTCCTTCGCCGCCAAGCTCTTCGACATCCAGCGCCGCCGCGGCCTCCACGCCGATCCGCAGTTCGTGTTCCCGATCCTGTCCCTGCTGGTGCTGGAGGGCACCGTGCGGAAATTCCATCCCGGCGTCGATTTCCAGCGGGAGGCCCGGCCCTTGCTGGTCACCGCCCTGATGGAACACGTCGTGGCCGCGCCGCGGGAAGCGAGGTGAGCCCCGGAATCCTGGCCAGGGCGCTGCGCCAGGACCTGAGCCAGGCCGACTTCGGACTGCGCCGGTTCCGGCTGCGGCCCGGCCCGGCGCGCGGCGTCCTGGAATCGGCCGGACGCGCGTTCCTGACCGGATTGAACGCCTCGATCGAGCCGGACAGCGAGGCGCTCGGCCAGCAGGTCGCCGCGCTCGAACCGGAATCGCGCGGGTTCGCGTTCGAGGGCGCGGGAATGGGTTGCGCCCTGCTGGACGTGCTCCTCCCGCTCCGGCGCGCCCGGGTCGCGGCACTGGTGCACGGACCGGCCGCGGACTACCCGCACCTCGTGCACGTCGGTGTCGGCTGGGCCCACGCCCGGCTGCGGCTGCGCCCCTTCCGAAGCACCGCGACAGATCCGCTGCTGCGCTGGCTGGCCTGGGACGGATACGGCTTCCACCAAGGCTTTTTCCACACCGACCGGGTTGTCGGACGCCATCGAGTCGAACCCGGGCTCGGTCCCGGACCGCGACAGATCCGCGACCAGGGGCTCGGCCGGGCGCTGTGGTTCTGCGAATGCGCCGACCCCGACGGTGTCGCCCTGCGAATCGCCGAGTTCCCCGCAGCGCGACGAGCAGACCTGTGGAGTGGGATCGGCCTCGCCGCGACCTACGCGGGCGGTGCCGACGCCGCCGAACTCGCCCGGCTCGCCGACCTGTCCGGCACGTTCCGCGCGCACCTCGCACAAGGTTGCGCGTTCGCCTGCGCCGCGCGGCGGGTCAGCGGAATCGTGCCCGCGCACACCGACAAAGCGGCCGAAGTGCTGGCCGGAGCCAGTACCGACGTCGCGGCGGACTGGACCGACCAGGCGCTCGGACAGCTCACGCCCGATCCGTCGACGCTCGCGCACTACCAGCGCTGGCGCGCGGACATCCGGTACCTGTGGGAGAGGAAGAGCCGATGAGACCCTTTCTGCGCCGGCATCTGGCCCGCCTGGTCGCGTTGTTCGGCTGCGCGGCGGTGTTCGCGTTCACGGTCGTTCCGCAGCCGTCTTCGGCGGAGGAAACCCAGCTGGCGAACCAGTTTTCGTTCACCGCCGCCCAGATCAGCCCGGATAACGCACCCGGCGGACGGCACCTCCGGACCGTCGCCCCGGCCTACGACCAGATCCGGTCGTGGATCTCGTCGGTAGGCGCGGCGACCGCGCTGTTCGCCGCGGACGGCGGCCCGGTCGCGCACGACGTCTGCCTGGTGGATCCCCGCACGGACACGGTCACCGTCGAACCCGCGCCCGGCACGGGCGCGCGGTACCAGCCGTTCACGCTGGCCCCGTCCGGGCTGGAGATGCCGTCTTACGCCGCTCCGATGGGCTGCCTGCCCGCCGACGTGGACGAGAACGGCCGCCAGGACGTCGTCGTCTACTACTGGGGCCGTTCCCCGGTCATCTTCGAGCGCCTGCCGGGGAACACGCCGTCGGCGGCCGCGTTCCGGCCGCGCGAGCTGGTCAGCCCGTGGCAGGTCTGGAACACCAACGCCGCGACGATCGGCGACTTCGACGGCGACGGGCACCCCGACCTGGTGTTCGGCAATTACTTCCCGGACGGCGCGCGCGTGCTCGACCCGACCGCGCACCAGCCCGAGCTGACGATGAACGATTCGCTGTCCCACGCCGCGAACGGCGGCACGCTCCGGCTGTTCCGTTCCGCTGGCTCCGGCCGGTTCGCCGAAGCGCCCGACGCCTTCCCGCCGGACACCCGGACCGGGTGGGCGCTCGCGCTCGCCTCCCAGGACATCGGCGGCCGGGGGCTGCCAGATCTCTACGTAGCCAACGATTTCGGCCCCGACCACCTGCTGGTCAACGAATCCGCCCCGGGCCGCGTAGCGTTCCGCACGGCGACCGGGACACGGCACGCGACGACGCCCAAGTCGAAGGTGCTGGGCAACGATTCGTTCAAGGGCATGGGCGTCGCCTTCGCCGACCTCGACGCGAAGGGCGTTCCGGACATCCTGGTCAGCAACATCACCGAGCCGTACGCGTTGCAGGAAAGCAACTTCGCCTATCAATCCACTATGGGCCGCGCCGAAACCGCCGCCCGGTTACGCGACGGCGTGGCGCCCTACGACGACCACAGCGAGGACCTCGGCCTGTCTCGCACCGGATGGTCGTGGGACGTCAAAGCCGCCGACTTCGGCAATTCCGGTTCCGAGGAAGTCATGCACGCGACCGGTTTCGTCGCCGGCGAGGTGAACCGGTGGGCGCAACTGCAGGAGACCGCGATGTCGAACGACCTCGTGCTGAGCCGTCCCGCGCTGTGGCCGCGATTCACCGAGGGAACCGACCTGTCCGGACACGACCACAACACGTTCTTCGCCCGCGACGCGGACGGCCGTTACGTGAACGTCGCGGACCGGATCGGCGTCGGCACCGACGCGGTCAGCCGCTCGTTCGCTGTCGGCGACGTCGACGGAGACGGGCGGCTCGATTTCGTCGTGGCGAACCAGTGGGCACCGTCCACTTTGTATCGGAACACCTCGCCAGCCGGTGCGTTCCTCGGGCTGCGCCTGCGAAAGCCTGTCGGCGACAACGCGTGCCGCGCGGGAGCACCGGGTCCGACGTCACCCGCGATCGGGGCCGAAGCGGAGGTCGCCGCGCCGGGTGGCGGGAACCGGTTGCAGCAGGTGTACCCGGCGAACGGGCACAACGGCGTCAACGCTCCCGACCTGCACTTCGGCCTGGGCAGCGAACCGCCGTCCTCCGTACCGGTCCGCCTGGCGTGGCGGGACGGCTGCGGACACCGCCACGACGGTTCGGTTTCGCTCGCGCCGGGATGGCACCAGTTGCGGCTCAACCCCGACGGCACCATCGAGGAGGACCGGTGACCAAGTCTCCGAGCGAACGCCGTTCCGCTGCCTTGCGCCGGTTCGGCGCGTCGATCACCGTGCTGACCGTGCTCGGCCACACCGTGCTCGGCTTCGAACAGGCGTATCTCACGCCGGTGGTCGCCGTGTTCGCCGCGCTGACCGCGGAGATCGTGCTGGAGTCGGTGGAGGCCGCGACCTCCGGACGCCGTCCGCGGTACCTCGGCAAGCTGGGCGCGGTGGTCGACTTCCTGCTTCCCGCCTACATCACCGGCATGGCGTGCGCGATGCTCCTGTACGCCAACGACCGGTTCATGCCGACCGTGCTCGCCTCGGTCGTCGGCGTCGCGTCGAAGTACATCGTGCGGGTGCGGATCGGCGGCAAGAGCAGGCACGTGCTCAACCCGAGCAACGTCGGGATCGTGGCGGTCCTGCTGCTGTTCGGCTGGGTCGGCATCGCGCCGCCGTACGAGTTCACCGAATGGGTCACCGGCTGGTGGGGCGCGGTCGTGCCCGCGTTGCTGCTGATCGCCGGGACCATGCTGAACGCGAAGCTCACCGGCAAGGTACCGCTCATCCTGGGCTGGGTCGGCGGCTTCCTCGCCCAAGCCGTGCTGCGCGCGCTGTTCACCGACATCTCGCTGGTCAGCGCGGTGCTGCCGATCACCGGCACGGCGTTCGTGCTGTTCACCAACTACATGATCACCGACCCCGGCACGACGCCGTCCTCCCGGCGGAACCAGGTCTGCTTCGGGCTCGCCACGGCCGCGTTCTACGGCGTCCTGGTGCAATTCCACGTCGTGTTCGGCCTGTTCTTCGCGCTGACGATCACCTGCGCGCTGCGGGCCGCGGTGCTCGCGGTCGCCGCCCGGAAGAGTCCTCAGTGGACTGTCCTGGTCCCGGCGCAGCGCACCGCCGCCGAGCCCGTGCCGGCCCGGGAACCCGCGTGACCCGCCGCGAACCCGGCGAGCCGATCGCGATCGTCGGGATGGCCTGCCGCTACCCGGACGCGGACGACCCCGCACAACTGTGGGAAACCGTGCTCCACCAACGCCGCGCGTTCCGGCAGTTGCCACCCGGGCGGCTGGACCTAGCCGACTACTGGAGCGCCGACGCGAGCGTCCCGGACCGGACCTACAGCAGCCAGGCCGCGGTGCTGGCCGACTGGGAGTTCGACCGGGAAGCGTTCCGGATCCCCGGTTCGACCTTTCGCGCCGCCGACCCCGCGCACTGGCTCGCGCTGGAAACCGCGGATCGCGTGCTGGCCGACGCAGGTCACCCGGCGGGTGCCGGTCTGGACGCCGACCGGGTAGCCGTCGTCGTCGGCAACAGCCTCACCGGCGAGGTGACCCGCGCCCGGGCTCTCCGGCTGCGCTGGCCCTACGTCCGCGACGTCCTGCGCGCGACGCTCGACGACGTGGACCTCACGGCGGTCGAAAAGCGTTACCTGGCGGCATTTCCCGAGGTCGGGGACGAGACGCTGGCCGGGAGCCTCGCCAACACCATCGCGGGCCGCATCTGCAATCACTTCGGCTTCCACGGCGGCGGGTACACAGTGGACGGCGCGTGTGCCTCGTCGATGCTCGCCGTGATCACCGCCTGCCGCGCACTTCGGGACGGCGGCGCGGACTTCGCGCTGGCCGGGGGAGTGGACCTGTCGCTCGACCCGTTCGAGCTGGTCGGATTCGCCAAGACCGGCGCGCTCGCCGCCGAGGAGATGCGGATCTACGACGAGCGTTCGGCGGGATTCTGGCCGGGCGAGGGCTGCGGGATGCTCGCGCTCGCCCGCGCCGAGGACGCCCACGCGGCGGGATTGCCGGTGTACGCGGAAATCCTCGGTTGGGGCGTCTCCTCGGACGGCCGCGGCGGCATCACCCGGCCCGAGGCGGACGGGCAGCTGCTCGCGCTGCGCCGGGCGGGCGAGATGGCCGGGATCGAGCACGCGGAGATCGGCCTGTACGAGGGACACGGCACCGGGACAGCGGTCGGCGATGTCGTGGAGCTGACCGCGTTGAACCGGGCTCGTTCCACGGCCGCTTCGGCCGCGGCGCTCGGCTCGGTCAAGGCGAACATCGGGCACACGAAGGCGGCTGCCGGAGCGGCCGGAGTGGTCAAGGCCGCGCTGAGCGTGTCGTCCGGGCTTCTGCCGCCGACCACCGGCTGCGCGATGCCGCATCCGGCGCTCGGAGAGACCCTGCGGGTGCTGCGTGCTCCGGAGCCTTGGCCGGGCGGTCGCCGGTTCGCCGGGGTGAGCGCGATGGGCTTCGGCGGCATCAACACCCACGTCGTGCTGGGCGCCCCGGCACGGCCCCGCTCGGTGCGGTCGCCGGTGACGGACCGGTCCACGCCGGAGTACGACGTCATCGCAGTCAGCGGTGCGGACTCCGCTCTCGTCGCCGCTGAACTGGGCCGGATCGCCGAGGTCGCGTCACGCCTGTCGCGAGCCGAACTGCACGACCTCGCCTGCCAGTACGGCCGCCGGAACCCAGCCGGGCCAGTCCGGGCCGCGCTCGTCGCCCGAACCCCGGCCGAACTCGCCGCTCTCGCCACCCGCGCAGCTGCTGAGATGCCTTCGCTGGCAAGCGGGCGGCTCTCGACGTCACCGGGCTCCTGGCTGGGAAACGCCGTCCCGGGCCGGGTCGCGCTGCTGTTCCCCGGGCAGGGCGCGAGCGGCGCGGAACCGGCCGACACCGCGCTGGCCCAGCCCGCGATCTACCGCGCGTCCCGGACAGCGCTGTCCTGGCTCGAGGAACTGGGCGTGACCGCCACCGTCGCGATCGGGCACAGCCTCGGCGAACTGACCGCGCTTACGTGGGCGGGCTGCCTGTCCGCCGAGGACGGTGAACGACTGGCCGTCGAACGCGGCCGGATCATGAGCGAATACGGTACGTCCGGCACCGGGATGCTCGCTGTCGCGACGAGTGCGGCCGAGGAGCTCCGAGCAGGGACAGACGTCGTGCTCGCCGCCGACAACTCCGCCGAGTCACAGGTGCTTTCCGGCACGGTGGCCGAACTCCAGGAGGTGGCTCGCGAGGCCGAGCGGCACGGTTTCCGGGTCACGTGGCTTCCGGTATCTCACGGTTTCCACAGCCCCGCCATGGCCGCCTGCGCCGCCCCGTGGCGCACATTCCTCGGCAGCATCGAGCTTGCTCCAGTACGGCGCACGGTGATGTCCACTGTGTACGGTCGGCACCTCACCGAGACCGATGACCTCGTCGAACTGCTCGTCACGCAACTCTGCGCGCCAGTCCAGTTCCGGAGCGCGGTGGAGGCCGTCGACGCGGACTTGTTCTGCGAAGCGGGTCCCGGTCGTGCCCTGAGCACCCTGGCCGCTGGGAAGACCCCGACGGTCAGCCTGGACATCGGCGAATCCGGCGACCGCGCAGCCGCCGATTGCGCCGCCGCGCTGTTCGCCGCCGGTGCTGCCGCGAACCTCGTTCCCTGGTTCGCCGGACGGGCCGCGCGCCCCATCGACCTCGACCGCGAACCGGAGTTCTTGACGAACCCCTGTTCCGCGGCGCCGTCGATGATCCCGGCCCCGAGGGAGGCCGTGGACGCCGCTCCGGCCCGCGACGCCGCCGCGACGGTCACCGGCCTGCTCGCCGAGGCCACCGAACTCGACGCGGCACTCATCGGCTCCGACGCCCGCCTGCTCGCCGACCTCAACCTGAGTTCGCTGCGGGCCACCCAACTCGTCGTCGAGGCGGCCTCGGCGCTCGGGCGGACGCTGCCGTCGGTGTCGATGGCGTTCGCCGACAGTTCGGTCGGCGAGGTGATCGCGGAGATCGAACGACTCCCGGAGACCGCGGAACCCGACCTGGAGGCACCGGGCGCGCGGCCGTGGCTCGCCTGTTTCACCGAGACGCTGGTCCCGTCCCGGCCGGAACCCTGGCGTCCGACGGAAACCGTGTACCTCGCCGACCCCGAAGACATCGATGCGCTGCTCGATGCCGGGCAAAAAGCCTTGCATCACAAGGCACTCGTAGTGGTGACGCACGACTGCGCGATCACCGGCTTCTTCCGCTCACTGCACCGCGAACATCCCGACCTCGGCATCACCCTCGCCCAGGTCCCGGTGCGCGCGAAGGACTTCTCCTCGCTCCATGCCGAACCCGGCCGATTCCGCGAACTGGTCCTCGGCGAGGACGGCACCTGGTACGAACCCCGTGAGCAGCTTGTGCCCGCGGTGCCCGCCGAAACGCCGCTCGACGACCGAGATGTGCTCCTGGTCAGCGGCGGCGGCAAAGGCATCGGCTACGAGTGCGTGCACGCACTGGCCAGCACCACGGGAATCGCCCTCGCTGTCCTCGGCCGCTCCCATCCGGAGACCGACGAACTCCTCCAGTCCAATCTGGACCGGCTCCGGGCGGACGGTATCCGCGTCGCCTACGAGGCCGCCGACGTCGGCGACCCCGACGCTGTCGCGCTGGCCGTGGAAAAGCTCACCGCCGAAACCGGGCCGGTGACCGCTTTGCTGCACGCGAGCGGTATCAACGAACCCGCCCGATTCGCCGATCTGACCGCTGACCGGACCCGCGCGCACCTGCGCCCGAAGGTCACCGGGCTTCGCGCGTTGCTCGCGGCCGTCCCGCCTGAATCGCTGAAATTGCTGGTCACGTTCGGGTCGGTGATCGGGTCGGCCGGGATGGCGGGGGAGTGCCACTACGCGCTGGCCAACGGCCTGCTGCGCGCCGAAGCCCGGCGGCTCGCGCGGGAACTGCCGGACTGCCGGGTGCTCGACATCGCCTGGTCCGCGTGGTCGGGAGCCGGCATGGCCGAACGGATGGGCGCGGCGCGGGCCCTCGCCCGCTCCGGAGCCACGCCGATCCCGGTCGAGGAGGGAACGGAGCTGTTCCTGCGCCTGCTGCGCACGCCGTCGACGCCCGCCGACGTGTCAGTGCACGGACGCCTCGGCGAGGTACTCCCGACGGGAACAGGCCGGTTCCTCCAGCGGATCCGAGCAGGCCATCCAGGCGTCGAACTCGTCGCCGACTCGACGTTCTCCCTGCGCACGGACCCGTGGCTGGACGGCCACCGCGTCGACGGGGCGGCCCTGCTGCCCGCAGTCGTCGGGCTGGAAGCCTTGGCGCAGGCCGCTTCGACAGTCGCGGGCCGGGCCTTGACGACCGCCTGCGACGTCAGGTTCGATCGTCCGGTCGTCATCCCCGACACCGGCGAGCACGTCATCCGCGTGTGCGCGCTGCGGGAGGGCGACGTCGTCACCACCGTGCTGCGCTGCGCCGAATCCGGCTTCCTCGTGGACCACTTCAGCGCCACGTTCCCTCTGTCCTCAACGGAAAGCGAAGCCGTACCGCCGGAAGTTCCCGACCGCGGCCGGATCGAGCCGACCGACCTCTACGACCGGCTGCTGTTCCACAATGGACAGTTCCGCCGGGTCTCGGCGGTCGCCGTCCCGGATCCGTGGTCCTGCCGAGCCGCGATCACCCCGAACGACGAGCCCTGGTACACCTCGGTGCTCGGCGACCCAGCCGCCCACGACGCCACCGTGCACGTCCTGCAGTCATGCGTGCCAACGCGTCGGCTCCTGCCCGTCGCCTGCGACCGCGTCGACTTCGACCCGCGCGCCAGGGGGCGATGGGAACTCCGCGGCACCGAACAACACGCCGTCGACGGCCGTTACACCTGGGACGTCCTGGCCACGGACGCGGAAGGCCGGGCCGCCGTCCGATGGACCGGCCTGCGCCTGGCTGACACCGGACCCCTGCCAGCTGACCGGCCTTGGCCCCCGGCCTTGCTGTCCGTGGCGCTCACCCGGACGGCCGTCGCGCTCGGGCTCGACCCGTCGCTGCGAGTGTCGCTCGGCGAACCGTTCACCGTGGACGCCGACAGCTCCTGCCCGGTCGCCTGTGCCTGGGAATTCGTCGAACCGCACGAGCCACCGGATCCCGGACTGCTCCGGGTGATGTCGGGCCCCTGCGACGAGCCCGCCGAATTCCTGGCCGCACGAGCCTCGACAGTCACCCGGTGCCTGACCCAGGTGAGCGCAAGCCCTGCGGAGGCAAGGCTTTCCGGCGCGTACGACGGTGGATGGCTGGTCCTCGCCGCCGGAAGCGCCCGGATCGCCTCCGCCGTGTTCACCGTGGACGGATACCGGTTGCCCGTCGCGATCGCCCTGCTCACGGCTGGCGGCACCGCATGACCCCGGCCTACCGGTACCGCCATCCCGTGACGCTGGAGGAGACCAACCTCGTCGGCAACGTCTACTTCGCGCATTATGTTCGCTGGCAAGGACATTGCCGGGAACGGTTCCTCGCCGAGCACGCCCCGGACGTCCTCGCCTCGCTCACCGACGGCTTCGCCGTGGTCACCACCGGCTGCGGCTGCGAATACTTCGGCGAACTGACCGCCGGGGACGTCGTCGAACTGCGCATGACCCTGACCGAACTCGACGGCCACCGGGTCGCGATGGCGTTCGACTACTACCGGACCGAGGTCGCGGTGCCGCAACTCGTGGCGCGCGGACATCAGTCGGTCGCCTGCATGACCCGCGGCCCCGCCGGACTGGAGCCGGTCCCCGTCCCTGGGAAACTCCGGACAGCCCTCACGCCGTACTTGAAAATCCAGTAGTACGCTGGGGCGGTGACGACCACCGCAAGAGGGGAGCGGCAGTACCGCCAGTACTGTGGGCTCGCCGCCGCTCTGGACACCGTCGGCGAACGCTGGACGCTGCTCATCGTGCGCGAACTGCTGCTGGGCCCGCGCCGCTACACCGAGCTGCTCGCGGACCTGCCCGGCATCGGCACCAATCTCCTGGCGGACCGCCTGAAGAAGCTGAGCGCCGCCGGAATCGTCGAACGCTCCGAAACCGGCGCCGGACACGCGTACCGGCTCGGCCCGCTGGGCGAGCAGCTGCGGGAACCGGTGCTGGCGCTGTCGAAGTGGGGCATCGGACTGCTAGGCGAACCAAGCGCCGACATGATCACGCGGCCGCACTGGGCGCTGCTGGCAGTGCAGTCAATGGCAGACGCCAGCCGGCTGCCGGAGGTGGCGGAGACGTACGAATTCCGGGTGGACGAGGAGACCTTCCACCTGACCCTGGACCACGGTGCCGTGACCACGGCGCGCGGACCCGCCGATTCGCCGGTGCTGAGCATCCGCACCGACGCGACGACATTCGTCCGGATCGGCGCCGGAGCGCTCGGGCCGTTCGAAGCGCTGGCGACCGGGAAGCTGACGTTTGCCGGAGACGCGGACGCGGTGGTCCGATGCTCGACGGTGCTGGGATTGATGGAACGGCCCGGTCCGGCCGCGGGGTGAGGGTGGCTGTTGCGGAGAATCGGCGGCTGGGGGCTTTCGCCCTCGCCGGTTATGCGAGCCTCAGGGTGTGGAGTTCGGCGGCGCTGGTGCCTGATGACGCGGGCTGGTCCGGCGGCGGGCGGGTGGCGGTTCTTCCCGCGAATTCGCGGCTGGGGCTGCGCTCTCGCCGATCAGCCGAGCCTCGCAGCGTGGTGCCGACGGTGCTGGATTTGTGCAGCGGCCCGCAATGCGGGCGGTGGGCCGGACCTTGATGGTTTCGGAGCCGGGTGGCTCACGTTCCACATCGAAGATGCGGGATTAGAAGGCGCGGCCACCCCCGTCCGCGTGCGGGCGCCTCGACCTCAAGACCGGGAAGCTCGCCTCCGTCGGAGAGCCCGCCGCGGGAGACGGCACCAGACCCGAAGAAGCGACCCGGCCCACCCGCGCACGAGGGGGACCGGGCCGCTCAGCAAGGCCGGATCTCAGAGTCCGCCCACCTTCACCGGGAATTTCTGGATCGTCGCGATCGTCGTGTCCGGGTCGTCCGGCAGCACCAGGTCCACCGGGTTCTGCAGTTGGTAGAGGTCGCCCCGGGGCGGGAACTGGGTCAGCTTCCCGACCAGCATCGCCGGGTCCTTCGTGGTCAGCACCAGCGGCTCGTACGCCTTCCGGGACTGGATGCCCGCCCGGCGCAGCAGGCCCTCGGGCTGGTCGATCGTCATGGTGAAGCTCAGCACCATGATCTGCTCGTAGCGCGGCGGGAACCGCTGGGTCAGCTTGAGCAGGCTCTTGGCGTCGACGTCGATGTCGTTCTGCTCGATCGTGATCGTGCCGCCGCCCTGGTCCATGCCGGCGCCGCCGGGCAACTCGGCCGACACGCGGTGGCCGACGACCCGCAGCCGCACCGAGTTGACCGGATCATCCGGGTTGACGTCCACCCGGACCTTGATCCCGCCCCGGAAGTCAACGCTGACCAGGGACGTCCTGATCTGCAGCGGAGTGTTGATCGCGAGGCAGCTGCACGGGATCTCCGCCCCGATCGGCGGCAGCCCGGTCTGCTGCGGGAAAGCCTGGGCCTGCTGCCCGCCCAGCAGACCGCCGGCCGCGACCCCGCCCACCCCCAGCGCGGCCGCGGCGGCGGCCCCCTTCAGGAAGTCCCGCCGGTCCTTGCCGGAACCGGGCTCCTCGGGTTTCTCGTCGTTCGGAGCAGGCATCCTCTACCTCCGCAGGTGCGTGTCGAAGACTCCGTCTCGCTTGAATTTAGGGTAGTGGCAGCCGGAGCGGCCAGAGAGCGAGGGAAGATCGACCTGGTCGTGTCCGTCGCCGATGACCCACGGCGACCGGGCCGGGGGGACCGGGTCAGCCGGACAGGCGACACCGGTCGTCGGATCGGGTGTCGCCCGCCCCGGGGCCGTCGGCGAAAAGCCCCGACAGCAGGGAAACCGCGGCTCGCAAGACGGCGTGCCACGTGTCCACAAAGGACATTCGAGGGAGCGTGGCACCGAATTCGCGGGTGAGGTCGTTGCGCATGGCGGAGGCAGCCACCGTCTGGGGAGCGATGATCCAGGAGACGGCGCGGCCCGAGCCGAAGCGCTACGCCGTCGCCCAGCAGGCCGGCAAAGTCCTCCGCCAGCGGGTGGACGCAGCCGGGCAGTCACCCTCCATATTCAGGAACACGCGAGCAACTCCGGAGAACCGCAGCCGTGTCGAGCACCGGCAACCCGTGCGCGGCGGCGAAGGCAGCCGCTTCATCCGGCGTGGCCATTCCCCTCGGATCCGAAGGGCTGACCAGCGCGGCAAAAACAGCCGCCGCGGGCATTCCAGCCAGCAGGCACAGTTCGACGGCCGCTTCGGGGATCGCGAGCCTGCCGCGGATCCCTCGCGGGTGCGTGGCGTAGGGCAGCACGTGGCCGGGCCGGTGGAGGTCCTCCGGCCGGGTGCCGCGGGAGGCGAGGCGACGGATCGTCTCTGCCCGGTCCGCGGCCGAGATTCCGGTGGTGACGCCGGTCGCGGCGTCGACCGCGACGCACCAGCCGGGGCCTCGGCGGAAACTCGGGCGCATGGGCGGCAGTTCGAGCGCGTCGCACCGGTCGCCGGGCAGTGCGACGCCCACCAGTCCGGACGAGTGCCGGACGACGAACGCCAGCGTGCTCGTGGACGCTTCGGCCGCGGGCAGGATGAGGGCGGCGTCGTCGGCGGACGAGAGCACGAGCGGCCGTCCGGGCGCGAGCAAGGTGCCGAGCGGGAGCACGTCGAGGGAAGCAGTCATGCGACGGTCCGGATCTCCGCGGTCGCGAACCGTGCGACTTGCTCGGCGACGGTGGCGAGTTGCGCGGCGAGTTTCCGGTCGGCGACACCGCCGTCGGCGGAGAACGGCTGGCCGGTCGAATCGACCACGACGCCGAGCGGGGTCGGCCAGCCGCGCAGGGCGTGGACGGTCGAGCGCAGCGACGTCAGTGTCGTCACCCCGGCCTGCGGCCCGTACGCGCTGACGATGCAGCCGACGGCGCGTCCGTGCAGGTAAGGGCGGTCGTCGTCGGCGAGGTCCTGGAGGTAGTCCAGTGCGTTTTTGAGGAGACCGGACAGGCCGCCGTGGTATCCGGGGGTCGAGATCAGGACGCCGTCGGCGCGGCGGATCGCGTCGAGGAACGCGGTCGCGGAGGGGGAACGATGCGCGAGATCCGGTTCGTACATGGCGAATCCGAGGTCTCGTGCGGTGAACAGTTCTGTGCGGGCCCCGTGCGCCCGCACGTCTTCGAGGACCGCGCGCAGCGCTCGTTCGGAAGAGGAATCGGGGCGGACAGTGCCGCCGATGCCCACGATCAGGGGTTTGTGCATGGTGGACCGGCTTCCTGCGGGGAAGGGACTGGGCTAGGGCGTCCGGGGGGAATCGGGGAAGTCGAAACGCGCGACTTCCGCGAGCTGGTCGCCCAGAGTGCCGACGAGCGACTTGAACCCGCGCGCGCCCGCCTCGGCACTGGCGAGCGTCGGGTCGCCGAGGTAGCCCTCGGCGCCGAAATCGTTGGCCAGCCAGCCGAAACTGACGCTGCCGCCGAATCGGGCGTGGACCTTGTCGGCCATCTGCGCGGGGATCCGCCGCTGCGCGGAGCCGAGGTCGACCAGGTCGGGGCGCAGGTGCAGCACCAGGGACGTTTCCGCGGCCCCGCCGTGGATCCCGAGCCCGTTTTCGCTCGCCGCCCAGGCCGGGTCGTGCTCCTCGGGGAGGAAAACGTTGACGGCGAAGGTGAGGAGACCGTAGGCCAGGCGCAGATCGCGCAGCGCGGTCTGGATTTCGGACACGTTCCCGCCGTGGCCGTTCACGAGGGCGAGCCTGCGGATTCCGGCGGCGGCGACCGAGCGTCCGATGTCGTCGAGGGTCGCGGCGAAGGTCGCGGTGGACAGGGAAAGGGTTCCTGCCGCCCAGGTGTGTTCGACGGATCGGCCGTAGCTGATCGTCGGCAGCAGCCACAGGTCGAGGTCTTCGCCTTGTGTGGCAACGACTTCCTTCGACACCGCTTCGGCTACGAGCGCGTCGGTGGCCAGCGGGAGGTGCGGGCCGTGCTGTTCGATGGCGCCGACGGGCAGCACCGCGACCGAGGACGGTCCGCGGGCGGCCTCGACTTGTGAGGCCCTCAGCTCGGCGAAAAACCGGGAAGCCATCAGGATTCTCCTTCCAGTGCGTTCAGGAGCCGAGGTAGGCGACGGCCCGGATTTCCACGCGCATCTCGGGCGTGGCCAGCGGGGGATAGATCAGCAGCGACGCGTACGACCGCTCGGACAGCAGCTTCGGCGCGTGCTCGGCCAGCCACGCGTCGCGTACCCGCATGTACTCCGCGCGGTCGGCGGGATCGGCGAGGAACTGGTCGAACTGCACGATGTCCTCGAACTCCGCGCCCGCGTCGGCGAGCAGCCGGTGGACCCGGTCGAGCGTGACCAGGGTCTGCGCGGCGACGTCGTGGGCGGGCCGGCCGTGTTGGTCGGTCACGCCGTCGATTCCGCTGAGGAAGACGAAGCCGCCCGCCGCGGCCCCTCTTCCCCAGGGCTGGACCGTCGTGCCGTATTTCAGCGGGCCAAGCGCTTGTTTCGTCACTCGTCGGCCTTTCGGTAGCGTCGGATGAGGTAGTAGGCCAAGGCGGCCACCGCGCCCGCGACCCACGGGGTGAGGTCGCCGAACTGCGGGAAGCGCGCCGCGAACGCGCCGGTGTAGAGGCTTTGGTCCATGAACGGCACGGAGACCGCGATGGCGATCACGAACGCCGCCAGGCCCGGGCGGAACCGCCGGGTGCGGTCGAAATACCGCCGCGGGTCGATCTCCCGGCGGCCGAAGACCAGCGTGTCCACGACGACGATCCCCAGCCAGGGGCCGATCCAATAGCCCATCAGGAACAGGAAATTCTGGAAGGTGCCGAACACCGACCCGGCGTTGTGCCCGGCGACGAACCCGACCGCGGTCCCCAGCACGCCGATGATGACCGCGGAGATCCAGCGGCGCACCCTGGCGCCGACCATCAGCAGGCCCAGCGAGGCGGTGTAGATGTCCAGGACGCTGCCGGAGATCGAGGCCGCCAGCAGCGCCACCAGGATCACGGCGGCCAGGCCGGACGGGATCAGCTTCGCCACCAGGTCGGTCGGACTGTCCACAGTGATCACGGTGCCGATCGCGGCTCCGACGACAGCCATCCACAGCCCGGCCAGCGAGGCGCCGGAGAACGCCGCGACCAGCACGCGACGCCGTGACGTGTCGCGCGGCAGGTAGCGCGTGTAGTCGGAACCGCCGATGCACCAGCCGAACGTCCTGGTCGAAGCGAGCGCGACGGTGGTCAGCATGCCCCCGGCGACCCCGCCCGCGCCTCGGTGCAGGACGTCGCCGGACGCGGCGAGGTTGCCTTTCGCCAGGCCGTACCAGGTGAGGATCAGGAACAGCGCGGACGCGACGATCGCGAGGAAGCGTTCGGCCTGGTGCACCAGATCGTGCCCGACGATCGCGATGACGATCTGCACCGCGGCCACCGCGACGAGCGAAACCAGGAACGGCAGCCCGAAGAGTTCGCGGACGATGTAGGCCCCGAGCACGGTGTTCACCGCGAAGTAGCCGAGGCCGGTCAGGCACAGAAGCAGGACCGGCAGGAAATTGCCGTAGTAGCCGAACGGGATGCGTGACTGGATCATCTGCGGCACCCCGGCGCGCGGGCCCATCGAGGCGGCGAAGCCCAGCAGCACGCTGCCGATCAGGATGCCGATGGCCAGCGAGAGAACGGCTTCGCCGAACCCCAGGCCGAGGAACGCGGTGGGAATGGCGCCGACCGCGAGCGCCGAGTACTGGAGGTTTCCCGCGAACCACAGGGAAAACGCGGAGCGCGGCGAACCGTGGCGCTGGTCGTCGGGAATCCTTTCGATGCCGTGGTGTTCGACGGATACGGCGGGTGCTCGGACTGCGTGGGCGTCTTTGACCATCTGTCCTCCAGCGGAAGAACCCCCTGCGGCGGATTCACCGTCCATGTTGATATAGGTAACACGGCTGCCACAGCCTGCGCTGAGCCTTCGGGGGATGTCAAGAGCTTGTTTGGGCTTGACACTCCGCAGGTCGAGCCGCACAGTGTTGATATTAGTTACATTTTGCGTCTGCTCACAGCCCGGCCGAGCCGGGCGGGATGGAGGCCCTGTGCGGCACGGAGTGTTCTTCTTCGGCTCGGTCGAGATGCCGGACGTGCTCGCCGGAAACCCGGTGCCCGCCGCGCGGCGCCGCGCCACCCGCGAGCAGGTGTGGCACGCGCACGAGCGGCTGGTCGGGATGGGCGTGCTGGCCGAGGAACTCGGATACGACAGTTACTGGCTGGCGGAGCACCATTTTCAGCACGAGGGCTACGAGGTCGTGCCGAACGCGATGATGCTCGAGGCGCATCTGGCGGCGCGGACCTCGCGGATCCGGCTGGGGTCGATGTTCAGCATCGTGCCGCAGTGGAACCCGCTGCGGCTGGCCGAGGATTTCAGCAGCCTGCTCAACCTGTCCGGCGGACGCGCGGTGCTCGGCGTCGGCCGGGGCACGGTGTCTCGCGAACTGCGCAGCCTCACCGCGCATCAGGCGGACATCGGCGTGCTGTCGTCCAGCGAGGAACGCAAGGTCATCGACGCGCACAACCGCGAGGTTTTCGCCGAGTACATGGACATCGTGCGCACGGCGCTGGGTCAGGAAACCTTCTCGTACAACGGAAAGTTCTTCGAGCTTCCGCCGCCGGACAACCGCGATCCCGACCACGAGGCCGACACGCTGACGCTGGTGCCGGGCCCGCTGCACCCGGTCGAGATCTGGCAGGCGGTCACCAGCCCGCCGACCCTGGACTACGCCGCCGAGGTCGGGCACGGATGCGTGTGGTGGAACCAGTACCACGGGTACATCCGCGACCAGTGGGAGCGCTACGGCGAGCTGTACGAACAGCGCCACGGCGTCCGGCTGACTCCGGGGCGGAACCGCATTCTGGTGCTGCCCACGCACATCGCCGACACGCACGAAGAGGCTTGGCGCACCGGGCGGATCGGGCACGACGAGTTCTGGAACCTGCTCGCGCCGTTCGGCTGGAGCAGCGGCTACCAGGGCGATGACGGCAACCGGGCTCCGGCTGGTCTGGTGCCGACGCTGGAGCAGTCCACGAAGCAGAAGTGCTGGGCGGTCGGCACTCCGGAGGAGGTGGCCGAGATCGTGCAGCACCACAAGGACGCGCTCGGCCTCGAGCATCTGGTGGTGTTCCCGCATTTCCCCGGGCACACCTACGACATGGCCGCCGAGCAGATGCGGCGCTACACCGAACAGGTCGTGCCGCTGCTGCGCTGACCCGCTCCCGGACCGCGCGGCTCTCCCGGGGCCGCGCGGTCGGTCATTCCCCGGTGTTGATCAGCAGGACCCGGACCGGTTCGTCGCCCAGCCGGCGCCAGCGATGCGGCCGCGACCCCGGGTACGTGGCGACATCGGCCTCGCCCAGCTGCTCGCGGCGCCCGTCGGCGAAATCCAGCTCGATCCGCCCGGTGACGACGTACAGCATCTCCTGCCCGACGTGCTCGAAATACTCGCCGAACTCCGCTGGGCCGCCGGTGTATTCGATGGGCTGCACCGGAAAACCCGCCCGGGACAACGCCCGCGCCGTGGAACCGGTCGGGATTTCGGCCCCCGGCATGACCATTCCCTCGTCGGCGCGCAGCAATCCGACGCCCTGCTCCGCGGGCCCGGCGAGCAGGGCCGACACCGTGGTGTCCAGCGCGACCGCGATCCGCTGCAGCGTGCTGACGCTCGCGGCGGCCAGCCCGCGCTCGAACTGGCTGAGAAAAGCGTGCGACAGCCGGGAAACCTCGCCGACTTGCTTCAGCGTCAGCCCGCGGCCGCGCCGCAGCTCGCGCACCCGCGCCCCGAGCACCCGCGCCGGATCCGGCGCGGATCCGGAATCGGGGGAGGGAGGGGTTCGCATTGGTCCGACTATACCGGAGCTGGAGTGTTCCGAAGTGGACTGTGCGGGGGAAACGCCGTAATGGGCAAGGGAAAGAGCTCGGCGAATTGGGCGGACAGCACTGTGGCCGCCGCAGTCCGCGGCAGCGCGGCGACGTAACTCTCAGCTTACGCAGAGGTCCGTGAAGGACTCCTTGAGGGAATCTGGTTCCGTGAGGGGCCCCTTGAGGGAATGCCAGGTCAATGCCGAGGACTTACGGCGGCGCTGCGGGTGCGGTTTGCCCAGGTCGAAGGACCTGGGCGGGGCCAGGCGTCCGTGAGGGGAACCCTGAGGGACTCAGAGTCCCTCAGGGTTCCCCTCACGGACCTCAAGACTCGGCCACATGGCGAAAAATCGGGCATTCCGGCGGCGCTGACGTCCTTTGTGGACGGTCGGCGGGCGTGGGCTGCGCAGCTCAAGTCCCCGGCATGGGAATCAGAGTCCCTCAAGGAGTCCTTCGCGGACTTCGGGCCGAGGCGTCGCGGAGGCTGGTTGACACACTTAGTACACTAAGTTGCATGACTGGTCGACCAAGCCGTGCGCCGCTCTATCGCACGATTCAGGGCGAGATCCAGCGCGACATCCTGAGCGGCAGGCTCAAGCCCGGGGATTGGCTCCCCTCGGAGAGTCAGCTCCGGGCGCAGTACGGCGTGTCCCAGACATCCGTGCGGCGCGCCTTCCAGGAGCTGCAGCGGCTCGGGCTGGTGGAGCGGTTCCACGGCCGGGGCAGCATCGTCGCGTCCAACGAGATCCGGGCGATGAGTCCGATGCTCGGTCTGGGCCGCGAGCTCCGGCAGCGCGGCTTCGCGATCCGGCCCGAGTTGCTCGGCAATGCCGAGGAGACCGCCGACGAAGCGGTCGCCAAGGCGCTCGACCTCGAACCCGGCGACCCGGTGCGGCACATCGAGCGGCGTTACTGGATCGGCGACGATCCGTTCGTTTTCCTCGACCACTATCTCGTGCAGCAGCCCGGGATCGACTTCGGCGAGTTCACCGGGGATTCGCTGTACGCCTTCCTCGCCGGCCGCGACGCGCAGCCCACGCACGCGCGGGAGCGGGTCAGCGCCGTCAACCTCTCCGCGGCGGAGGCCGAGCGGCTCCAGGTCGAGCCCGGGGTCGCGGCGATGCTGCGCGAGCGCACGTCGTTCGGCGCGGATCAGCGGCCGCTGGAGTTCACCCGCTACATCCTGCGCGGCGATCGCTACCACCTCGACATCGACCTCAGAAGCGAGCGATGAGCACATGAGCACCGGGCCGCGGCTCGTCGTCGTGGGGGACGCGAGCATCGACTACTTCGTCCAGGTCCCGCACATCGCGGGCAACGACAACAAGGCCATCGGCTCCCTGTCCGGCGTCTACGGCGGCGGGATGAGCGCCAACCTCGCCGCCGCGGCCGCGCGGCACGGGATCGCGGTCGACCTGATCACGAAGACCGGGGCCGGGCCGGACACCGACAAAGCGCTGGCCGAACTCCGCGGGCTCGGGGTGTCGCTCGAACACTCCCTGCGCGACCCCGACCGTCCGACCTGGATGTGTTTCGTCCAGCTCGACGCGAGCGGGGAGAAGGCGCTGACCGGCGCCGACACCGGGATCAAGATTCCGGCGATCGAGGAGATCGACGCGTCGGTCCTGGCGGGCGCGGACATCGTCGCGCCGCTGGCCGACGATCTCGAGTGGGCGGCCGCCGTCGCCGAACTCGCCCGAGAACGCGGAGCGCGGGTAGCCGTCGACCTCGAACCGGACGCGTTCGAGCCGGATCAGCCGGAGTTCGCGCGGCTGCTCGGGCTCAGCGACATCGTCTTCCTCAACGCCGCCTCGGCGACCAAACTCGCTGCCACGCCGCGCGACGCGGCCCAGCGGCTGATCGAACTCGGCGTGGAGCTCGTGGTCATCAGCGAAGGAGCGCACGGAGCGTCCACTGTGGACCGCGACGGCGTCGTGCATCGCGCACGGTTGCGCGGCGAGGTGACCGTCGTCGACACGACCGGCGCGGGGGACGCGCTGGCGGGAGCGTTCCTGGGTGCGCTGCTGGCCGGGGCCGAAGCGAGCGAAAGCCTTCGCCGAGCTGTGGCTCAGGCGACCCGTTGCGTCACCGCCGTCGGCGGCCGCACCTATCTGTCCGGCTCGCAGCGCGGCGACTGGCCAGACGACCTGATCACCATCACGACTGAGAGGTAACCGAGTTGAATTCTGTGCTGCGTTCCAAGATCCACGGCAGTCTCGCCGCGGCCTGCCTGGCCGACGCGCTCGGCGCGCCGACCGAGGAACTGAGCCGGGACCAGATCCGCGCCGCGTTCGGCGGCTACGTCACCGAATTCCACGCCCCGCTCCCCGGCGCGCCGTACGCCAAGGGCCGCGCCGCCGCGCAGATCACCGACGACTCCAGCCAGATGATCCTGCTGACCCGGCTGCTCGCCCGCACCGGAGCCGCGCTGAGCCCGGACGACATGGCGAAGCTGCTGATCGAATGGTCCAAGAACGAGAACTACTTCCCGCACTTCGCCGGGCCGACCACCCGCGAGGCCATCGCCCGGCTGGAGCGCGGCGAGGACCCCCGCGAGGTCGGCCGGACCGGGACGATCATGACCCAGGGCGCCAGCAACGGCGCCGCGATGCGGGTCGGGCCGGTCGGGCTGTTCCACCACGGCGACCCCGAAGCGGCGGTCCGGACCGCGTTCACCACCTGCGTGCCCAGCCACAACACGCCGCCCGGCGTCGCGGGTGCCGCGGCCATCGCGGCCGCGGTCGCGCGGGCCTGCACTCCTGGCGCGGAGATCGTCGACATCGTCCGCGCCGCCGTCGACGGCGCACGGGCTGGTGCCGAACTCGGCCGCACCGAAGGCCGTGACGTGCCGGGCGCGTCGGTCGAACGCCGGATCGAGCGTGCGGTCGCGCTGGCCATCACGGCTCGCGACGACGAGCACGCGATCGACTTGATCGCCGGGGAGATCGGCGTCGGCTTGCCCGCCGCGGAGGCAGTGCCTGCCGCGCTCGGGTTCTTCGTCGCCGCGGGCGGGGATCCGGTGCGCGTCGCGCGGCTGGCGGCCAACGCGGGCGGCGACAGCGACACCATCGGCTGCATGGCGGCCGCGATCGCCGGTGCCTACCGGGGGATCGAGGCGATCGACGAGGCCGCCGTCGCCGAGGTGGAACGCGCGAACGATCTCGACCTGGCCGCGCTCGCCGACGAACTCCTGGCCGCGACCCAGCACTGACCCCTCTCCCCACCCCGATCCGAAGGGACGCTCGACGATGAGCGCAGGCAGCGAAGAATTCGCCACGGTGAGCTGGAAGGAACGCCTCTCCTTCGGAGGCGGTGACCTGGCCACGAACATCGCCTGGGGCGCGCTGGCCACCTACGTGGTTTTCTTCTACACCAACGTGATCGGGGCGGCGGCGTCGGCGGTCGGCACGATCGTGCTCATCGCGCGGCTGTTCGACGGCGTGGTCGACGTCGGGATGGGCGCGATCGTCGACCGGACGTCGACCCGCTGGGGCAAGGCGCGTCCCTGGGTGCTCTGGGCCGCCGCGCCGTTCGCGATCGCGCTCATCCTGGTGTTCACCGTGCCGGGCATGGAATCGACGCCGACGCTGGTGTACATCGCGATCACCTACGCGCTGATGAACATCGCCCTCAGCGCCGCGGTGATCCCGTACGGAACGCTGAACACCCGGATGACGCGGGACTTCACCGAACGCTCCCGGCTCAACGTCACCCGGATGTTCGGCGCCACCCTCGGTTCGCTGGTCGTCACCGTCCTCACGCTGCCCTTGGTGAGCGCTCTCGGCGACGACCAGCGGGCGTGGATCATCACGTTCTGCCTCTTCGGCGCTCTCGCGGCGGTGCTGTTCTTCGTGACCTTCCGCAATACGCGGGAGCGCATCGTCGACACCGCTCCGCCGAAGGAGCAGCCGGGGATCGGCGAATCGCTCAAGCTCGCGGCGCGGAACCGTTATTGGCTGCTGCTCTTCGCGATCTTCATCGTGTTCAGCGTCGCGGAATCGCTCTACACCGGGGCGACTGCCTACTTCGCCCAGTACTTCCTCGGCAACGCCGGTTTCGCCGCGCTGATGTCGTTCATGCTCTACATTCCCGCTTTGCTGGGAATGCTGTTCATGCAGCCGGTGTACAACCGTTTCGGCAAAATCGCCCCGATGATCGTGGGCGCGGCGATCTTCGTCGCGGGTTCCCTGGTCATCGCGATCGACCCGACGAACATGACCCTGGCGGTCGCCGGTTCGATCCTGCGCGGCATCGGGCGCATCCCGATCTTCGGCGCGATCTGGGGCATGCTCCCCGACACCATCGAGTACGGCGAGTGGAAGAACGGCCGCCGGCTGGAAGGCGTGCTGTACAGCGCGGGCAGCATGGGCCAGAAACTCGGCTACGGCCTGGGCGCGGCGGTGCTGGGCTGGGTCATGGGAGCGGCGGGCTACAACGGCTTGAACCACACGCAGCCGGATTCGGCGCTGGCCGCGATCAACGCGCTGTTCGTGTACGTGCCGATGGTGTTGTTCGTGCTGCTCATCGTCCTGTTCTGGGCCTACCGGCTGGAGCGGATCTACCCGGCGGTGGAGAAGGACCTGGCCGAACGGCGTGCGTCGGCTGGAATCGCGTCGTAACGGTCTTGAGGTGGGGTTGTCCCTACCGCGCTCGGGTAGTCAGCGGTATCGCGGTCGACCGGGTTGTTCTCCACGCTGGTGTCACAACGGAAGGTCCGTTGCGTGGAGGGGGATTCGGTGACTGATTCTCGTGTGCGGCGGGGAAGATCGAGTCGGCCGCTGGCTGCTCTGGCGGCGGCGGTCGTCGCGGTCGGCGGAGTGGGCGGGTGCGCTGCCGGTGCGGCTGATCCTCCGTCCGCCGGAACGCACCTGGTTACGGTGAATGGCCGCAAGGTGGCGTTTTCCGTTACGCCGGGCCGGCTGCCCGCGATTGTGCTCGACGCGGGCGGCGGGATGGATTCGTCGGAATGGGGCACAGTCGCCCCGGATCTCGCCGCGCGGACCGGATCCGAGATCATCGCCTACGACCGGGCGGGGGAGGGCACAAGCGACGAGTCGCCCGGCCCGTGGCGAGCGGACAACGCCGCCGCCGATCTCGCTGCCGGGCTGACGCGATTGGGCGTCACCAAGAACGTGGTCCTGGTGTCGCATTCGCTGGCGGGCGAAGTCGCTTTTTCCTTTGCCCGCAGCCACCCGGACCGGGTAGCGGGGGCAGTGCTCGTGGACGCGAACCTGCCGCAGTTCTTCACCCCGAGCGAGACCGCGAAGCTGGTGGCGTTGAACGAGAAGCAGGTCGAAGATCTCAAGAAAGCGCCTTCGACCCGGCAGACGCGTCAGCTTCTCGCCCAAGCCGACGGTTACGGGCCGGTGCACGAGGCGTACCACAAGCTGACCTGGCCGTCCGGCATTCCCGTTGCGGTGATCGTGTCCGCCGAGACGCCGTTTCCGACTCCCGAGGACGCGCAGTTGTGGCGGCAGGCCCAGCAAGACTTCGCGCACGCCGCGCCGAACCGGACTCTCGTCACCGCTGAGCACAGTTCCCACGACGTCCCGCTCGACCGTCCGGACGTGGTCGGCACAGCGGTGGAGAACCTGCTGAAACAGGTGCGCTGAAAAACGGACGCGGGGCCTCGGCAATGGCGCCGCGACCCCGCGTCCTCTGGAGGAAAGTCAGTCTTTCTTCAGTGCGTTCTTGACTTTGCCCGCCGCGTCGCCGAGAGCGTCTTTGACATTCTCGGCGGCTTCCTTGATCCCGGCCTTCGCCTGATCGGCCTTGCCTTCGTTCTCGAGCTTCTCGTCGCCGGTCAGCGAACCCGCCGCCTCCTTGGCCTTGCCGCCGAAGTCGTCTGCCTTGGCGCCGATCTTGTCGCCCATCGACATGGATGTCCTCCTTCATCGCCGAACAACGGACGCGAGAATGCGTCAGGGGTAAGGACAACGCGGATCCGGAATCGTCACTCACCCGATGATGTGATCGTCGCCACTCGTTCGGGGAGTGAGTTTCGCGCGGTTCCGGAGTCGAACCCGGTGAACCGCAACAACGGGAACGACCGGAGGAGAATCGATGGCTTCGACGACTGACGCGGCGGCCAAGTCCCAGGACGTGGAGAAGGTCAACGCCGGGCCGCTGACCAGTTCGCAGGGGACGACCACGGTCGCGGACGTGGTGGTGCAGAAGATCGCCGGGCTGGCGACGCGGGAGATCCACGGGGTGCACGCCCTGGGCGGCGGCGCGGCTCGGGCGTTTTCCGCGCTGCGCGAGCGGATCCCGGGTGCGACGGCGTCGGCCGGGCAGGGCGTTTCGGTCGAGGTGGGGGAGAAGCAGGCCGCGGTGGACCTGCAGATCGTGGTCGAGTACGGCGTTTCGATCGCGGACGTCGCGCGCTCGATCCGGCGGAACGTGATCAGCGCGGTGGAAGGCATGACCGGGCTCGAGGTGGTCGAGGTCAACATCAACGTGGGCGACCTGTACCTGCCGTCCGACGACGAGGAGGACGCGTCCGGCGACAGCGGCCGCGTGCAGTGAGCTGAGCCTGAAGGCCAGGCTCGCGGTCAGCGAGGGGTGAGCACCACGACGGGAATCTCGCGGTCCGTCCACTCCTGGTATTTCGCGAAGTCGCGGTACAGATCGACCAGCCGCGGCCAGAGGTCGCGCCGCTCGTCCGACGGCGCGACCCTCGCCGTGACCGGGACGTCGCGGCGGCCCTTCAACTGCACGCGGGTTTCCGGTTCCGCGAGCAGGTTGAAGTACCACTGCGGATGCTTCGGCAGGCCGCCCTGGGAGGCGACGATGACCAGGTCGTCGCCGGAACGCAGGTACAGCAGCGGAGTGGTGAACAACCGGCCGGACCTGCGGCCGCGGTGTTCCAGCAGCAGCGTCGGCACCGGCTTGCGGAAGCCGGCTCCGACGCGCCATTTGCTGCCGACCCGGCCACCTGTCAGGGTGAAGACCTTGGTCTGGACCCTGGCCATGTACTTCATCATCGCCGCCGTCACCGGCGAATCCAGGCCCTTCGGCGCCTGTTCGGGAAGGGAAAAGCGTCCCATCGTGACCTCCTGGCGGGGCGAACGCGTCAGCGAGCGGGCGGTTGCGCGGCGGTCGATCCGGCGAGCGGCATCGGGGGCAGCCCGAGCTTGCGGTGGTCCCACGAACGGACCCGCTCGACGTCGACGCGGACCGCGACCCGCTTGCTGAGCATGAATTCCACCATCGGTTTCACCTCGTCGGTGTACTCGCCATGGTATCGCTCCCAGATGTTGACCCCGACCGCCCAGAGCGCCTCCGGATCGTCGACGACCTCGGCTCGGCCTTCCAGCGAGACGCCGCGCAGGACGTCGTAAGTGAGGCCGTCCTCGATCAGCACCGTGACGCGCGGGTCGCGGCGGAGGTTGACCGCCTTCTGCGCCTTGGCTTTCGTTTCGAACCACAGCACGCCGTCGATGACCGCGAACCACATCGCGACCGCGTGCGGATGCCCGCCGGGGCCGAGCGACACCAGCGTCGCGGTGCGCTGGGCGGAAAGGCAGGCCGACACCTCCTCGGGCGTCATCTCGATCTGCGCTCGCTGTTTGGTTCCCATCGGTTCCTCACTTCCTGCGGCGGGGCCCCTGGCGGGCCGGCGAGTACGGAGGTCACGACGTCGACGAGGTCGTCGACGATCTGGCCGGCGGTCCAGTCCGCCGCGTCCGGGCCGTGCAGGCGGCGGGTGCGGCCGACGTCGCCGAGGACGTTCAACGTCACGGTCATCGCTTGGGACAGCCGGAAATCGAGCGTCCGGCGGGGGACGCCCGGGCTCAGGCGGTCCAGCAGTTCGACGAACGCGGCGTTGCGCTCGAAGAACGACGCGGCGACCGCGTCGAGCCCGTCGCCGCCGGTCGCCAGCAGCCGGCCGACCAGCCGGATCCAGCATTCGCCGCCGGATTCGAGCACCGCGACCACCGGCTGCACGAACGCGCGGGCCAGTTCGCGCGCGGTGACGTCCTTCTCGGGGACTTCTCGCAGCACCGCGTTCCGCTCGCCGGTGACCTGGCCGAGGCGGCTGCGCAGGACCGCGTCGAGCAGCCCTTCCTTGGAACCGAAGTGGTAGTGGATCGCCGCGACGTTCGTCTGCGCCGCCTGCATCACGGTCCGCAACGACACCGCGCCGACGCCCTGTTCGGCGAAAAGCCGTTCCGCGGCGGCGATCAGGCGCTGCTCGGTCGCCGCCCCGCGACTGGCGGGGATCCGCGCGGCCTCGGTGCCCATGGCGCGGACTCTATCAGCCGATTCAATCAGTTGATAGAGTTCGCCGCGACCCTGATCGTCAGAGGCGGTCGTACAGCGTGGCCAGCCGGTCGAGCACCACGCCCGCAGCGTCGATCGCGTGTTCGTCGAGGTCCTGGGTCAGTTCGCGCAACCCTGTGGCAAGGATTTCCTCGCGCTCCTCATGCCGTCGACGGCCCGCGTCGGTGAGGGCGACGATCGACGTGCGGCGGTCTCCGGAGGCGGCCCGTTCGCGCGTGACATAGCCGGCGTTGGCCAGGCCGTTGACCAGTTGAGTGACCGCTGCTCCAGTCGTTTCGACGTGTCCGGCCAGTTGGTTGACCGTCATCGGACCGTGTTCGGCGAGGCTTTTGAGCGCACGGGCGTGCGCGAGCGAAAGGGCTTCGGCGCTGCGGGTCGCGCGGCCGCGCAGCCGGGAATCGGCCGCGCTGAGCCGGTAAGCGGCTCGCGCCAGCCGGGTGATCGCCTCGTCGCCCATCGGTTCGCTCTCCTGTGGTGCCCGCCGCATTCCTTGCCGGGCGGAGTCTAGCCGTGGCACATTAGCTAAGTACTTAGTTAATTGAGGAGGCGGGCATGACGACACGTTCGGCCGGGCAGAGCTGGGCCCTGGACATCGCGCTGGCGCAAGGCGGCTTCGACGCGTTGCACCCGGAAGGCAAGGGCACGCTCGAACAGCTCGGGCACGATCACGCCGACTTCGACAAGGTGTTCGCGATGGTGCGCGCCGGAGCGATGCTGCCGAAGGCGTGGGCGGTTGTCGCTGGTCAGGCCGAAGAACGGGCCGTGCACCACGAGCGGCTCGGTTACCGCAGGACGGCGTCGGACCTGTATCTGCGGGCAGCGGTGATGTACGGCCGCGCGCAGTACTCGATCTTCGACTCCGGCGACGGGCGCAAGGCGAAGTTGCGCGAGCGCTGTGATTCGTGCGTGGCGCGGCTGGGAGAGCTTCGCGGCAACACGGTCCGGCGGGTCGAACTGGACTTCGAAGGCGGCAAGATCTTCGGTCTCCTGCACCTGCCAGCGCAGCCGGTTTCCGGTGCCCCGGCGGTGATTCTCGGTCCCGGCATGGACATGATCAAGGAGGACTACATCTTCGCGGCCGAGCGCTACTACACCTCGCGCGGAATCGTGGCGCTGTCGATCGAGGGGCCGGGGCAGGGGGAGACCCGGGCGCGCGGGCTGACGGTGACCCTGGACAACTATGAACGCGCTCTCGAAACGTATGCGGCGTATCTCGCTGGTCTGTCCGAAGTGGACGAAAACCGGATCGGCATGTTCGGCATCAGCATGAGCGGCTACTGGGCACTGCGCGCCGCGGCGTCGCCGGAGACCCGTTTGCGCGCGGTGGCCGCGTTCGAAGCGGTGTCCGGCGATTTCGAGACGATCTTCGAACGGGCGCAGCCGAGTTTCAAGAACAACTATCTCTACATGGCGGGCTACACCGACGAGGTGGCGTTCGACCGCGACCTCAAGGAAAAGATGCCGCTGGGCGACCTGGTGACGGGCATCAGGTGCCCGGTGCTGCTGGGCATCGGCGAATTCGACGAGCTGACGCCGGTGGAGAACGCGCTCGAGACTTACGAGAAGATCCGTGCTCCCAAAGAGATGCGGGTCTACGAGGACGAATTCCATCCGCTGGGCGGGACGGCGGCGGAGGTGTTCGCGTTCGGCGCGGAGTGGTTGACGCGCGGGCTGGACGGGGAGTTCGACACGCCGGGCCGGGACGAGCGGTTCTTCGTTCACCGTGACGGCCGCACCACCGACGGGACGGCGGATCCGCGCTGGTGGCTCGGCGCGACTCCGGCTGGTCTGGCGGAAGCGCGGAACTGAGGCGGCGCGGTTCGAGCACCGAAGGTTGCTCGCCGGAGTTCGGCGAGGGGCGAGCACCTCTAACGCATATCCTCGTTGTTCTTAGAATGGCGGCGTGGAAGACATCGAGGCGATCGCCGTCCTGCAGGATCCCGTCCGGCGGCGGTTGTACGACTACGTGGTTTCCCAGGAGCACGACGTGAGCCGGAACGAGGCGGCCGAGGGCGCCGGGATCCAGCGCACGCTCGCCGCTTTCCACCTCGACAAACTCGTGGACGCGGGCCTGCTGGAGACGGAAAGCAAGCGGCTGAGCGGGCGTTCGGGCCCGGGTGCTGGCCGTCCGGCGAAGCTCTACCGCCGGTCCGGCGCCGAGCGGCAGTTCTCCGTCCCGGCGCGCGACTACCGCACCGCCGCCGATCTGCTGGCCGAGGTCGCGGAAGTCGCCCGGCTGGACACCGAACTGCAGGCCGCCGCCCGGCGGGAGGGCCGCGCCGCCGCGGGCCCGGTCGAAGACCTCGCCGCCGCGAAGGAACTGCTGGCCGCCCGCGGCTACGAGCCCCGCGTGGACGGCGACGTCCTGCGCCTCGTCAACTGCCCCTTCCATGTCCTCTCTCAGCGGCATCCGGGGCTGGTGTGCGGCATGAATCTGGCGCTGCTGGAAGGGCTGCTCGAAGACGCCGACGGCCTGACGGCTCGTATGGATCCGCGTCCCGGGCTGTGCTGCGTCGTCGTCGAGTGTTCTAAAAATAATGAGAGTTGACATAGAAGGTCCGGCGATGGTGAGGTGAACGAGTGACGGAACATCACCTCGCCCAGCTCAACGTGGGCATCCTGAAATTCCCGCTCGCGGACGCCCGCATGCACGGCTTCACCTCGATGCTCGACACGCTGAACGAGGTCGCCGACAACGCGCCCGGCTTCGTGTGGCGCCTGGTCGAGGACGGCGGCAACGACGCCACCGCGATCCGGTCCTCGCTCGGCGACGACGTCCTGGTGAACATGTCGGTGTGGGAAACCCGCGACGCCCTGTGGGACTACGTCTACCGCAGCGGCCACCTGGACGTGCTGCGCCGCCGCTCGGAGTGGTTCGAACTGCCGAAGGCCCCGTTCCAGGTGCTGTGGTGGGTTCCCGCCGGGCACATCCCGACGGTCGAGGAGGCTGTCGAGCGGCTGGAACTGTTGCGGGGGAAGGGGCCCTCGCCGGGCGCGTTCGGTTTCCGGGACAGCTATCTGCCCGAGGGCGCCGCCTCCGCGTCGTGAAGCGGTCTTGTCGAGCGACACGTCCGGTGGGTCGCCCGGACCGGCGCGCGGGATGGCTAGGGTGTCGGCGTGGCGAACATGTCCCGCTGGTCGGATGAGAATGGCGGCTTGGACTTCGGTCTGCTGGTGCTGCGGCTGATGCTGTCGGTCGCGATGGGCGCGCACGGGCTGATGCAAGTCTTCGGCCTGTTCGGCGGCGCGGGAATGGCGCACTTCGAGAACCTGTTGCGGGGCTACGGTTTCAGCCACAACATCGAGTTCCTGACCTGGCTGACCGGCATCACCGAGGTGGGCGGCGCCGTCCTGCTGGCACTGGGCCTGCTGACCCCGCTCGCCGCGGCCGGCCTCCTGGGCGTGGCCCTGAGCGCGGTCCGCGTGAAGTGGTCGGGCGGCCTGTTCGGCAGCACCGGCCCGGGATTCGAACTGGAACTGACCCTCGCGGCGATGGCACTGGCCCTGCTGCTGACCGGCCCGGGCTGGTACGCCCTGGACCGCCACACGGCGTGGCGGCAGAAACCGCTGGGCTTCGCGGTGGGCGGGCTGTTCCTGTCGGTGTGCGCGGCGGTCGCGGTGGGGTCGCTTTTCTGATCGTGGCCGGCGGGCCTTTCTGGCAGGCTGGGCTGGTGTTCGCAAGTGATGACAAGGGCAATGAGCTGAACGCTGGGTTCTCCGTGGTGTCCGATGGCGGGCGGTTGAGCCTGGTCATGGAGAGTGCGGGCGGCCAGGGAGCCGGGCCGAAGCCGCGGAACTACCAGTACAACGCCGCCTTGGAACTGTTGCTCAAGCGCCTTCGCGACCGGAAGGCGGTGGTGGTGTCCGGCGTCGTGGCGTCAAGGCCGACCGCTCACCTGTCCGAGGATGAGCGCAGCATTGTCCCGGCTCCGATCGTTTTGGCCGACGAACGGGACATCGAGCAGGTGCGGCGGCAGATCACCCGGGCGCAGGGGAAGGTCGGCCTGAAGGACGGCGCGAAGGAGGGCAACAACCAGAAGCGGATCGAATTGCGGCTGGAGGTTCCGGGCTACGGGCCGGACGATGCGGCCCGGCTTGCGGCCGTTCTGGCGGAGCCCGCCCCGGACGAGGTGCTGCAAGCAAAGGACCTGCTCCGGGGCCTCACTGGCGAGACGATCTCGACTGCCGCCGGCGAGAAGAACCGGATCCTCAAAGTTGACGACGAGTCAGTGCTGGTAGGAACCGACCAGTCGCCGGAAGGGCAACCCGTCCCCCTTGACCAGATCCAACGCGGGCTCGACGTGCTCGCTGGGGGAGGCGCACTCGAGGTTTCGGTTGAAGGACTCGATCACGAGAGCGCTTTCGTCGGGGGGCTACTGGAGAATTTGCCGCACGTCAGCAGGGTCGAGTCTCCGACGACGCTGACGCTGGACATCTCCGGCGCCGAACCGGCGGCGGACGTCCACTTCGGCGAGTTGGACGTGAAGACCCAGGTCAAAGTCCGGACTGAGCAGACCCGCCTCCGCAGGCTGCTCGCCGACGGACGCGTTTCCGCTCCCTGCGCGTTGTGCGGCGACGAGTTCCCGTTGGAGTTCCTGGTCGCCGCGCACGTGAAGAAACGCGCGGCCTGCACTGACGACGAACGACGGAACCTCCGCGACATCGCCATGCTCGCCTGCGGCTTAGGCTGCGATCTCCTGTACGAAGCGGGCTGGGTCACCGTGGCCGAAACCGGGCGCATCCAGACCGTGCGGATCGACGAGCTTCCCGCCGGGAGCCTGAAACTCCGCATGCAGCATCTGGCCGGGCGTCGCTGCGGAGCGCATCGGGAAGCGTCCGAACCGTACTTCGCGTGGCATCGCTCGACCACGTTCCTGCGCCACCTGGCGGGCTGACCCGCGGAGAATCTCCTCCGCCGCGGATAGCGCTCACCGCGCCTCTCCTGCTATCTTCCTTCCAACCGCTTGCAAACCGCAATCACTCGGGAGGCCCGCCGTGCCGGACACGACTTGCCATATGTCGATTTCGCTGGACGGCTTTGTCGCCGGGCCGGGGCAGAGCCGGGACGAGCCGCTCGGGGTGCGGGGGCAGGAGTTGCATGGCTGGCACATCGGCGATCCCCGGGCGAACGACGCCGACAAGACCGCCACCGGATGGCTCATGCGTCCGCGCGGCGCGTACGTGATGGGGCGGAACATGTTCGGCCCCGTCCGCGGCGGCTGGGACGAGGACTGGTCCGGCTGGTGGGGCGCCGAACCGCCGTATCACGCGCCGGTTTTCGTGTTGACTCATCACGCTCACGAGCCGATCCCGATGGAGGGCGGGACGACGTTCTACTTCGTCACCGACGGGTTCGACGCCGCCTACGCGGCAGCGTCCGAGGCCGCGGGGGACAAGGGGGTCGACATCGCTGGCGGGGCGTCGACCGTTCGGCAGGCGCTGAACGCCGGGGTGGTGGACGAGCTCACTCTCGACATCGCGCCCGTCTTGCTCGGGTCGGGCGAGCGCATGTTCGACGGGGTGGAGTCGTTCGGCTTCGAGCCCGTCGAGGTGTTGCATTCGCCGCTGACCACGCACATCCGTTACCGCCGCGTCAGCGAGGGCTGATCTGCTCGGGGACGTCCAGCGTCGCGGCGAGCAGGCTTCTCGTGTACGGATGCGACGGCGACGTGAGCACCTGGTCGGTTCGTCCCGATTCGACGGCCCGGCCCTCGCTGAGCACGACGACCTCGTCCGAAATGCTGCGCACCACCGCCAGGTTGTGCGTCACGAAGATCATCGACGGGCCGTCGTCCATCAGGGACCGCAGGAGTTCGACGACGGACGCTTGCACCGAAACGTCCAACGCGGACGTCACCTCGTCGCAGATGATCAGTTTCGGTTCGCACACCAGGGCCCGGGCGATCGCGACTCGCTGGCGTTGTCCGCCGGACAGTTCCGCCGGGTAGCGGTCGGCCAGCCGCGACGGGATTTCGACGCGGTCGAGTGCGGCGCGGGCTCGGCGACGGCCTTCGCGTGCGGTCACGCCGAAGTAGTGGCGCAGAGCGACCAGCAAGCTGTCCTCGACTGTCCGATGTGGACTCAACGAGCCATAGGGGTTTTGGAAGACGTACTGCAGTTCGCGCCGGGTACGGGAGTCTCGCCGGGCGGCGGCGGGCGGGACCTGCTTGCCGTCGAAGGTCACGTCGCCTTGCTGTTCGGGATGCAGTCCGGCCAGGCAGCGGGACATGGTGGTTTTGCCGCTGCCTGATTCGCCGACCACGGCGAGGCATTGGCCGGGCCGCAGGTCGAAGGAGACGTCGAAGACGACCTGTCGTCCGTGGTAGCTGGCGTTCAGGCCGGAGACCGACAACAGGGCCGCCTGGTCCGCGGGAGGCGCGTCCGGTTCTGGAGCGCGCGGCACGCTCAGAAAAGTCCGGGCGACTCCTTCCGCGTGAAGGCACCGTGCGAGGGTTCCGGAGGGCGCGGCCGCCAACGCCGGATGCGTTGTGCTGCAAGCAGTTGTGGCATAGTCGCAGCGCGGCGCGAAGGAGCACCCGGCACGGGGATCATCGATACCGGGCGCCCGGCCGCGGATGGGGACCAGCCGGTGCCGGTGGGTCGCGGACGGCACGGCTGCCAGCAGGGCGCGGGTGTAGGGATGCGCAGCCTGGGTAAGCACGGAACGGGCGGGGCCGTGTTCGGCGACCTCGCCGCCGTACATCACCATCACCTGGTCGGCGACGTCGGCGACCACCGCGAGGTCGTGCGAGACGTAGATCGCGGCCAGGTCGCGGGTCCGGCACAGTTCCCGCACCAGGTCGAGCACCCGGGACTGGGTGGAGACGTCGAGTCCGGTCGTCGGTTCGTCGAGCACGATCAGCCGCGGACCGGCGGCGATGGCCATCGCGATGGCGACCCGTTGCTGCTGGCCGCCGGAAGGCTGGCGCGGGCGGCGGCGCAGGAAGGCGTCGTCGCTGGGCAGTCCGACGGTGTCGAGCAGCTGCCGCACCCGGGGCAGCGCGGGCGGGTCCAAACCCTCGGTCAGCTGGGTCGAGACGCGCAGGCTCGGGTTGAGCGCGGTCGCCGGATCCTGCGGCACATACGCGACTTTCCGGCCTCGCGCGCGGCGCAATTCCGCAGGTGGCAAGGAAAGCAGGTCTACTCCGTCGACGACGACCTGACCGCTGGTGATGGTCGCGCCGGTGCGGGCGAAACCCAGCAGCGCGAGCGCGAGGGTGCTTTTGCCGGAGCCCGATTCGCCGACCACGCCGAGGACCTCGCCGCGGCCGAGTTCGAAGCCGATGTCCCGCACGATGGCGTGTCCGGCGGCTTTAACAGTCACGCCCGACACCGCGACTTCCTTGGCCACGTCAGCTCTTTCCTTCCGTGCGGCTGACAGTCCTGGCAACGGACTCGGCCACGAGGTTGCCGCCGAGCGCCATCATGAGGATCAGCGCGATCGGCGCCAGCACGGGCAGCGGCGCGACGGCCAGGCCGTCCTGGTTCTCGCTGACCATGAGCCCCCAATCCGGAGCGGGCGGCGTGATGCCGAAGCCGAGATAGTTCAGCGACGCGATCGCGGTGACCGCCCACACCAGCCGCATCCCGGTCTCCACCATCAGCGGCGACGTCACGCCGGGCAGCACTTCGCCGAGGACGATCTGCCGTCCGGGCAGGCCGTTTGCCTTGGCCCACAACACATACTCGCTGTCGAGCACCGGCAGGGCCGCGCCGCGCAGCACTCGCGAGACGCCGGGGGCGAACGCGACCCCGACGAGCGACGCGGTGAGCAGCGGGTGCCGGCCGAATGCGGCCACGAAGACCAGCACGAAGATGGTCTCCGGGAAACTCAGCACGATGTCCATCGCTCGCATGAGGACGGTGTCGGCGAGGCCGTCCCGGTAGGCTGCGGCCAAGCCGATGAGTGCCCCGAGGACCACGCCGATGCCGGTGGCGAGGAGCGTCATCCAGGTGAGGGTGCCGCCGCCGGACAGCAGGCGGCTGAGCACGTCCCGGCCCAAAAGGTCGGTGCCCAGCGGGAATTCCGCGCTCGGTCCCTCCAGCGGAGGCGCGACGATGGCGGTCGGCGGCCACGGTGCGAGCAGCGGGCCGAGGACGACGATGAAGGCGATCGCGGCAAGCAACCCCAGCCCGAGCCGCGCCCGACCGGTCCGGGCCGCGCGTCGCACCACCGAGACGCTCATCGGGTCCGCCCTGCCGCGGCGAGGACGTCCGCGAGGAGATTGCACAGGTAGTACGTGGCCGCGAGGATGAGCACGCACGCCTGCAGGACCGGCAGATCGTGCGCGTTCACCGCGCTGACCAGCGCCGTGCCGAGCCCGGGGTACGAGTAGACGTATTCGACGACCACGACGCCGGTGATCGTGACGGCCGCGACCAGACCGGCCGCGGGCAGGCTCGCGCCGATGGCGTTGGGCAGCGCGTGCCGGAACAGGACGCGCCGCCGGCTGAGTCCTTTGAGGACTGCCATCTGCACGTATTCGCTGTCCAGCGCGTCGATGACCGAAGCGCGCACCAAACGGCCCAAGTACATCACCCCCATGAACGTGAGCGTGGCGACCGGCAGCACGAGTTCGGCCGGATGCCACCACGGCAGGTCGCCGGGCGGGATGTCGGAGACTCCCGGCAGCACCCCGAGCAGCGAGGTGGCGAAGAGCGCGATCAGCAGCATCCCCACGACGAACGGCGGCAGCGCCATGCTCAGCGACGTGACCGCGACGAAGGCCTTGTCCGCGAAACTGTCGCGCCGCGCCGCGCTCAGCACTCCGGCGACGACCGAGAGCGGCAGGATCAGCACCATCGAGACGAAGCCGAGGGTGAACGAGTTCACGATCCGCGGCCCGAGGATTTCCGCGACCGGTTCCTTGTTCTGCAGCGACACTCCCGGGTGGCCGGTGAGCAGTCCGCCGAGCCAGCGGCCGTACTGCTCCAGGAGCGGCTGGTCGAGCCCGAGCTGGTGCCGCAGGTTCGCCACCTGCTCGACGGTGGCGTCCTTGCCGAGCACGATCCGCGCCACGTCGCCCGGCAATGCCTGGGTCACCAGGAAAACCAGCACTGAGACCAGAAACAGCACGAGCACGCCGAGCGCGAGGCGGCGCAGGAGCCAGCGCGCGGTCATCCGACGGTCACGTCAGTCAGGAAGGACAGCGGACGGCCGTTCACATCCGGCACCAGCCCCTGCACCGCCGCCCGGTGCGGCAGGAGCACGTCGGAGAACGCGGGGATGATGTACGGGCCGTTCGTGTATTCGATTTCGTGCATCCGGTTCATGAGCGGGCATTGCCGCGGCTCGGGCGACCTGAACAGTTCCCCTGCCAGGCCGGTGAAAGCGGCGTCGTTCCAGTGCGCGGCGTTGCCGACCCGGTCCGGCAGCAGCCCGCCGAGCACGGACGGCAGGTAGGGGACCGGGTTGTAGTCGACGAAAGCGGGCCACTGGCCCCATTTCGCCAGCAGTTCCGGCGTCGGGACGACGTTGACCGTCACCTTGACGCCCGCCAGCGCGGCGTTCTGCGCGAAGACCTGCGCCAGCTCCGACATGCCAGGCAGCAGGCCGTCGGTGGTGATCGCGAACGACAGATCGCTTTGCCCGGCCTCGGCCAGCAGCCGTTTCGCGGCGGCGATGTCCGGCGCGCGCTGCGGGAGGTTCGGCGCGGCGCACTGCGGTGTGGTGGTCTCGTAGTCGTTCGCGATCCGGGCGTAGCCGCTGAAGACGTTGGACACGACCTGCTGCCGGTCGACCAGCAGCCGCAGGGCCTGGCGCACCCGGACGTCGCGGAACGGCGCGACGGCCGTGTCGAGCCCGATCTGCAGGCTGAAGGTCCCTTTGCTGTCGAGCAACTGGATGCCGCCGCGGCCGACAAGAGACTTCGCGATCGTCGGCGTCGTGTTCGACGCGATGTCGACCCGGCCGGACAGCAGCGCGTTCGCCTGCGCCTGCTGGCTCTGGTATTCGATCAGCTGAACGGCGGCGAGCTTCGGTTTCCTGCCCCAGTAGCCGTCGAACCGCTCCACTGTGGACTCCCGGCCCGCGGCGAACGACTTGACCGCGAACGGTCCGGTGCCGATCGGCCTCGCCGGGGCCGACCCGGTTTTGGTCATCGGCAGCAGCACGCTCGTCCAGATGTCCTTGAACGGGCTGAACGGCTCGGTCAGGCCCACCCGGACGGTGAGCTTGTCCACCGCCCGGACGGTGGCCGGGTCGATCATCTGGATCAGCGCCAGGCCCTGTGCGGCGTGTGCGGGATCGCGCAGGTATTCGATGCTCGAGACGACGTCGGCGGAGGTGAACTCGGTGCCGTCGCTGAACTTCACGCCGGGGCGCAGCGTGATCGTCCACTGTGTCCGGTCGGTGTTCGGCGTCATGCCGGTGGCCAGCCGCCATTCGGTCCTGCCGTCCGGGTCCAGCGCGGTGAGCCCCTCGAAGACCAGGGAACTGCGCAGCTCCTGGATCGGGCCCTGGTTGCTGGCGTAGGGGTTGAGGACCTCGCCCGCGTCGGTCGAGACGGAGATGCGGAGCGTGCCGGCCCCGCCCGCGGCCGCGTCGTCCGGACGGCCGCAGCCGGCCAGCAGCGCGGCGGCGAGCAGGAGGGTTGGCAGGCATCGGGGTCTGCGCGACACTGGGAACCTCCAGGGAAGCCAGAAATCTAAGCCGTTAGATCTGCCCGGCGTCGCCACAGGGTACGGCCAGTTCCGGCCGGATGGAAGAGTCTACAAGTGGAGAAGCTAATCGTTTAGAGTGATCTGCGGCCGGCCCGGCCCCGTCCGGGAGCAGAGGAGGAAGCAGCCGCATGACCAGTCCGTACGAGCACCTGTTCGTGAGGAAGATGCCGAACTGTCTCGACGACCTCGTCAACGAGGGCGCCGCGGCAGGCGTCGTGGAACCGCCCAACGTCGGCGAATCGCTCGCCCTCATGCGCGCGAAGGAGGTGCCGGAGAGCAAGATCCACCTCACCTACACGTGGATCAGCGAATGCGACACTCCGGTGCAGTGGGTGAAGGAGCACCGGCACGACTACGACGAGGTCCTGATCTGGCACGGGAACAACCCGGCGGACCCGGACGACCTGGGCGCGGAGATCTACCTCGACGTGGAGGGCGTCCGGCACGTGATCACCACGAGCGGTTCGGTCTACCTGCCCGCGGGCACCCGGCATTGCCCGCTCGGCTTCACACGGGTGGACCGGCCGTTCCGGTTCAGCGCGCTGTCGCTGAATTCGGAGTACGCCTCGGACGAGCACAACACTCTCGCGCGGTAGCGAAGCCGCCCTGTCGCGGATTCGTCGTGGCGGGGCGGTTATCCGCTGACGGCTGCTCCGGCGTGCGCGGCTTCCTCGGCGGTGCCGGGTTGGCAGCCGCAGGTCACGCCGATGCTGAGCGTTCCGTCCAGGACGGCCGACGAATCAGGCCGGCCGTCCAGGGCGTCGAAGGCGCGCACCGCGAATTCCTCCAGCGGCACGTGGACGGTGGTGAGCGGAACGTTGCCGAGGCGGGCTTCCCTCGTTCCGTCGAAGCCGACGACCGCGAGGTCTTCCGGCACGCGCAAACCCAGGCTGTGCGCGATGCGGATGGTCACCAGTGCCTGTTCGTCGGTGGTCGCGTAGACCGCGCGGATCCGGCGGCCGCTCGTCAGCACGTCGCGCACCGCACGGCCCGCCTCGACCTTGTCGAAGGACGTCCGGACCAGCCTGCCCTCGGTGGGCAGACCGGCGTCCGCCATCGCCCGGCGCCAGCCGCCTTCGCGGCCTTCGGCCGGTCCCACCGCGATTTCGCCTGCCACGCAAAAGATATTCTCGTACCCGTGGCCGAGCAGGTGCTCGGTGACGAGCCGCGCGCCGTCGAAGTCGTCGAACACCACGCTGGGCGAGCTGTCGTCCGGCGCGGCCCACTGCAGGAATACGCACGGAGTTTCGGCCGACAGCCGCGGTTTTTCGCCGGTCGTCACGAAAATCCCGCGCGGGCGCAGTTCGGAGAAGGCCTCGCCGTATTCGTCGGCGAGCCCCGGCCGGTAATCGGTATTGCCGAGCAGCGTCAGCAATCCCCGGCGGCGGCCCTCCGCTTCGAGGCAGCGCGACATCTCGCCGTAGAAGGCGTTCGCGGTGTCCGGCACCAGCAGTCCGACCAAATTGGACCGGCCGCCGCTCAACGCCCCGGCGAGCGGATTGCGCCGGTAGCCGAGCATCCGGATGGCGTCCTCGACCTTGCGCCGCGTCTTGTCGGCCACCGGGCGGGGCCCGTCGTTGAGGACGTAGCTGACCACCGCGGTGGAGGTTCCGGCCAGCCGCGCGACATCGGAAAGCACAGGCCGGCGCCCGGCGTTACGAAATTCCCCGGTTTCCGCTGCCACGGTGCCACTCTAAAGCACCGGAGCACAGGCGGCGTCCATTCGGCACAGTGGGAAGTGGACGACCGTTGGCGGCAGGCCGGTGTGCGAACGGCGCGTCCGTGAAGGGAACCCTGGGGGAATCAGAGTCCCTCAGGGTTCCCCTCACGGACTTCAGCAGCTGTGTTTCGCCGGTGCCTGAAGCGGTTCGAGCACGTCGTCGACGGTCGCCTGCGACCTCGTCAGCTGAAGCCGCTTCACTCCGACCGGCGGCCGTCCCACCCACAACACCGCTTGCGGGGCTTGGCCGAGCGTGACTCGTTCCGCGAGAGTTTCGCGCAGTCGCGGCCCGGTCCGGCTCAGCCGTCCGGACGACAATCCATATCCCGTCGCGGTAAGCAGCACCGAACTCAGCGCTTCTCCGGCGCGCAGCCAGTCAAGGCGATCGTCGCCGGGCGTGCTGAGCACCAGCAGCGAAGCGCCGTCGCTGCGAGGTTCCGCTTCGCTTCGCGCGAGCGGCAGCCGGTTCCCCGCAGCCGTACGGACGAGAACGCCCTGCGAAGCGACAAGGGACGCGCTCCGTGCGTACACCTCTTCGCGACGCATCTGCGCGGGAACCTTGGCGCCATCGCCGACCGCGGTCATGAGGTACCTGCGGACCGCGCGGTCTTCCACGGGGTGCAGTACCGCGCCTTCGCGCGCCGCTGCTTGCGAAAGCCGGTCTAGGCAGTCGGACGGCACCGGCCGTCCGCCGCACGGCCGCAAGTCTTCCCGGCGCCGGGCGATCGACGTCGCCAGCGCGGCTTCGCCGGAATTCGGCTCGCCCGGCTGCGGCGTCACGACGGCCAGGCGATCCGGTTCGCCCGGGGACGGCAACCGGTCCACCGCGCAGGCCCAGCCGAGACCGGCGAAAGCGATCCGGAGATGGTGCAGCGCCGCGCCGCTGCTGAACGTCTGCCATTGCCCGGCGGGGTCGTCGGCGGCTCGCTGCCGGCTCGGCTCCGCGCACAGGTGAAGGGTGCGGTAGCCGACGCGCCACTGCCAGAGCGGGGTGTCGGAGGCGCCTGGGGCGAGAAGTGCTGCCGCCACTGCCGCCTCGACGGCGGCGGGACTGGGAACCCGCGAATTCGGCATGGTTGCTTCCCGCTGGAGTCGGGGGAGTACGTCCGGTCGGTGCCAGGCTCCATGGTGCTCCTCCGCGCAGTCAGGAGATAGGGTTCAAGGTTCATCAATTCGGAGCAACCCGCGGGTCCCCGTTCCGCAAAGTTCGCGGTCCTCGCATTCGGGACGACGGCGGTGCGCTCCGTCCGCTCTCGCGGGGTACTGGCGTGCGCCGGAACGGGAGAGGACGGTAGGGGCAGATCCCCTCAGCGTCTCGATGACGCCGCGTGCACCGCGGCGGCCCGGCTGCTGAGCGCGTCGCTGGCGGAACGGACGACGATCGGCGAGGCGGTCGGCATTCTCCAGAGCGCACACGGATGCGACGCCGGGGAGGCGGTGCGCGTCCTGGCCCGCGGCGCGGGCGGGAACGGGGCGGAAGCCGCGCGCGTGACCGCGGTCGCCGACGACGCGGCCGAGAGCGAGGCCGATCCGGACTACTGGGGCTGGGCCTAGCCGGCGAGGTCGGCCGGGTCGAGGGTGCGGTCGGTCAGCGCGCAGGCGACGTCGCGCAGCGGCCGGGCGTGGCGGACCGCGTACCCGCTGACCAGTGCGCGGGCCGTGTCCGGGTCGGTGCCGAGGGCCCCGGCGACCATCCCGACGGCTTGGCTGTGCTGGATCCGGTCGTTCAGCGTGGCGAGAGTGGCCTCGAACAGCCGGTCCGCGCGGCGCGGGCCGGTTTCCTGGACCAGGGCCAGCACCGCGAGGTCCGACACGACCTGCGCGAGCGCCAGCTGCCACGGCTGCGGTTCGGTCGGCGCGGCGAACAGCAGGGTGAACCCGCCGACCGCTTCGCCGTCCAAGCGCAGCGGCACCGCGACCACGGCCTGGTACCCGGCCTCCAGCGCCGCGGGGGCGAAGCCCGGCCAGCGGTCCCGTTCGAGGGTCAGGTCGGGGACGGCGACCACGGCGGCTGTCGCGATGCAGTCGACGCACGGTCCCTGGCGGAGGTCGGTTCGCAGCAGCTCCACGAATTGCGTGGACTCGTCCGAGGCCGCGACGACGGCGGGCTCGCCGCGCGGGTCCTTCAGCAGGACCCCGACGCCGCGCGCGCCGAGCAGCCCGGTGCCGACCTCGGTGATCAGGCGCAGCACCGCGGCGTTGTCCGGGTTGCCGACCACGCGGGAGGTGATCTCGGCCAGCGCCGCGGGCGCGTCCGCGGGCAGGAGGCCGGTGCGCCGGTACGGCGTCCGGCGTCCGGCGTTCTCGTCGGTGGGATGGTTCATTCGGACGACTCCTCAAGGGTGATGCGGCGCTCCATCACGTCCCTGGCCACGTCGAGGAGCGATCGGTTCGTGCTGTAGGAGTGGGCGCGCAGCCGGGCGAACGCGTCGTCGAGGCTGATCCGCAACTGGGCGGCGAGCATGCCGGTGGCGATGTGCACGTCCTGGTAGGACAGCACCGTGCGCGGGGCGAATTCGCGGCCGTCGCGCTCGGCCTCGCGGGACTGCTGCAGCAGCGCCGCGGTGGCCAGGTCGGCGGCGAGCGCGGCGTCTCTCGTCTCGGCGCTGGTCAGCCCGCCGGGGCGGAGCCGGGCGAGTTCGAGGGTGCCGAGCCGGATGCCGCCCATCTGCAAGGGGAAGGCGAACGCCGCGCCGAGACCGGCCGCGAGCGCGCTCTGGGCGAACCCGGGCCAGCGCACCTGATCGGCGAGCAGGTCCGGAACCAGCACCGGACGTCCGGTCCCGAAGGCCTCCGCCCCCGGCCCCTCCCCGGCGGTGTACTCCAGTTCCGCGAGCCGGGCCGCCCACGAGTCGCTGGCTCCCAGCACCTCTTCCGACCGCCGGTCCGCGCGCAGCGACAGGATCGCCGCGTCGACCTGGTCCATCGTCTCCACACAGGCGAGGCACACGCCCTGGGCCCAGCTGTCACGGCTGCCTGCTGCGTCGGGCGCGGCGGCGATCGCCTTCCACAGCGGCTGCCGGTGCTGGCCCTCCACCGTCGTGGCCCCTTTCGCGCCGCCGGACATCCCAGACCCTCCACCCTACGAGACGCTCGGGGAGCAAGCAGCCCGGGCGGAACTCGGCCGGGCCGCCGCGGGGACCTGGCGGCAGCCCGAAGTTTGCCCGCACCGTGCGGGGTAAATCAAGCGGGGCAGCCGCGTGGCCGAGGGAACCGGAGGGCGCCGGCGCGTCGCGATCGACGGTGCCGCAACCGGTGGGTCCACAATGGACAAAACTGCCCCCGGTCGCGGCGGGCGCCGCCGGGTGCTCCCGCGTGTGCCGTCGCGCACATCGCGGTCCTCCCGGAATCCCCGGCCGTGCAGGGCGGGCGCGGATGCGCGAAGCTCCCGGCCGCGCTTCGTTGTCCAGTCCCATTTGACTTCCCGTGCGAACACATGTTCGACTCCCGTCTCGGGCCGCCGGGAACCAAGGCGGCCTGAGAACGGGGAAGCGAGCGGGTGACCTGAGGTGAGCGAGTGGCCGTCGACCGTGCGGAGAGTGGATCCGCCGATTCCGGTGTGGGTGGGCGTGCGCAAGCTGCTCGTGCTCGGCACCGAGATCCTCGCTCCGCGCGACCGGGCCGGGCTGCGGATCGAGACCGAGCATCCCGGGCTGCTGTTCGAATGGGCCCGCCGCGAGGACGGCGGGCTGCTCGGCTGGGTCACCTACCAGCTCGTCACCGCCGACGACCAGTGGTCGCGGCCGGTCAGCCACTACGTGCCCGCGCATCTGCTGCGCCGCCGGGGGCCCGCGCGCCGGCAGCAGTACGGCGACTACCGGCCCCGGACCCACGGGTGACCGCGCGCGGGTAGTAATTTCCCTTGCGAGCGAGGGGAGCGGACGAGAAGTGGCACGTCTTCATGTCGGCTGCGCGATGTGGACGCACAAGGCGTGGCCGGGGCGGTTCCTGCCGCAGTCGCTGCCCGCGAAGGAGCGCCTGCGGGCCTACGCCGGCTGGTGCAACGCGGTCGAAGGCAACACCACCTTCTACGCGACTCCCGCCCGGACCACCGTCGAGACCTGGGCGGAGCAGACCGGCCCGGATTTCCGGTTCGTCGTCAAGGTGCCCAAGACCGTCACGCACGAGCGCCGGTTCGCCGGGGTCGAGACCGAGATGCGGGCCTTCCTGGACGCGATCGAGCCCCTCGGCGAGCGGGCGGTGCTGTGGACCCAGGTGCCCGGCTCGTTCGGCCCTTCGGACGTCGACGCGCTCGGCCGTTTTCTGCGCCGTCTGCCCGGCAATCTCCGGCGCGCGGTGGAGGTTCGGCACCCTGAGTTCTTCACGGACGCCAGCGCGACCTCGGCGCTGGAGGGGACGCTCGCCGCCGCGGATGCCGAATGGGTGCCGTTCGACACCACCGTCTTTTTCCGGAGTCCGCCGACCAGCGAGGCCGAGCAGGACGCCTGGGCCAAGAAACCGCGGCTGCCGCGCCGGACGCGGGCGTTGACCGACCGGCCGGTCGTCCGCTATCTGGGCCGGGACTCGGTGGAGGAGACCGTCGAGGGATGGCGGCCGTGGACCGAGGTGGTCGCGGGCTGGCTGCGCGAAGGTCGTTCGCCGACGGTTTTCTTGCACACTCCCGACAATGACGAAGCACCGGCACTCGCCCGCCGGTTCCACGACGACGTCCGGGCGCTGGTGCCTGATCTGGACGCCTTGCCCGAGCCGGAGCCGATCGAGCCCGCGACGCTGTTCTGAGCGAAGGCGGAATCAGCCAGGCGCGGGATCCCGTGCCAGGGCCAGAACCCGTTCCACGGCCGGATCCCGTTGTCCCGCACGGACGGCCGCGACGACGGTCAGTGCGAGGCCGTCGTCCCGGCTGGTGGTTTCCAGCGTCCGGAACACCACCCCGGGCAGCGCCCCGGCGGGCACCTGTTCGGGCACCAGGCACACGCAGCTTCCCGCGGCGACGTGGCTGATCAAGCCGGGGAGGCTGTCCGCGCGGGCGCCGTCGCGCGGGGCGAAACCGGCGGCGCGGCACGCGGCGGCGACCTGTTCGGCAAGCCCGGCCAGCGCGGTCAGCGAGGGCAGCGCGAAGTTTTCGCCCGCGAGGTCGGCCAGCCCCACGGCGGTGCGCTCGGCGAGCGGATGTCCGGCGGGCAGCGCGACGGCGAGCCGTTCGGCCGCCACCGTGCGCAGGTCGAGCCCGTCCGGATCGGCGAGCGGGCCGCGCACGAAGGCGAGGTCGAGCCTGCCGGAACGGACCATCGACGCCAGTTCGGCCGAGGTGTTCTGGTGCAGGTGCAGGCGCAGCCCGGGAAAACGGTCCCGCGTCAGCCGGAGCACGCGCGGCAGGAACGTGTAGGAAATGCCGCTGATGAAGCCGAGGTGGAGTTCGCCCTCGGCGCCGTCGGCGATCCGCCGCGCGCGGCCGACGGCGGCCTGCTGAGCTTCGAGCAGATGCCGGGCGTCGCGGGCGAACGCGGCGCCGGCCGCGGTCAGCCGCACGGCCCGGGTGCTGCGTTCCAGCAGCCGCACGCCGAGGCCGCGTTCGAGGCGCTGGATCGCCTGGCTCAGCGGCGGCTGGCTCATCGAAAGGCGTTCGGCGGCCCGGCCGAAGTGCTCCTCCTCGGCCAGCACGACGAACTGCTCCAGCAGGCGAGTCGTCAGATCCATATCCCCAAGCATATGGATAACGGGTGAAGAAGTATTGGCGGCAGATGAATGACCTCGTCTTGACTGGGTCCAGCAGCCGAGGACACAGGAGGTGCGAGGGATGGACGGGACGCCCACCGGCCCGCTGACCGGATTGCGGGTCGTCGAGCTGGCGACGGTGATCATGGGCCCGTACGCGGGCGCGCAGCTGGCCGACCTCGGCGCGGACGTCGTGAAGGTCGAGGCTCCCGGCGGGGATCCGACCCGGCACTTCGAGCCGCGCCGCCACCCGGGGATGGCGGGGGCGGCGCTGAACTTCAACCGCAACAAGCGCAGCGTGTGCCTCGATCTGAAGACCGGAGCCGGGCGGGACGCGCTACTCGCGCTGCTGGACACTGCCGACGCGTTCATCACCAACGTCCGGCCGGGCGCGCTGCGCAGGCTCGGGCTGGCCTACGACGACGTGGCGGCCGGTCGCCCCGGGCTCGTTTACGTGAACGCGCAGGGTTTCCGGAGCGATTCCGCGCTCGGCGACAACGCCGCCTACGACGACATCCTCCAGGCCGCCTCCGGGCTGGTCTGGCTCAACGAGCAGGTCACCGGCGAGGCCTATTACGTGCCGACCGTGCTGGCGGACAAGGTGTGCGGCCTGTTCATCGTCCAGTCCGTGCTGGCCGCGCTGCGCCATCGCGACCGCACCGGCGAGGGCCAGCACGTCGAGGTGCCGATGGCCGACACCATGATCGCGTTCAACCTCGTCGAGCACCTCGCCGGAGCCTCGCTGGAACCGGCGGAGGAGCCCGGCTACGGCTACCCGCGTGTGCTGAGCAAGCAGCGGCGGGCGTGCCGCACGGCCGACGGGTGGATGTGCATCCTGCCCTACAACGACCGCAACTGGCGCGACTTCTTCGCCCACGCGGGCCGTCCCGAGCTGTCTGCCGATCCGCGCTTCGCGACCATGCCGGCCCGCGTCGCGCACGCAGACGACCTGTACGGCCAGGTCCGAGAACTCACTCCGCAGTTCACTTCCGCGCAGTGGCAGGAGTTCTGCGACCGGGTCAGCATTCCCGCGCATCCGGTGTACAGCCTCCAGGAGGCGGCCGAGAGCGAGTACGCCCGGCAAGGCGGTCTCGTCCGGACGGTGCGGCACCCGACCGAGGGCGCCTGCCGTCTCGTGGCCCCGCCGGTGCGCTACTCCCGGACCCCGCCCGGGATCTACCGGCAGTTTCCGCCCGTCGGCGCGGACACCGAGCAGGTGCTGGCCGAAGCGGGCTTCGACCCGGCCCGGCTCGGCTGAACCGGGCCCGTCCCACGACAACGTCGTCGTCCCTTACGGAGAATCCATGGCGTCATCCGAACCCCTCGCCCCGCGTCCCGGGAGGGCGTGGGCCGTCACCGCGCTCGTGCTGCTGTTCCTGCTGATCAACTACGCGGACAAGACCGTCGTCGGGCTCGCCGCCGTGCCGATCATGAAAGACCTCGGCCTCGGCGAGGAGCACTACGCCCTCGTGCAGTCCAGTTTCTATTTCCTGTTCAGCGTTTCCGGCATCGTCGTCGGGTTCGCCGCCGCGAAACGCCGCACGACCCGGGTGATGGCCGTGCTCGCTCTGATCTGGGGACTGACCGCGTTGCCCATGGCGGCGGGCCTCGGCTTCGGCGCCTTGATCGCTTCGCGGATCGCGCTCGGCGCGGCGGAAGGGCCTGCGGTGCCCGCGGCGACGCACACCGTCTACGGCTGGTTCCCCACGCGCGACCGGGCCCTGCCCAACGCATTGGTCCACATCGGACCGACTCTCGGCGTCGTGGCGAGCGCGCCGTTGCTGAGCTGGATCATCGCGGACTTCGGCTACCGGACCGCGTTCGGCGTCCTGTTCGCTCTTTCGGTGGTGTGGGCTGCGGCGTGGCTGCTGTTCGCGAATGACGGTCCTTACGCCAAGTCGGCCGTGCCGTCCGGCGCGCGCCGCGAACCGGTGCCGTACTGGGTGTTTTTCCGGTCGGGAACCGTGATTGGCGCGGTTCTGGCGGGGTTCGTCGCGTTCTGGGCGACTACCACCGCGTTGGGTTTCCTGCCCCGCTACCTGTCTTCCGGGCTCGGGATCGGGCCTCAGCAGGCGGGCACGCTCTCCGCGCTGCCGTCCTTGCTCGCGACCGTCGTGATCCTGGCGATGGGCGCGGTTTCCACGAGGTTCCGCCGCCGGGGAGCGGGCAGCCGCCGCGCGTACTGCCTGCCCGGGATGGCGCTGCTCGCCGTCTCCGGAATCGCGATGATTCTCTTTCCGCACACGGAAAAGGTCACGGCCATCGTGCTGATCGCGGTCGCGTTCGGCCTGCCGAGCGCGTTTTATCCGATGGTGTGGCTGCTGATCGGAGAGCTGGTTCCGCCGGAACGCCGGCTCGCCGTGACCGCCGCGACGACCGCCGTCGCCACTTCGGCCGGGGTGTTCGCGCCGCTCGTGATGGGCGGTTTCCTTACCGCGCGAAACGGTTATGCGGCGGGATTCGGGGTGTGCGGCGCGCTGTTGCTGGCGGGCGCGGTCGTGGGCACGGTGCTGATCAATCCGGAACGAGACCAGCGGCGGCTGCCCGCGCTGTCCCGGGAAAGCGTCAGTGCCGCATGAGGCGTACCGACGAGGACGGAATCGCCACCCTTGTCCTCGACTCGCCGCACAACCGCAACGCCCTGTCGGTCAAGCTGGTCGGCGAACTCACTGTGCAGCTGAGCCGAGCCGCCGAGGATCCGGCCGTCCGCGCGGTGCTGCTCACGCACACCGGCGAGACGTTCTGCTCGGGTATCGACCTGGCCGAAGCCCGCGCGGGCACCGGGCTCGCCGCCGAGCAGCTGATCGGTCTGCTGCGCACGGTCGTCGAAATGCCGAAGCCCGTGGTCGCCCGCGTGACCGGGCATGCCAGGGCCGGAGGGCTCGGGCTGCTCGGCGCGTGCGACATCGTCGCGGCGAGCCCGGCCGCGAGCTTCGCGTTCACCGAGGTGCGCATCGGGCTCGCCCCGGCCGTTTTGTCGACCACCGTGCTCCCGCGCGTCGATTCGCGGGCCGCCTCTCGCTATTACCTGACCGGAGAACGCTTCGACGCCGCCGAGGCCGCTCGCATCGGCCTGATCACGCTCGCTGCGGACGACGTCGACGAGGCGCTCGAACCGGTGCTCGCCGGGCTGCGTTCCGCCGCGCCCGGGGCACTCGCCGCCGCCAAGCACCTGACCACGACCGCCGCGCGACAGTTCTTCGGCACCCACGCGAGCGAGCTGGCCGACCTCGCCGCGCGGCTCGGCGACGGTGCCGAGGCCAGGGAAGGGATCGCGTCCTTCCTCGAACGCCGAAGCCCTGCTTGGGCGGCAACCCGTTTCACCATCAGGAAGGAGTCGTGATGACGTCCACACCCGGTCTCGAAGTCCGCGTCGAAGACCATGTCGGCTGGATCGTCCTGGACCGGCCGCGGCAGAAGAACGCCTTCACCGGCGAAATGCTGCGCGCCTGGGCCGAGGCGTACCGCGCTTTCCAAGCAGACGAACAGGTTCGCGCCGTAGTCGTCACCGGAACCGGCGACGCCTTCTGCGCGGGTGCCGATCTGGGCGATCTCGGCCAGGCGCGCACCCCGCTGGGCAGCAGGCGGCTGATGACCGAGCACGTGCACCCGGTGGCCATGGCCGCGGAAGACCTGGCCAAACCGCTGATCGCCGCCGTCAACGGGGCCGCGGTCGGCGCGGGCATGGACATGGCCCTGATGTGCGATTACCGGATCGCCTCCGAGCGCGCCCGGTTTTCGGAAGGGTACGTGCGGGTCGGCCTCGTCCCCGGCGACGGCGGCTGCCATTACCTGCCGCGGATCGTCGGCCGGTCGCGTGCGCTGCGGCTGCTGTGGACCGGCGAGTTCGTCGACGCGGACCAGGCGCTGGCCTGGGGGCTCGCGGACGAGACCTGCCCGCACGACCGGCTTCTGGTGCGGGCCGGGGAATTCGCCGCGACACTGGCGTCCCGGCCGCCGGTCGCCGTCGAGCTGATCAAACGTGCGGTGCGCGCGGGAGAACACGCGGACCTGCGGACCTCGCTGGACTTGATCGCCTCGCACCAAGCGGTCGTCCAGTCGACCGCCGACTCCGCCGAAGCGCTCGCGGCGTTCGCCGGCAAGCGTCCGGCACATTACCTCGGAGAGTGAGCCAGATGACCGAAGAGCTTCGTCGCCGCGTGCGGGATTTCCTCGCCGCCCACCCGTTCACTCCGCGTTGCGATTCCTGGGCGGGCTCCTACGACCTGGATTTCAGCCGCGAACTCGGCAAAGCCGGGCTGCTGGCCGTTTCCTGGCCCGAGCGCCTCGGCGGCGGTGGCGGGACGGCGGTCGACCGGCTCGTCGTCACCGAGGAACTGCTGCGCGCCGGTGCTCCGCTGGCGGCGCACTGGGTGGGAGAACGGCAGATCGGGCCGACCCTGCTCCGGCACGGCGGCCCCGAGCTGCAAGAGGAGTTCTGCCCGCCGCTGGCGCGCGCGGAATGCACCTTCGCGCTGGGGATGAGCGAGCCCGACGCCGGTTCGGACCTGGCGTCGCTGCGCACGTCCGCCGTCCGGGACGGCGACGGCTGGCGCATCACCGGGCGCAAGATCTGGACCAGCGGCGCGCACCGGGCGAGCCACTTGTACGTCCTCGCCCGCACCTCCCGGGAAGTCGACCGCCACGACGGATTGACGGAGTTCGTCGTCGCGCTGGATTCCCCGGGGATCACCGTCACGCCGATCCTGGACTTGCGCGGCGAACACCACTTCAACGAGGTCGTCCTGGACGAGGTGGCCGTTCCGGAACGGTGGGCGATCGGCCGCGTCAGCGAGGGCTGGCGGCAGGTCGTCGGGCAGCTCGCGTTCGAGCGGGGCGGTCCGGAACGGTTCCTCTCGACCTATCCGCTGCTGTCCGCCGTGCTCGCCGCGGGACTAGCCGACGACGCCGCCCGGCGTGGACTGCGCGCACTGGCCGCGCGGTTGCAGATCCTGCGCGCCTGGGTGCTGGAAACCGCGCAGGTGCTCGACGCGGGCGGCTCCCCGGTCGTGCCCGCCGCGACGAGCAAATACCTCGGCCACCAGTTCGAGCTGAGCGTCATCGAATGGGCTCGGCCACTGATGCCGCGTGCCGCTCCGGCCGTACGCGCGCTTTACGACCAGGCGCTCGCCGCCTCGCCCGCCTCAGGCATCCGGGGCGGCGCCGCCCCCGTCATGCTGTCGATGATCGCTAGGGACAACTGATGACCACGCACACCCTGGAAGCCGACCTGGACGCCTCGGTCAGCGAGGTGATCGCGGGCTGGGAACGGCCCGGCGACCTGCGCGAGCAGTGGCGGATCGCCGCCAGGCTCGGCTGGACCGCCATCCTGGACGACCTCCGCGCCGACGCACCGGAACGAGACCTCATCGATGCGGCCTGCGGCGCGGTCACGGCCCTTGGCCGCGGCGGGATCGCGCTCCCGCTCCGCCAGACGCTGGTCGCCCGCGCCGGGAGTCCGCTGTCCACAGTGGACGCCATCGCCGTGCACCCGGCCGCGCAAGGAATCTGGGCGCCGATCGCGGACGTTCGCGTCGCCGCCGACGGCAGCGCGTTCGCCGAAGCCGGACGAGATCTCGCGGACCGGCCGTATTCCCTGGTGCCACCGACGGAAATCCCGTTGCGGCTCACCGCGTTGTCCGAAGTCCTCCGGCTCCAGGAGATGCTCGGCGCGGCCAAGGGCGCGGTCGCCGAAGCCCGGCGGTACGTGACCGAACGCGTCCAGTTCGGCAAGCCGCTGACCGCCATCCCCGCGGTGCGGACCACGCTGGGACAGCTGAAAGTCGATGTCCGGCAACTGGAAACGGTCACGCACGAGGTGCGGTCCCGCCTTTTCGGCGACGACGGCGCACTCGCCTTCGCACTGGCCACCGCCCGCGAGGTCGCCGCGACTGCGGTCCCGCGCATCGCTCAAACCGCGCACCAGCTGCACGGCGCGATGGGCGTCACGTACGAGGCCGCCCTGCATTGGCGAACCAGGTTGCTGTGGGCGGATTGCGACGAAGGCGCGCGATGGGGCGACGACGGCACCGACGCGGTGCCGGTCGAGGAATCGGCCCTGTGGTCGCTGACCGCTCCGGGAAGCCCCGGCGGCGGGACGCGCCCGTAGCGGAAGGCACGTTCTCGTCACCCGGCGTGCGCGACCCGGTGCCACGTCAGCAGGAACTGCACTGGCCGCTCCGGATCGCCGCTGAGCCGCAGCAGATCGGCCGAAGCGTCGCCCGGGATCAGCGCGGCCCAGCGCAGTTGCCTGCTTCCCGCGCCGAACGGCCAGGTCGCGACCAGGGCGTGGTGGGTGACGACTCCTCGCTCCACGGTGTAGGTCCCGGTGTAGCCGAGGGATTTGCCGACCTGAGGCATCCGGCGGGACGAAACGTGGATCGTGGCGGAGAAGTGCCCGGAGGAGGTATAGAGCAGCGTTCCCCGGCAGCGCGGCCGCACGCTCCGCCGCTGACGCGAGAGGCACAGTTCGTCCAGCAGCCAGGTGCCGATCAGGTCTTCCGCAAGCAGGTCCGGCTTCGCGGGATGACTGTGCGGAGCAACGGAATCAGGGGTTCCCATGGGGTCTTCTCCTTATGCGGCGGGGCGCTGGCGGCCGAGCCAGTGGCGGATGGCGCGCGCGGTTTCCGGTGCGTGTTCCTCGATCATGGAAAGGTGGGTGCCGCTGACGGCGTGCGCGTCCCGCTGGCCCGGCCAGAGATCGTGCAGCCGGCTGTCGTGCGGATGGACGAACAAGACGGGCGCCTTCGACGGTGCGAGGGACCAGTCGTTGAGCAGCCGTTCGTAGCGGTGGAAGGCGGTCAGGGCGGCCGGGCTCAGCGCGGCGGCGGCCCGGGCCAGCCGGCCGAGGGTCTCCCGCACGACCGAGTCCGGCGCCGCGGCCGGGCTGACGGAGTCGAGCAGGACGAGCCCCCGCACTGTTGTTCCTTGCTGCCGCAGGACTTCCGCGAGGCAGTGGGCGAGCAGGCCGCCCGACGAATGCCCGAGCAGGAACAGCGGCTCGGCCGGGTCTCCCGGCAGCGCCCGCGCCCACGTCTCGCACAGGTCGGCGAGGCTGCGGGGCACCGGTTCGTTTTCGAGGAATCCCGGCAGCCGCGCGGTCCACAGTTCGCCGGAGCCTTCGAGATCCGCGGCGAGCCGGTCGTAGGGCGACGCGACGTCCGAGGTGATGATGGGAGGCACGCACACCATCCGGAGCGGAGCCGGAGCCGAGGTGAGCCGTTGCCAAGCGGGCGCGGGAAGCCCGCCGGCCGGCCGCTGCCGCGCCGCCGCGTCGAGCAGACGGCGCGCCCGCGCCTCGTCGCCGTCGCGCCAGGCGGTCAGGACGGTGGCGACGAATGACTCCGGCTGGGCGGCGGTGCTCCGCGGTTCAGCGGCGCCGCCGAGAACGGTGTCGAGGTGCCGGGCCAGCGACACGGGCGTGGGGTGGTCGAGCAGGGCGGTGGCCGCGACCCGGGCGCCGACGGCGTTGGCGAGCCTGGTGCGGAGTTCGACCGAGGCGAGGGAATCGAAACCGGCTTGCGGGAAGGGCTGGTCCGGCCGCACGTCGCCGGGGCCGGAGTGGCCGAGGATGGCGGCGGCGTGGGTGCGCACCAGTTCGCTGAGCGCTTCCAGCCGTTCTCCGGCGGGTTTGCCGAGAAGAGCCGCGAGGTCCGTGTCGTCGTCGTTTTCGCTGTCGACGGCGGCGCCGCGCCGGGTTGGCCGGGGCAGGTCGGAGAGCAGCTCCGATGCTTCTCGGCCGAGTTCTCGCAGCGCGGTGACGACCACCGCGGGCCGGTCGAGTTCGACCGCGGCGTCGAAACCGCTCAGGGCCTGCTCGGCGGCCATCGGGGCGAACCCTTGCCGGGCCACGCGAGCCCAGTCCGTGGTTCCGAGCCGGGCGGTCAGCGAGGTTTCCTCGCGCCAGTAGCCCCAGGCGATGGAGACGGCCGGCAACCCGAGCTGTCGGCGGTGGTGGGCCAGTGCGTCGAGGAAGGCGTTGGCCGCGGCGTAGGCGGACTGTCCCGGCGCGCCCGTCACGCCCACCAGGCTGGAGTAGAGCACGAACGCCCGCAGGTCCAGGTCCCGGGTCAGCTCGTGCAGGTTGACAGCCGCGTCCGTCTTGGCGCGCAACACGGTGTCCAGCCGTTCGGGCGTCATCTCGGCGAACAGGCCGTCGTCCAGCGCTCCCGCGGCGTGCACGACCGCGGTCAGCGGGTGCGCGGAGGGAACGCTGGCGAGCACGGCGGCGAGGCTCGCCCGGTCGGCCGTGTCGCAGGCGGCGAACGAGACCGAGGCGCCGAGCGAGGCCAGCCTGCGGCGGAGGTCCTCGGCTCCGGGCGCTTCGGCGCCGCGGCGGCTGACCAGCAGCAGGTGTCGTACGCGGTGCGCGGCGGCGAGGTGACCGGCCAGCAACCCGCCGAGGGCGCCGGTGCCGCCGGTGACGAGAACAGTCCCGTCCGAGGCGAGTTCTCGCGGCAGGGCCAGGATCGCTTTGCCCGCGGTACGGCCCTGGCTGAGCCGGCGCAGTGCCTGGCGCGCGTAGCGGACGCCCCACCGCTGGGCGGGCGGCGGCCGGAGGATCCCTTCTTCGAACATCGGGAGAAGCGCGGCGAAGGCCCGCCGGAACGTCTGCGGCGGATGGTCCAGCAGCCGGAACGCGTGGTAGGCGACGCCGGGGTGCCGGGCGGCGACCTCGTCGGAATCGCGGACGTCCCGCGCGCCCATTTCGACGTACCGGCCTCCTTGGCGCACCAGCCGCAGCGACGCGTCCACGAATTCTCCGGCGAGACTGCCCAGCACGACGTCGAATCCGGTGCCGCCGCTCGCTTCGCGCAGCCGCGGTTCGAACTCGAGGGAGCGAGAGTCGGCGATGCGGCCGGGCGGGACACCCTCCGCCGCGACGAGATCGTGCTTCGCCGGGCTGGCCGTGGCGTAAACCTCCGCGCCGCAGGCACGAAGGAGCTGGACAGCGGCGGCGCCTACTCCGCCGGCCGCCGCGTGCACGAGCACCTTGTCGCCGCGGCGTACCCCGGCGAGGTCGTGCAGCGCGTGATAGGCGGTGACGAACGCGACCGTGACGCTTGCGGCCTGGGCGAAAGTCCACCCGCGCGGGATCGGGAAAACGTAACGGTGGTCCACTTCGACAGTGGAGGCGTAGCCGCCGTTCTGCCCGGTGAAAGCCATGACCTGGTCGCCCGCGCGCGTTCCGGCGACGCCGGGGCCGGTCTCGGCGACCGTGCCCGCGACCTCCCAGCCGAGGTGGTCCGCGCGGAGGATGCCGAGGCACACGAGCGTGTCGCGGAAATTCACGCCGGCCGCCGCGACCCGCACCCGGACTTTCCCTTCGCCCGCGGGGGCGCACAGCTCCGCCGCGCCGACCGCCGCGATGTCCTCGAAAGTGTGCGAGGAGGCGGCTGCCAGCCGCCACGGCGAGCCGCCGGGCGGGAGCGCCAGCGCGTCGTGGTCCGCGCGGCGGAACCGCGGTACCAGGAACTGCTTGCCGCGCACCGCGATCCGCGGCCGGTCCGCGGCCACGGCGGCCGCGAGCACCGCCGGGTCCGGGGGTGCGTCGCCGAGATCGATCAGCCGCACCGAGCCGGGGTGCTCGTTCTGGACCGAGCCGAGCAGGCCGGCGCAGGCCGCCGCCGGGAGGTCGTCGACCGGCTCTCCGAACGACGTGCTGTGGGCCCGGCGGGTCAGCAGGACCAGCACGGAGCGCGCCAGCGCCGGTTCGGCCAGAAACGCCTGGGCGTCGGCCATCGTGCGGTTCAGCCGTTCCCGGACCCGCGCCGCGTCCGGGGCCTCGCGAACCGGGCCTCGGCAGTCCAGCCAGACCACCTCGGGCGGCGGTCCGCCGGCGGCGAGCGCGGCGATCAGCTCGGCCATGCTGCCGTGGACCGCTGACGCGGGCAGATCGTCGCGAGAGCCGACGGCTTCCCAGCGATTCGGCGCGGGAGCGGCGGCGGGCGGTTCGACGGTGCGCCAGGAGACGTCGAAGGCGAGGGCGTCGCCCGCGGTGTGCGCGGCGCGGAGCGCGCGGGCGGAGACCGGGCGCAGCCGCAGGCCCTCGATGTCGAGGACAGCCCTGCCGGAAGCGTCGGCGGAGTGCACGTCCGTGCGGCCGGAGTTCTCGACGAGAACCGAGCGCAACGTCGTGGCGCCCGGCCGGTGCACGGTGATCGAGTCGATCGCGGAGGGCAGCAGGATCTGCCGGTCGTTCCCGTCGAGGGCCAAGCCGTGCAGGGCGGCGTCCAGCAGGGGCGGGCAGATGATGAAGCCGCTGCCTGCCGGTTGCCGGCCGGACAATGCGGCCTCGGTGTGCGAGACGCGCTCGCTGGTGCGCCAGGCCGCCGTCATGGCGCGGAAGGACGGTCCGTACTGGTAACCCTTCCGGGCCAGCGTCCGGTAGTGCTCCGCCAGGTCGACGGGAGCGGCGTCGCCGGGCGGCCAGGGGACAGCGTCGTCGTGCTGGGAGTCTTCGTGCTCGACGGCGACGGCGACGGCGTTGCGGATCCACGGCACCCCGGGGTGGCGGGCGCGGGAGTGCAGGCTGAGCGGGTGCCGCCCGTGCCGGTCCGGTGCTCCGGCATGCACCTGGATGTCCGTGGGATCGTCGGTCAGCGGGAGCGGCGCGTCCAGCGCGATGTCTTCCAACCGGCTGAGCCCGCGTTCGGAAGCGGCGTGGAGGAGCAGTTCCACCATGGCGGCGGCGGGCAGCAGGGCTCCGCCGAACACCGCGTGGTCGGCCAGCCACGGTTCAGCGGCCGAGGACAGCTGCCCGGTGTGCACCGCGGAACCGTCCGGAAGGTCGGTCGGGGCCGTCAGCCACGGGTGCCCGCCGGCCGGCGCCAGGCCGGGCGCGCGGGACTTCCCCGGAATCCAGTAGCTGGTCCGCTGGAACCGGTAGGTCGGCAGATCCACCTCCTCGGCGTCCGGGTACCGCCGGGACCAGTCCACCCGGACGCCGGCGGTCCACGCCGCCGCCACCGCGTCCGCGAACTCCTCGCCGCCGCCCGCGCCGCGGCGCAGCGTCGGCACCGTGCTCGCGTCGGCCCCGAGATCGGCGGCGATCTCCCGGATCGGGCTCACCAGCATCGGGTGCGGGGACACCTCGACGAACCGCCGGTGCCCGCTCTCCAGCGCGCGCCGGACGGCCTGGTCGAACCGGACGGTGCGGCGCAGGCCCCGGTACCAGTAGCGGGGATTCATCAGCGGGCCGGTCCCGGTTTCCCCGGGCACCGAAGAAAACACCGGGACGTCGGGGACGCGCGGCCGAAGGCCGGCGAGCCGCGCGGGCAGTTCTTCGCTGAGCGGTTCCATGTGGAAACAGTGCGACGCGTAGTCGACGGCCACCCGCCGTGCCCGGACGCCTTCCTCGTCGCAGTGCCGGAGCAAGTCGTCGACGGCGTCGGCGTCCCCGCCCACGGTCGTGGCGGCCGGGCCGTTGACCGCCGCGACTTCCAGCGCCCCGCGCCAGCGGCCGAGCAACGCTTCGGCCCGCTGCGCGGGCAGGGCGAGCGAAGCCATGGCACCGGTCGCGGCGATCGCCCGGAGCGCTCTGCTGCGCACGGCCGTCACCCGGGCCGCGTCCGCGAGAGAGAGCGCGCCGGAGACCTGTGCGGCGGCGATCTCGCCCTGGCTGTGCCCGATCACCGCGGAAGGACGAACCCCTTGCGCCGCCCACATTTCCGCCAGGGACACATACATCGCGAACAGTGCGGGCTGGACCACCTCGGAGTTTTCCAGCGCCGAGCCGCCCGCTCCGCGCAGCACGTCCACGACGTCGAAGTCGATCCAGGGGGCCAGTGCCTTCGCGCAGCGGCGCAGCGCCTCGGCGAACACCGGGGACTCGTCCCACAACTGGGCGCCCATGCCCGCCCAGTGCGCTCCCTGCCCGGGGAACACGAACACCGGCGAAGCGTTGTCGTGCGCCCGGGCCCGCGCGCCGCGCTCGGGCACGTTTCCGGTGGCGGCCAGCGAATTCAGCCCGGCGAGCAGTTCCGGCGTGTCCTCGCCGCGCACGACGGCCCGCTCGGGCAACGCGCTTCGGGTGGTCGCCAGGGAATGCCCGATGTCGGCGGGAACAGCGGAGGGAGCGGCGCGCACCCACCGGGCGAGGGAGGCGGCCTGCTCGCGCAAAGCACGGTCCGAGGCCGCGGACAACGGCCACAGCGTCGGCGCCCGTCCCGGGCCGCCGGCGGAGTGCGCGCGGCGGCGCGGGGCGGTCTCCGGCGGTTCCTCGACTATTAGGTGGGCGTTCGTCCCGCCGATGCCGTAGGACAGGACGCCCGCGCGGCGCACCCGGTCGCCGCGCGGCCAATCCCGTGCTTCCCGGAGCAGCACCATGCTTCCCGCCGACCAGTCCACATCGGACGTCGGGTTGCCCGCGTGGAGGGTGGCGGGCATGCGTTCGTTGGCCATCGCGAGGACGACCTTGGCCAGACCGGCGAGTCCCGCCGCCTGCTGCGTGTGCCCGACGTTGGATTTGCCCGACCCGATCCACACCGGCAGCCGAGGGGCGCGGGAAGCGGCGTAGGCGAGCTGGATCGAGCGGGCTTCGATCGGGTCGCCCACCTTGGTGCCGGTGCCGTGCGCTTCCACCAGGTCGACCTGACCGGGGCTCAGCGCGGCGTCGTCGAGCGCCTCGGCGATCAGGGCCCGCTGGGCGGGACCGGAGGGCACGGTCAGCCCCGCCTCGGCGCCGTCGTGGTTGACCGCGCTGCCGCGGACGACCGCCAGCACCGGGCGTCGCGTCTCCATCGCTCGCCGGAGCGGCATCAGCACGACCGAGACGACGCCTTCGGCCGGCGCGAACCCGTCCGCCTCCGCGGCGAACGCCTTGCACCGGCCGTCCCCGGTCAGCGCGCCCGCGCGGCCGTATCTGACCAGCAGGTCGGGCGTCGCGAGCACGCACACGCCGGAAGCGATCGCGAGATCGCATTCGCCCGATCTCAACGCCCGCACCGCCGTGTGGGCGGCCACGAGGCTCGACGAGCACGCGGTGTCCACCGAAAGGGCCGGCCCGCGGAGGTCCAGCAGGTACGAGATGCGGCCGGAGGCGACGCTGATCGAGCTTCCGGTCGCCAGGTCCGCGTTCGCTCCGCCGCCCGGCTCACCGACCGCGTGGTAGTTGGAATCGCTGATGCCCACGTAGACGCCGGTGCGCGAGCGCCGGAGGGAACGCGGCGGGATGCGCGCGGACTCCACCGCCCGCCACACGCTCTCCGCGAGCATCCGCTGCTGCGGATCCATCAGCGTCGCCTCGCGGGGCGCGAGCCCGAAGAAGCCGGCGTCGAACCCGCTCACGTCGTCGAAGAACCCGCCTCGCCGGATCGGGGTCGCGCCGGTGGCGGAAGCCTCCGGATCGTTCAGCCACGCGAGGTCCCAGCCGCGGTTCGCGGGCAGCGGAGCGGAGAAATGGCGCTCCTCGGCCAAAACTGCCCAGTAGTCGCCGGGGGAGTCGGCTCCGCCGGGGAACCGGCAGTCCATGCCGACGATCGCGACCGGGTGCTGCTGCGGGCGGCTGGCCACTGCGATGAACTCCTCGGGTAGACGGAAACGGTCGGAAAGATCAGGACCGCGTTGTGTCCCGATTTCGGGCGGTTGTGCGGGAAAACCGGTTTCCGCGCTATTCGGCGATCGCGGTGCGGTAGCTCCAGCGGAACACGCGGACCAGTTCGCCCCGGACGACGTCGCGCCCGTCGGTGCGTTCGAAATGCTCGTGCCCGCTGCGGTGGTCGACTGACAGCCGCGGCGGGAGGTGCCCGTCGGGCAGCGTGCGGACCGGGTCGAGGGAAGCCGGCCCGCCGGCCAGCAGGATCGTGGTCATCGAAACTCCTCAATGCCGGGCGGGACTGCCCTTCCCAGTAAGCCCGCGACGGCATCGCCGGCCAAGACGCCGACGGTGCCCGGGTTGTTGCACGCACGGACGCTGTTGAACGGCCCCGGCGGGCGTCGCCCGAAATCTCGCCGCGACGGCGAACGCCCGGCGAGACACACCCGGATGGCGCAGTTGAACCGGAGTTCCAGCGGGTAAATCTCCGGCAGAACACTTCGCCGAACCCTGTTTCGCCGGTCGCACGAGCGCGAAGCGGCGGATGTATCCGGCGAGACCGTCCGGGGCTCCGGACGCTGTGGCACTGTCGTCGACGAAGGGACCTGGGTGGCGCCGAACCATGTGCTCCGGAATCTGCTCGCCGAATCCGGATGGACCGGTCAGACGCTGGCGAACCACACCAACGAACTGGGCGCCGAGATGGGGCTGCGGCTGCGGTACGACCGCACCGGGGTCGCGCATTGGCTTTCCGGAACGCGGCCCCGCCCTCCGGTGCCGGAGCTGGTGGCCGAAGCGTTCACCCGCCGCCTGGGCCGCCGCGTCACGGCGGCGGACACCGGGCTGGAACGCGCCGCGTCCGTCGCGCCTCCGCCGGGATGGCACACCGGCGTCGCCGCTGAGCTGGTGAACCTGTGCGAGGACGGCGCGGCCAGCCGTCGCACCGTCGCCGGCTGCGTCTACAGCCTGGCGGCTCTGTCCGTCCCCGGCTGGGCCGATCTGGCCGGTGTCGCGGCGACGGCGCGCCCGGCGGACGGCGCGGGCAAGCTCGAACGCGCCGAACTCGACGCCGCGAAGGCGATGCTCGAACTGTTCTCCGCCGCCGATCTGATGTTCGGCGGCGGGCACGCCCGCCCGGCTCTGGTGCGCTACTTGCAGACCACGGTCGCACCCTGGCTGCGCTCGGACGCGGCGCCGGCCGTGCGCACCGAGTTGTTCGTCACCGCGGCCCAGCTGTGTTACCTGTGCGGTTTCTTGTGCTTCGACGACGAGTCGCACGGCGCCGCCCAGCGGTACTACCTCGTCGCCGCCCGCCTGTCCCGCGCTGCCGGGGACGCCGTGCAGTACGCCATCACGTTGCGGGCGTTGAGCGTGCAGGCCCGGATGCTGGGCCACCGGACACCGGCGGTGAACCTGGCGACCGCGGCGGCGCGCGCGTTGCCCGGGCACGCTCCCGCGCGCGCCCGGGCCTTCCTGACCGGGCAAGTCGCCGTCGCCGAGGCCGCGACGGCCGACCATCGCCGTGCGGTGGCTCATCTGCGGGCCGCTGAAACCTACCTGGGCCAGGCGAGCGACGTCGCGGTCCCGGTGGGCTCCTATCACTCCGCCGCCCTGTCGCACCACCACGCGGCCGTCCGGGCCTGCCTGGGGGAGCGGCGTGCCGCGGTCTCCGCGTTGACCCGCTCCCTGCGCCACCGGTCCGCGACGGAGCGCCGGGCCCGGGCGATCACCCTGGCCCGGCTGGCCGAACTGCACCTCGACGCCGGCGAGCTGGACCGCGCGTGCCAGTCATGGAACGAATTCCTCGACGATTACCCCCACTTGTGCTCCCGGCGCGCCGACACCGCGCTGGCCACGCTGCGGGCCCGCCTGCGGCCGCACGCCGGCTATTCCGCCGCCCGCGCGGTGGCGTACAAAGCGGCCGAGCTCTGCCGGGCGGCGGCGTGACGCGCGGGGCCTGTCGCGGTGCCGGTTCGGGGCCGGATCTCCCCGGCGCCGCGGAGCGGTTCGGTGACGACGCGGCGGCGCACGACCGCGAGCGGCCCGAGACCGGACAAAGCCGTCGCCACCTCGTCGGCGATTTCCGCCCCGGCGGGACCCGCCACGGCCATGCCCACGGTGGCCGCGCCGGACAGCCACCCGGCGCGCAAGTCCGCGAGCCTGCCGACCCGGTGCGCCGGGCAGATTCCCCCGGCCCATCCGAGCAGTTCCTCGCCCGCCCGCGCGCCTTCCGGACCGCAGACCAGCAGCACGTCGCTGGCGGCGGCCACCGAGCGCACCGCCTCGCGCCGATCCGAAGCCGCGTACCCGAACTCGCGAGGATGCGGTCCGCGCAATCGCGGGAACCGGCGCCGCAACGCCTTCACTGTCTCGGCCGCGTCCTCGACGGGTGTCTCCGGCGCCACTACATAGGAGACCCGGTCGGGATCGATCCCGCTCAGGGGCCCAGGGCGGTCCGGCGCGGCTGCCCGCACCTCGGCCCGCCGGGCACACGCGACGACCGCCGCGGCGGTCTCCGGCGACCCGACCACGAGCACGGTGTCGCCGAGCAGCGCGAATCCGCGCGCCGAGGCCGCCACCGACGCCACCGCCCGCTCCGTTGCCTCTCCTGTTTCGGACACCGCGATCAGAAGCCGCCTGGTGCGGACCGCTGACGACCACTGCCCGATCAGATCCCGCGCCGCCGCCCGCCCGTGCTCGTCGGCGATCCGGGCCGCCACCGCCGATCCCGCCGGTCTGCCGTCATGGTCCAGATACGACATCGCGCAGACGACCGCGTCGCCGGCCGCCTCCTCCGCTTCCTCCGCGCGCACATCGGCCACCCGTGCCCGGAACCCGAGCCCGCGGGCGAGCTCGGCGAGAAGCGGTGCCGTCGGGCATCGCACCGCGCCCCGGCGCGGATGGCCGAACCGGTCGGCCACGACGATTTCGCCCGCGGCGACGCCGCTGGTGCGGAAGGAAACGAGTTCCAGGGATCTGCCAACCATAACCACTCCAGAAATCCGGAAAAGGGCCCGCTTCCGCGGAGACGCCTCGGTGATCGTCGAGCGTGCCGACTATGGCAAGGGACCGCCGGCCGCCACAACGAATCAATCGAAGCGCCACTCTTTCGAGGCGGCTGCCGCGCGCACGGATGCGCGACTGAATTGCGGGCGACGCGGGAATGCAAATCCGCCTAGGCCCGGGGCGGGAACCGTTGCCGGGAGAAATTCGGCGAAATCGAGACTGTGAGCGTTTTCGGGTGCGTCTGCCATCCGGTTGCGGTGTCCCTCGCGCGGTTCTGCTCCCGCAATGGCGGTACGGCTCTTTCGCTTGCGCGGTCGCCGCGCCTTACTGTGAGCTTCCTTGCGTCCGGGTGCGGCCATCCGGGTGAAGCGGGCGTTATTTTGCGTGAAAGCGAAGGCTGAGTGGTTTGCCGAAGCACATTCTGGAAAACTTGTACCGGGGGCCGGAAATCTGGAGAGGAAATGAACGAGAAGAAAATTCGCAATGATTCGGAAGGGCATGAGGAAGCGGCGGTGAAAGCCATGGAAAGCAACAAGACCGCCGAGGCCCAGGTGCACGCGACCCTGGCGGTGTCCAAGGCGATCAACAGGATCGCCGACTCGGCGCCGGCCGACGGCGAGGACCGGCCTGGCGCCTGACGGGCATCGCCGCCGTCTTCGCCCGCCGGTGCGGGAGGCGGCCGCCGACGGGCCCGCGGCGGACCTGACCGGGCACCCGCCGGAAGCGGTGTTCGCGAGCGAGACCCGGGCGGCGAAGCCGACTGCGCGTCCGCGGCGGCTGTCCCGGCCCGTGAGCCCTGGCTCCGGCGGAGGCTTTCTACCCGGCCGGGACGAACGCGATCAGCCGCTGATGGGGATCGTCGACCACCTGCAGCACCACCTGGTCCACCGTCTCCTCGACTCCGCCCGGCAGCCGGAGCCGCACACGGAGGTGCGTGTGCGGGCGGACGACGTCGTTGCGTTCCCATAGGGTCTTGAAGTCGGGGTTGGTGCGGAGCAGGTCGTCGATCCAGTCTCCGGTGGGCGGGCCTGCCGGGGTGCTGGCGCGGACGACGCCGATCACGGTGCGCTGCATGGCTTCCAGGTCGGTGAACCGGCTTTGCAGGACGGGGTCGGTGAACACCATCTGGACGAAGCGGCGTTGCTCCGGCGGGACGGTTCCGAAGTCGGTGAGCAGTCGGGCGGCGGCGGGGTTCCAGGCGAGGATCGCGGTGGCCGGTCCGACGAGGAGGGCGGGCACGTCGCCCATCCGCTCGACCAGGCGGCGCAGCGGATCGCTCGGCTCCGGATTCTCCGGCAGGGCGACCGGCTCGGCCAGGAGATCCAGCGCGTACCGGGTCTGGTCGTCGTCCAGTTCCAGGGCCGCGGCGACGCGGCGGACCACGTCGGCGCTGGGCAGGACCCGGCCCTGCTCGATCCTGGTGTAGTACTCGTCGCTGACGAACGCACGAGCCGCGACCTCCGCGCGGCGCAGACCCGGCACCTGCCGGCGGCCCGTCTCGGAGGCGGGCGGCGGGGCTTCGTCGCGGCGGGCGTGCAGGAACGCCCCGAGCTGCGCCAGCCGAGGATCGCGCGCCATCAGCAAAGACTCCGGGGGAGGGGGATCGGATCCTCCCCCTCCCGCCACTGGCGCCGGGGAGAGACGGTGGAGTCATGAGCGAACACGAACGCATCGACGTCCACACCCACCTGGTCCCTCCCTTCTGGGGCGAGGCCCTCGCCCAGCACGGCGGCGACCCCTCAGGCTGGACCGTTCCACAATGGACGCCGGACGACCACCTGAAATTCATGGACGCCAACGGCATCGCCACCAGCGTACTGTCGCTCACCGCCCCGAGCGTGGCGGGCTGGGAAGGCACGGCGCGTCGCGAGATGGCGCGGCGGGTCAACGACTACACCGGCGGACTCGTCCGCGAGCGCCCGGACCGGTTCGGGAACTTCGCGACTCTCCCGCTGCCGGACGTCGACGGCGCGGTCGCCGAGGCCGACTACGCCTTCGACCAGCTGCGCGTCGACGGCGTGGTGCTGCTGTCGAACTACGACGGCGTCTACCTCGGCGACGACCGCTACGCGCCGTTGTGGGAAGCGCTGGAGCGGCACCGCGCGGTGGTGTTCATCCACCCCGCGCACCCGCTCCTCCCGGTGCTGCCCGAGGTTCCCGGACCGATGGTGGACTACCCGTTCGACACCACCCGCAACGCCGTGCACATGGTGGTCCACGGGATCACCGAACGCTACCCGAACGTGCGCATCATCCTCTCCCACGCGGGCGGCTTCGTCCCCTACGCGGCCCTGCGGTTCTGCCAGATCCAGACCGCGCTCAACCCCGCCGGACCCACCGAAGACGAACTCCTCGCCCGGTTCCGCAGCTTCTACTGGGACACCGCACTGTCCTCGGGCGAATACGCATTCGGCGCCCTCACCCGGTTCGCCGACCCCGCAAAGATCCTCTACGGCAGCGACTTCCCCTACGCCCCACTGCCAGTCGCCACCCGCTTCACCGAAATCCTCGACACCCAGAGCGGACTGACCGCCGAACAATCCCGCGCGATCGACTCCGCCAACGCCCGCGCCCTCTTCCCGCGACTGGGCTGAAAACGAACGTGTCCGGCCGTGCTGAACCGCAGCACGGCCGGACACGGGTTCAGGCCAGCGGCGAATACGCCGCCGCGTCACCGACCCGCGCGGTGCTGCGGACCCCGTCGACACTCACCGGCACGTCGCCCGAAACAGTGACCCGGTGCAAGCGGCGAGGAAGATCGTCGTAATCCGCGACGCCGTAATGCTGGCTGGCGCGGTTGTCCCAGATCGCGACGTCGCCCGGCGCCCATTGCCAGCGCACAGTGTTCTCCAGCCGGGTCACGCGGGCCTGCAGCAGTTCGAAGATCGCCGCCGATTCGGTGCTGGACAAGCCGACCAGCCGCTTCACGAAGTGCCCCAGCAGCAGGACCCGTTCGCCGGTTTCCGGGTGGACCCGGACGACCGGATGTTCGGTTTCGTAGATCTCGGACCGGAATTCGTCGCGATAGGACTGTTCCTTCACGTCGACCCCGCCGACGCGGTATTCGTCCGCGCGGCCGGCGTAGTCGTGGGCGTTGGTGTGCACCGCCCACAGCCGCTCCGCCAGCGACTGCAGCGACGCGGGCAGCTTGGCGTACGCGTTCGCGGTGTTCGCCCACGTCGTGCTGCCGCCGTAGGCGGGGAGGGTGACCGCGCGCAGCAGGCTGATCGCGGGGATCCGGTCGACGAACGTGACGTCGGAATGCCAGCTGTTGGCTTTTCCGTGCTGCGCGTCGATCGGCAGGATGTTCCCCAGTCCGGTGCTGCGGACGGTCGGATGCGGCTGCGTGAGCCCGCCGAGCAGCCGGGCGAACGCCTGCTGCCCTTCGTCGTCGAGGTGGTGCTGCTCGCGGAAAAAGATGACCTTGTTCGCGAGCAAGGCGTCCCGGATCCGCGCGACGGTGTCGGCGGGCAGGTCGCCGCCGAGCCGGATTCCGTTGATGCGGGCGCCGATGTCGGCACCGATCTTGTGTACGGCGAGGCGCGTGTCCACTGCGTCGGCGAGGGTCATCAGGTACTCCCATTCGGTGTGCTCGGCTGCCTTCAAGACTGGGCGCCCGCGCGCCCGGAAAGCAAGATTGCGCTCAGGGTGAAACAAATTCGTCCCAGAATCCGGGCAGCGGGCCCGAGTCCGGGATGTGGGACGTCGTTGCCTGCCGGAAAGCCTGCTGCCAGCCTGATCCGCACGCCGCTTCCGGCAATTCCGTGCTCCCTTTTCCCCTGTGCGAAAAAAGGACGTGCCACCGTGACCACGAGCCGAAGGAACTTTCTGGGACTTGCCCTCGCGGGGCTCGCGGCGACGGCGGCCGGCTGCGCCGCGGCGAGCGGCGGCACCACGAAAACCCTGCGCTACCAGGGCTGGGCGGGCCAGGTCACGCCGCCCGAACTCGCCGCCGACCTGGGCTATCTCGGCGACGTGACGCTGCAGTGGGTGGGCGATACGATCAGCGGGCCGCAGGACATCCAGTCCGCGGCGACCGGCCAGGTGGACTTCGGCGGCGCGTTCAACGGAGCGGTCGTCAAACTCGCCGCGGCCGGGGCCCCGATCACCTCCGTGCTCGGCTACTACGGCGTGGACAAGCTGGAGTTCAACGGTTTCTACGTGCTGGAAAACAGTCCGATCCGCGGCCCGCACGACCTGGCGGGCAAGAAGATCGGCATGAACACCCTCGGCGCGCACTCCGAGGCGATGCTCGACATCTACCTCCAGCGCCACGGACTGTCCAAAGAGGACATAGCCAAGGCGGAACCGGTCGCGCTGCCCCCGGTGAACACCGAACTATCGCTGCGCCAGGGCAACATCGAGGTGGCCGTGCTGGACGGCATCCTGCGCGACAAGGCGCTCGCGCGCGGCGGCATCCGGCCGTTGTTCACCGACTACGAGCTGCTCGGCGCGTTCACCGCCGGAACCTACGTGCTGCGAAAGGACTTCATCGAACGCAATCCGGACACCGTGCGCACGTTCGTCAGCGGAGTGGCCAAGGCCATCGAATGGAGCAAGACCACGCCGCGCGAGAAGGTCATCGAACGCTTCACGAAGATCGTCAAGGGCCGCAACCGGAACGAGGACACCGACCCGCTGAAGTACTGGAATTCCTGGGGCGTCGCGGACAACGGCGGCGTGATCACCGACAAGGAACTGCAGCTCTGGATCGACTGGCTGGGCGGGCGCGGCGACATCCGGCCGGGTTCGGTCAAGGCGGGCGACCTCTACACCAACAAGTTCAACTCGTACGCGAAGGGCCAGTGATGAGCGGGGTGCACAGCGGAATCAGGTTCGCCGATGTCGGCAAGACCTTTCCGGTCCGGGGTTCCGGCGGCGGACTGACCGCGCTGGCCGGGATCGACCTGGAGATCGGCGCGGGCGAGTTCGCGGTGATCGTCGGGCCGAGCGGCTGCGGCAAATCGACGCTGCTCGATCTGCTCGGCGGGCTCGCCGAACCGGACACCGGGCTGATCCAGCTCGACGGAGCGCCGGTGCGCGGGCCCGGCCGGGACCGGGGGATCGTGTTCCAGCAGTACGCGTTGCTGCCGTGGCGCACCGCGCGGGGCAACGTCGAATTCGGCCTGGAGGCGACCGGGGTGCGCCGGGCCGACCGGGCGCGGCGGGCGAGGGAGTACCTCGATCTCGTCGGCCTGCTGGAGTTCGCCGACCGGCATCCGCACGAGCTGTCCGGCGGCATGAAACAGCGAGTCGCCATCGCGCGCAGCCTCGCCTATGACCCGGACGTGCTGCTGATGGACGAGCCGTTCGCCGCGCTGGACGCCCAGACCCGGGAGTCGCTGCAGGACGAGCTGCTGCGGATCTGGCGGCGTACCGGGAAAACTGTCCTGTTCATCACCCACAGCATCGACGAGGCCGTCTACTTGGGACAGCGCGTCGTGGTGCTGACGTCGCGGCCGGGCCGGGTGAAGAGCGTGGTCGACATCGATCTGCCGGGGCGCGACGACGTGGCGGACGTCCGCTCGACCGGCGAGTTCGCCCGGTACCGGCACGCGATCTGGGAACTGCTGCACGACGAGGTGGCCCGGGCGCGCGAACTGGAGAAGGAGGCCGTCGGAGCATGAGCGTCACCACTGTCCCGGAGACCACGAGAACCGAGCGGACGGAGCCCGCGGCAACCCGCCCTGGAGCCGGACGCGGCCGGCTCCAGGCGGCCTTCGTGAAGAGCATCGCGCTGATCCTCCTGCTCGCGGCGTGGGAGATCGCCCCGCGCGCGGGCCTGGTGGACCCGGTTTTCCTGCCGCCGTTCCACACCGTCCTCGGCGCGCTGGCGGACCTGGCGGGCAACGGGCAGCTCGCCTCCAACGCCGGGGCCAGCCTGACCCGGTCGCTGGCCGGATTCGCCCTCGCCGTCGTGACCGCGGTGCCGCTCGGCGTGCTGATCGGCTGGTACAAACCGGTTTCGGACGTGCTGACCCCGCTGGTGCAGGTGTTCCTCAACACCGCGGCGCTGGCGCTGCTGCCGGTGTTCGTGCTGATCCTCGGCATCGGCGAGACCTCGAAGATCGCCATCGTCTTCTACGCCTGCACCTGGCCGGTCCTGCTCAACACCATCAGCGCGGTGCGCTCCGTCGACCCGACCCTGCTCAAACTGGCGCGCTCGCTGGACCTGTCGGCGCCGCGGTTGTTCGCCCGGGTGGTCCTGCCCGCGTCGGTGCCCACGATCTTCACCGGGATCCGGCTCGCGGGCGCGGCGGCGATCGTCGTCGTGATCGCCGCGGAGATGGTCGGCGCGAAGGCCGGGCTCGGGTACCTGATCAACTTCTCGCAGTACAACTTCGCCATCCCGCAGATGTACGCCGGAATCGTCGCGATCTCCGTTCTCGGCGTCGCGTTCAACCAGTTGCTCGTGACCGTCGAACGGCGGTTCACGTCCTGGCGCACGGATCGCTGAGAAGGGACCACCTGATGGAAACGCTCGACTTGACCGCCGACGTGTTCGTGGCGGGCGGCGGACCGGCCGCGACGTGGGCGGCGCTGCACGCGGCCCGCGACGGCGCGGATGTCGTACTGGCGGACAAAGGATACTGCGGAACCAGCGGCGCGACGGCCGCCGCGGGCACCGGCGTCTGGTACGTGCCCCCGGACCCGGCCGCGCGGGAGGCGGCGATGGACTCGCGCGAGGAACTCGGCGGCAGGCTCGCCGACCGGAGGTGGGCGGCCCGGGTGCTGGACGAGACCTACGAACGGGTCAACGAACTCGCGGTCTCGGCCCGGTTCCCGTTCCCCGTCGGCCCGGACGGACGCCAGCTCCGCAACGGCCTCCACGGCCCGGAATACCTGCGCCGCATGCGGGTTCTCGTCCGGCGCGCGGGGGTGCGGATCCTCGACCACAGCCCGGTGACCGAACTGCTCGCCGGTCCCTCCGGGGCGGTCGCGGGCGCGGCCGGCCACCAGCGGCAGGGCGGGCAGGACTACCGGGTGCGGGCCGGCGCGGTCGTGCTGGCCACCGGCGGCTGCGCGTTCCTGTCGAAGGCGCTGGGCTGCGACGTCAACACCGGGGACGGCGCGCTGTTCGCCGCCGAGGCCGGGGCCGACCTGTCCGGCATGGAGTTCTCCAACGCCTACGGCATCGCGCCGGAAGGCACCTCGGTCACCAAGACCGCGTTCTACCACTTCGCCACGTTCTTCCGGGCCGACGGCAGCGTGCTCGAGGGAGCCAGCGGCGTCCGGCGCTCGCCGATCGCGCGGGAACTGCTGCGCGGCAAGGTGTACTGCCGCTTGGACCGGGCCGATGAACAGGCCCGCGCGGCGATGCGGCTGGCCCAGCCGAACTTCTTCCTCGCTTTCGACCGGATGGGCATCGACCCGTTCACCGAGAGGTTCCCGATCACCCTGATCGCCGAGGGCACGGTCCGCGGAACCGGCGGCATCCGGATCGTCTCGGACGACTGCGCCACCACGGTTCCCGGCCTGTACGCGGCGGGCGACGCGGCCACCCGCGAACTGATCTGCGGCGGTTTCACCGGCGGCGGCAGCCACAACGCCGCCTGGGCGATGTCGTCGGGCACCTGGGCCGGGCGGGGAGCCGCTCGTTACGCCCGGTCGCTGGGTTCCCGTGCGCACCACCGCCGGACGCTCGCGCTCGGCGAAGCCGGGCTCCGGCCGAGCGGACGTGTCGACGGAGACCACCGCGAGGTGATCGCCGCGATCCAGCGCGAAGTCCTGCCCTACGACAAGAACTACCTGCGGCACGGGAACGTGCTGACCCCGGCGCTCGCCTCGCTGGACGACATCTGGACGCGGCTGCGAACGTCGCTCGGCGGCTCCGGCGAACTGTCCGTCCGCACCCGGCAGGCGGCGGCGATGGCCGCGCACGCACGGTGGATGTACCGGTCGGCGCTGGCTCGTACCGAAACCCGGGGCATGGCGAAGCGGCTCGATTTCCGCTCGCAGGACCCGGCGCAGCGGCATCGCCTGCACTCCGGCGGTCTCGACACGGTTTGGGTTCGTCCGGAAAGGACAGTCGTGGAGGCGGTGTCGTGATCGAGTTGGTGTCCGCGGAACGCTGCATCGCCTGCGACAAATGCGTCACGGTCTGTCCGACGAACGTCTTCGACCGCGGCGCCGACGGCATCCCGGTGATCAGCAGGCACGACGATTGCCAGACGTGCTTCCACTGCGAGGCGAACTGCCCGGTCGACGCGTTGTTCGTCTCGCCGCGGACGTCGCCGGAACCGGAGGGGGCGATGGCGAAGGACGCCGATCTGCTGACGGACGGCGGCTTGCTGGGCAGCTACCGGGAACGGCTCGGGTGGGGGAAGGGCCGCGCACCGGCGTCCAGCCTGGCGATCGGCCCGCCGCTGCGCCCGGGCGCGGATCCGATCACGAGCTGAACGGTGAGACCGGCGCTGGTGCGGTCCGTGAGGGGAACCCTGACGGACTCAGAGTTCCCCTCACGGGCGTGAAGAGCGAGCCGGGAGCTGATCGATGACGACGAGTGTTCTCGCGCGCGATCCCGGCATCACCTCCGCCGCGGCCGTGCTCCGGACCGTCCTCGCGCGCGGCCCGCTGGCCCGCGACGCCATCGCGGAACTGACCGGTCTCAGCCCGGCCGGTGTCAGCAGGCAGTGCGCGAGCCTCGTCGGCCTCGGCCTCCTCGCCACACGCCCGGCGGCCCAGCCGCCGGACCGCCGGGCCGGACGGCCCCGGACCGAACTCGACATCGCCGCCGACCGGCACGTGGTATTCGGCGTGCACATCGCCCACCACTTCGCCACGCTCGCCGCACTCGACCTGCGCGGCCGCGTCCTGGCCTCGGAACAGGTGCCGCATCCCGGCGGCGAGCCCGAGCGGATCCTCGCCGGGACAGCCGCGCGGCTGCGGGAATTCCGGCAGCACCACCAGAAAGGCCGCATTCCGGTGGGACTCGGCGTGGCCAGCGGCGGCTGGGTCGACCCGGACGCCGGCGTGCTTGTCGAGCATTCCTCGCTCGGCTGGTACGACGTGCCCGCCGGGCCGATCCTGGCGGAGCTGTCCGGCCTGCCCACCCGGGTCGACGGGCACGCCCGCGCGCTGGCCTCGGCGGAGGCGATGTTCGGCGCCGCGCGCGGCTGCGGATCGCTGGTGCACCTGTTCGTCGGCAACGTGGTCGACGCCGCGATCGTGTCCGGCGGACGGCTGTACCGCGGCCCGGGCTCGGCGGCGGGCACCGTCGCGCACCTCCCGCTCGGCGCGCCGGGCACGCGATGCGCCTGCGGACGCCCCGGCTGTTTCGAAGCCGACGCGGCCGAATGGGCGGTCACCGCTCGCGCCGGACGAGTGTCCATCGCGGACGTGGTCGAGGCGGCCGGGTCCGGCGATCCGGCCGCGCTCGACGTCCTGCTCGGCCGGGCCCGCACGATTGGCCGGGCGGCGGCGCTGTTGTTCGACGTGGTCAACCCCGAGGTATTGGTGGTCGCCGAACCGGGGATCGCGGATCTGCCCGCCTGCCGGGACGCGGTGCGCGCGGAGGTCTCGGCCCGGTCCCGGGGACGCGTCGACGCGGCGAGCCGGGTGCTCCCGACGAGTTTCCCCGGCCAGGACCTGCTCGGCGTCGCCGCGGGGGCGGTGCAACTGGACGCGCTCTACACCGACCCGCACGCGTTCCTCGCCTAGCCGACCTCGGCGAGATTCCCGGTGGCGACGTCGAAAACGAAGCCGCGGACGGAATCCTGGTGCGGAATGAAGGGGCTGGTCCGAATCCGCGCGAGGGACTGGCGGACGTCCTCCTCGCGGTCGGTGAACGCCTCGGCGGCCCAAGCGGGCTTGATGCCGGTTTCCCGCCGGATCGAGTTCCGGAATTCGTCGTCGCCGAAAGTGAGCATGCCGCAGTCGGTGTGGTGGATCAGAATGATTTCCGTGGTGCCGAGCAGCCGCTGGCTGATGGCGAGAGAACGGATCTCGTCCTCGGTGACGACGCCGCCCGCGTTGCGGATGACGTGCGCGTCGCCTTCGTCGAGGCCGAGAACCCCGTAGACGTTGAGGCGGGCGTCCATGCAGGCGAGCACCGCGACGTGCTTGGCGGGCGGCAGAGGGAGCGGCCCGGTGAAACTCGCGGCGTACGCGGCGGTGTTGGCCAGAAGCTCGACCGTCCGGCGCTCAGCGCGGACCTCGGGTACGACCGAGGCCCGCGCCAGTGAAGCGAGACGGTTTCTGCTGATTGCGCGTTACCCGATCAGGGATGGGCGTTGCGTGAGCGCTCCGTCGCGCGCGACGATCTTTCCCCGCTTCATCACCAGGCTGCGCGGAGGCGGAAGAACCACAAGCTCGCCGAGCGCTTCGCCCGGCAGCACAAGAAGATCCGCGACATCGCCCGCGGCAAGATCAGCCTTCTCGTAACCGAAAGCAGCCCGCCCCCGCTGGGAAGTCATCGACAGCGCGAACTCCAGATCCTCGTCGCGGCGGAAGTACGACTTGTACGACAGCATCATCGCCCGCGCGAGGATGTCGCCGTCGCCCCACGGCGACCAGCGGCTTCGCGAGGAATCCGAACCGAGGCACATCGGGACTCCGAACTCGGCCAGCCGCCGCACGTCCGGCACCGGCAGGAGGCCGTGCACGCCGACCGCGACGGCGACTCCCGCGTCGGCCAGGACGTGGCTGGTTTCGGCGAGCTGGTCCGGTGTCGGCCAGGGATCGGCGAGGCAGAAGACGTCGCACAGCGACACTTTCCCTTGCAACCCCAGCGCTTTGGTGCGTTCGGCGATCTGCCTGATCAGCCACCGGCCGAGTTCGCCGGTCTCGTGCAGGTGGAAGTCGACCGCGACGCCGTACTTGCCCGCCAGCCCGAAAATGGTGTCGAGGGAGGCTTTGGCGTCTCCGTCGATTCCGGCCGGGTCGACTCCGGCCACGCCGTCGATGCCGACTTTGAGCGCTTCGTCGAGGAAGTCGGCGGTTCCGGGATGGCTGAGGACGCCGATCTGCCCGAACGCGATGATCTCCAGGTCGACCTGCTCGGCGAAGGCCGCGCGCACCTCGAGCATCCCGTGCACGCCCTCGAGCCCGATTTCCGGTGCGACATTGGCGAAAGTGCGCACGTTGGTCGACCCGTGGCGGATGCATTCGGCGAGGAACCGGCCGCCGCGCAGCGCGCTGGGCGTCGTGGTTTCGCGCCAGTCCTGCAGCGTGTCGGCGAACATCTGCTCCATCGTGATGGCCTCCGACGTGCGCCGGACCCACGGTTCGCCCCACAGGCTCATGTCCAGGTGGGCGTGCCCGTCCACGAAACCGGGGAGGACGATCTGGCCCGCCAGGTCGATGCGCTCCTCTCCAGGCTCGGCGGGCGGTGCCATGGCGAGGACCTTGGCGATCCGTCCGTCCTCGATCACCAGCGTCTGTGCCTCCGGGGCTCCGTTGAGCCGCCCGTTCGTCAGCACGGTGCGTGGCATTGCTTCTCCTCTCTGCCCGCGTCGGGGGACGCGGGGTCAGCGGGATTCAGGAGCGGCGGGCGGCCAGCCTGGCTTCCGCCGCGGCGGCGAGGTGATACGCCGCGAGCGAGGTCAGCAGGATCAGGAAGACCGCGCCCCAGATGAAGTCGTAGTCGTAGACCGCGGCGGCCACGGTGAGCGTCGCGCCGAGTCCGCTCCCGGTCGACAGCCACTCGGCGACCATCGCGGCGCCGATCGAAACGGGAATGGCGATCTTGATCGACGCGAGCAGCCCCGGCAGGGCATAGGGAATCCGCAGCCGCAGCATCGTTTGCCAGCGCGGTGCGCCGGCGGAGCGCAGGATGTCTTCGGCCGCGGCGGGGATCGCCCGCATGGCCAGCAGGACGTTGACGACGGTCGGGAAGAAGGTCATCACCGCGATGAGCACGGTGACCGCCACCAGTCCCCGGCCGAAGACCAGGGCGAGCAGCGGGATGATCGCGAGCATCGGAATGGACCGCAGCGCGACCGACACGCCGAGGACGGCGCTCTCGATCGCTTTGAACTCGAAGGCGGCGATCGAGACCAGCACCGCGAGCGCGACGCCCGAGAACAGGCCGAGCCCGGTGTCGCCGAGCGTCCGGAGCAGTTGGCCGAGCAGGTACGGAAGCGCCTGGGCCGACTCGGCGTCCGTGGTGCCGAGCGAGGTGTGCCCGTGGAGCAGATACGGGATGACGCGGTCCGGGGCCGGGGCGATCGAGGACGCGCCCGGCAGCAGGATCGCCATGCCCCACCACGCGGCGAGGATGACGGCGAGGGTGCTCGCCAGGCTGAGCACGCCGCTGAGCAATCGCCATACCGCGCTGGGTTTCGGCGTGGCGCGTTCGGCTGCGCCAAGGGTCGTCTCGACCGAGCGCAACGCGGGGACCAGCAGTTTCGCGATCAGCGGGATCGCGGCGTAGCACATCGCGGCGAGCAGCGACGTCACGACGAGCAAGCCCCAGAGCCGGGCCACCTGGAACGCGCCCTGCGCCTGGATCATCGCCACGCCGAGACCGTGGTCGGCTCCCAGGTACTCGCCGATGATCGCGCCGAGCAGCGCGCTCGGCGCGGCTATCTGCAGTCCGCCGACCAGATTCGGCAGCGCGGCGGGGATCCGGGCGCGGCGCAGCACCGTCCATTCGCTGCCGCCGGCGGCGCGGATGACGTCGACCGAACCGGCACCGACCGACCGGAGTCCTAAGAGGACGGACGCGACGGTCAGGAACACCACCGACTGGGCGGCCAGGATCACGCTCGGAGTCCCGGAGGGGAACAGGATCGACAGAATCGGCGCGACGGCGACCAGGGGCAGCGCGATCGCGGTGACCGCGAACCGTTCCAGCACCCGTTGCAGGATCCGGTACCGGGACGTCAGCAGAGCGGCGGCGATCGCGAGGACGTTGCCCCACAGGAACCCTTGCGCCGCTTCGCTCATCGTCGCGGCGATGTTGGGACCGTAGAAGCCGCGGTCGCCCCACATCTGCCGGAGGAGTTCGACCGGTGACGGAACGACGCTGGAGTACGGTCCGGACAGCGAGATCAGTTGCCACAGCGCGAGAACGACGACAACGGCGAGTGCGGCTCCGCCGTATCTGCGGATCGTGCGCCGGGGCATTCAGCTGCCCGCCGGGTTCTCGAACAGCACCGCCGACAGTTCGTCGCACAACTCGTGGAACTTCGGTTCGCGCAGCGTCGCGGCGGTGCGCGGGCGGGGGAGATCGATCGTGATGACCTTCGAGATCGTGCCGGGTCGCGGGCTCATCACCACGACGGTGTCGCACAGCAGCACCGCCTCGGAAATGCTGTGCGTGACCAGGACGGTCGTGGTGCCGCGGTCCAGCCACATCCGCTGCAATTCGAAGTTCAGCCGCTGCCGCGTGAGATCGTCGAGCGCGCCGAACGGTTCGTCGAGCAGCAGCAGGCTCGGGTGGTTGATCAGCGCCCGGGCCAGCGCGGCCCGCTGCCGCATGCCGCCGGAAAGCCGGGACGGCCGCGATTTCTCGAAGCCGGACAGGCCGACCAGGTCGATGAGTTCGGCGACGTCTCGTGGGTCCGGCGTTCGCCGGGCGACCTGCAGCGGCAGGGTGATGTTCGCTTCGACGCTGCGCCAGGGGAGCAGGCCCGCGTCCTGGAAAGCGACGCCGATCCCGTGCTGCGAACGGAGTTCCCGCGGAGCGGTGCCGTTGACCGAGATCGTGCCGGACGTCGGCGTGTCCAGGTCGGCCAGCATGCGCAGCACGGTGGATTTGCCGCAGCCGGACGGGCCGATGATCCCGACGAACGCTCCCTTCGGCGCGGTCAGGGAGAACTCGCGGACCGCTTCGACCTGCTGCTTGCCGTCGTGGAAGGTCTTCGTCACGCCGGACAGGTCGAGGCCGCCTTGGTCGTCCGGACGGGCGGGAAGGGTCTGTGCGGCCATGGCGTCAGAAGAGTTCATTGGTGAACAAGGAGGGAGAAGTCTTGACACCGACGATGTTCTGCAGCGCGTTGACGGTGTCCTTGATCAGCGCGTCGGACATGGTGAGCACCGGGCCGCCCGCCGCGGGCCGCATGAACGGCTTCATCGCTTCGAGCGTCTTGACCTGCGAAGTCGCAGTCAGGCCAAGGGATTTGCCGTACTTCGTCACGGTCGTTTGCGCGGCAGCGGCCGGATTGCCCAACGCGTCTTGCCATCCGTGCTGGCTCGCCGCGACGACTTTCTTCAGCAGCGCCGCCTTGTCCGGATCTTTCAGTGCGGCGCCGGTGGTCACGAGGACGTCCTGCATCCGGTTGAAGCCGTAGTCCGCCAGCAGCATGGTGTGCGTCTGGACGCCCTTTTCGCCGAGCGTCACCGGCTGATTGGTCGCGATGCCCCACAGCGCGTCGATCTCGCCGGCGACCAGGGGAGCGGGATCGAAACTGATCGGCACGAGCGTGACTTTCGCCGGGTCGACGCCGTTCTTCCGGAGGAACGCCAGCGCCGTGTTCTTGCCGGACAGCGTGATGCCGAGCTTCTTGCCGACGATGTCGCCCGGCGTCTTGACCGGTGCTTTGGCCGGCGAGACCCAGCATTCGGGGCTGCGCCGGAACTGCGCGCCGACGATCTTCAGGTCGTTGCCGCGCTGCGCCGCGTTCGCGACGTTCTCCGGGACCGGCTCGACCGCGAGCAGCGCCTTTCCGGTGAGGACGATCGGTTCCGGGCTGGTCGTGGGGCCGCCCGGGAGGATGTTCGGGGTCAGGCCGTTTTTCGCGAAGTGCCCGTTCTCGGCGGCCATGAAGAAGCCGGAGTACTCGGCGTCCGGGACCCAGCCGAGCTGAAGGCTGAAGTCCTGGCTGCCTGAGCTGCCGCCGCCGCAAGCGCTCAGCAGCGAGGTGGCGCCGAGGAGGAGTGTGCCGCTTCCGGCCAGTCTGAGCGCGTCGCGCCGGCTGATCCCGGCGCGGGGGAGGTTGTCGTCCACGCTTGCTCCTCTGCCTGGCTTGTTCGGGGGATACGCGGGTGCCGTCCCGGAAGGCTAAGCTCAAACCCGGACAGAGGCAATACCGGTAATACCAGTTTGCTCCGCCGGTCGCGGACCGGCCGGAGCCGCCTAAGCTGCCGTGGCGGGGGAACCTCCGCCGCGACAGGGGAGAAGGAGGAGGCGGTGGCCTTCAGCACTCAGCGCGCGCGGGTGGCGGACGAGCTTTTCCGGGGCATCCGGCACGGCAGGTACCCGGGCGGAAGCAAGCTGCCGTCGGAACGGAGGCTGGCGCTGGAATTCGAGGTCTCGCGGCCGGTGGTGCGGGAAGCGCTGGGAATGCTGAGCTCGCTGGGCCTGGTCGAGATCCAGGTCGGCCGGGGCGCGTTCGTGACCGAGAAGGACGTCGCCGCGCAGTCGCAGGAGGTGCAGCGCTCGCTGACCGACATCGACCTGGTGCGGGAAGTCCTGGAAGTCGGAGCCCTGCAGCTGGCCCGTCGGCGCGGGGTCTCCGCCGAGGGGGAGGCAACGGTGCGCGAGGCACTGGACCGGCTGGAGAAGACCGTGGAGGCGGGGCAGGAACTCAGCGAGTCGGACCACGCGCTGCACCGGGCTTTCATGCAGGCGACCGGGTCTGAGTCGCTGATCCGGCTGTGGGACGAGCACACCGCGGAGATCGACCAGATCGTGCAGATCGATCCGAAGGGGCATGTGATGGATCGGGACGATCTGGAACGGCATCGCTTGCTGGCGAGGGGAATGCTGGGCGGGGATGTCGACGCGGCGGTTGAGGTGTGCCAGTTTTTGCATGAGGCGTATCGGGATTTCCTTCGCCGGTTGCTCGGCTGAGGGGCGGCTGGGTCAGGAGTTTGGTGAGCCGCTGCTCGGGAAGCGACTGAACGTCTCGGGTTTCGTTCGCGAAGGCATCCTGCGAGATCACGTGCGCACGAACCGGGATCAGCAGGATTCCGTTCTTTCATCGATGCTTTCCAGCGAATGGCGTGGAACTGACCACAGTGGACTCCCTGCCACCGTCTCGCCGGGACACCGCTGCCGCCGAAAATTGTCGGACCCCGCCGCTACCTTTCTTGGCATGACGCTTCTGGAGTTCTGCGAGGACGACGAGTACTCGCCCGAATACGGCACCATCGTGCTTCGAGACGTGTACCGCGACAAGACTTTGCCCGCGCTGGACAACGAACTGCTCGGCGAAAACGCGACGGGGACGGTGTCCGGCACAGTCGCGACAGCGGGCGACGGCTGGCTATACGCCACGGCCGACCACCTCTATCAGGCAATTCGCTGCGAAGCGCACGACGGGCCACCGGAACTGCGACTCGGGAACTGGGAAGACATCGTCGAGTCGCCCTTTCGCAGCCGCTCGGGGATCGCGGGCCTGGGGTGGTTGATGGGCGGCACGCTCAGCGGAGAACTGAGTCTTGGCGCGAAAGGGTTTTACCGCGTCCGGGTGTGCCGGAGACCGGCGGACGCCGGCGAGGAAGGCGACGTCTGGCTGTTCCAGTTCTGGCCGGAGGAGGTGCCGGAACCGCCGCGGTGGCTCAAACGCACGCGTCCGGCGATTCACCCGGAGGAGCCGGGCTGGCGGCAGGTGTTCGGGTACGACGTCATCGAAGTGTCGTGGTACTTCACGCTTGTCGGCATGCTGCGCCCGGACGGCTGGCTGGACGAACCGTTGCCCGGCAGGGAGCAGCCATCGGAGAGCGTGTGTGGCCAGTTGGGCGTCGACCCGCCGCGCACGCGTCGGGACGGGATTCCGTTGCTGGTCGCCGCGGGGTTGCTCGTGGAGGACGGCACCGGCGGGTACCAGGCGGGAACGCCGCGGCGGGCCACGGAAGTGCTCGACCTCCCGGACGAACTGGCGAACCGGATAGATGCCGCCGCGGTCCGCGCCGTCTACGTTTGGCTCGCCGCAGACCTTGTCACCATCGCGGCCTGGTCGAATCCGGCGCACGTAAGGGATTTGGCCGGGTTGCTGGCTGTCCCGGAGGAAACCGTCGAGCCGTTGCTCGCGTACGCGGTCAGCGACAAGCTGATCCACCGGGAAAACGGTGCCGTCACAGCGCTTCCTCGCCGACCGCCGCCGACCCGGCCGGCACGCAGGCGGGTCGAGACCGTGCGCAGGGAGGAACCCGCGACCGTGGCCGGTTCGCCGCCGAAAGCGGGGTTTGTCTCCGGCGACGGCGCAGTTGTCGTGTGGCGCGCGGGTGAACCGGTAGTCCTCGGCCGGGTCGAGAGCGACTATCGCTACCGCGCGTTCGAGACCCTGACAGGCGTTTACGTCGCCTCCTCCGGAGGGCAAGGGCAACTGATCGACTGGACCGGTGCTGCCGGCCCAGCGCCGGTTGACTTGGGCATGCTGCCGGTCCGCAGCGTCGACGGACGCTGCTTGGCCGGGGTGGAGACGCACGTCGGCCGGCGGACCTGGGACCAGGTGCATGTCTTCGACGTGGCCACGGAAGAAGTGTGGAGCCTGCCGAAATCAGACGAGCTGACCCGAACCGTCCTGGCCGTCCACGACGGATCGGTCTATTTCACCACCAGGTCGGGATATATGACGTTCACCGCTTCCCGCTGGACCCCAGGCCAGGAACCGGTGGAGTTCGCCTCGACGGTGCATCAGCTCGACCCGCTTTCCGGCGCTCAAGTGCGCGAAGAAGCCGGAGCGGCAACAGTGTTCACGGCGTCGGGGGAGCAGCGGGCGCTGCCGGAACCCCATCGCTGGCGCTTCGTGCCGGGCGGCGCGCTGATGCATTCGGGCGGCCACGAACCGCCCGTGGTGCAGGTGCTCGACCTGGCCGCGGGGACGACCGCCGAATACCCGCTCCCCGACGGCTGCGACGCGAGCGGCACCCCGTCGACCTCGCCGATCTGGGAAACCCCGGACACGCTGGTCTTCTCCCAGCCGAACCGCGGGTCGACCCGCCGCATCGTCCGGTGGCATCTGGAGCGCAACGAGTTCGAGCATTTCGACCTGCCCGAGATCGCGGGATACCGCCCGTTCCTGGTCGAACCGATTCTCGTCCGGCAGGCCGGTCCCGGACAGCCGGACGCTCCGGGCCGCCGCCCTCTTCGTGGCGACGACCCGGAGCGGCTAATCGATCAGGTTCAGCGATGAGCCGTCGCGACAGGCGCCGCGGCCGCCAGCTTCCACACCGCGTACCCGATCGCGTCGGAGTTCTTCTCCAGCGGCGTGTCCGGGATGTTCGCCGTCGTGTCGCAGGCGCGGTGGTAGCAGTTGTCGAACGGTGCGCCCGCCGTGCCGCCCCACTTGTCGGCCTGTTCGTAGCTCTTGATGTCGCCGGCGCCGGTCGCGAGGCCGCCGACCGGGATGCCCGCGCGCTTGAACGAGGCGTGGTCGGACCGGCCGTCGCCTTCGGTGTCTCCCTCGGTCTCGATGCCGATGGAGGCGAAGTACTCGTCGAAGACGGCCTTGACCGAAGCGACGTCGTCGTAGACGAAGTAACCCCAGTTCTTCGAGCCGATCATGTCGAAGTTGAGGTAGGTCTTGATCTTCGCGCGCTCGGTGCCCGACAGCGTGCTCACGTAGTACCGCGAGCCGACCATGCCGGACTCCTCGTCGGCCCACCACGCGAACCGGACGCGCTTGGCCATGGCCGGGTTCGTGCGGGCCAGCGTCAGCGCGACCTCAAGGATCGACGCGCTGCCGGAGCCGTTGTCGTTGATGCCGGGGCCCGCGCTCACCGAGTCGAGGTGCGCGCCGAGCATGAGGACCTGGTTCGCGTCGCCCTGCGGCCACTCGGCGATCAGGTTCTGCGACTGGCCGGTGCAGCTCGTGCACGTCTGCCGTTTCGTGGTGTAGCCCGCGTTCTTGAGCAGGTTCTCCACATAGGACACCGACGCCGCGTAGCCGCCGCCGCGCGGCGAACGCGTGCCGCCGTTGTTGCGGGCGATGGTCTGCAGCTGGTTGAGATGCGTCTTGATGTTGGCCAGCGAGATGTCCGGCGCGGCGAGCGTCGAGGCGGGCGCGGCGGTGGCCGCGGGCACGGTGACGACGCCCAGTATCGCCACCAGGGCGGTGACCCCGGCGCCGAGTTTTGTCTTCCACTTCATGGCGGTGCGTTCCTTCGGTTGGGGGAGCGGGGATTTCGGGGACGGGGACTGCCTGCCGCGCGGCCGGGTCCCGCCGGTCGGCGGGGAGCGGGACCCGGCCGCGTCAGGTCAGCGGACGGGCCGTGCCGTGCAGGTCGGCTCGCCGGAGACGGCGGGCACGGAGACGGCGTTCCAGGCGGCCTTGGTGGCGTTGAACTCGGTGCAGCTGCCCGGGTAGAGCGCGATCGCGGCCTCCAGCGTCGCCTTGCGGGCGGCCCGGTGGTTCCACGACGAGGTCTTCTTCAGCAGGCCGTTGTAGAAGATCTTGGCGGCCTTCTGAATGCCGACGCCGGTGACGCTGCTGTTGTTGCAGGTCGGGCTGGCCGGCTTGCCGCCGCCCGGGTTCGAGCCCTCGGCGAGCAGGTAGAACCAGTGGTTCTGCGGGCCGGCCGCGGCGTGCACCTCGGTGCTCGGGATCGACGACGAGTAGCAGTTCGGGTCGCCGACCTTCGACGGGTCGTACATGTAGCGGATCGGGCCCTGGCCGACCAGGTTGACGCCCTCGCCGACCTCGTAGTCCGGCCGGTCCTTCGCGTTGTTCGCGTAGGCTTCGGTCATCGCTCCGAAGATGTCGCCGGTCGACTCGTTCAAGCCGCCGTTCTCGTTGCCGGAACCCGCGCCGCCCGGGGTGGTCTGGAAGATGCCGTGCCCGAACTCGTGGCCGACGACGTCCATCGAGGTGGCCTGGCGCCGGTTGTCCTGCGAGTGCCCGAAGTGCGTCGAAGAACCGTCCCAGTAGGCGTTGACGTCGTTGAGGCCGACGGACGCGGGGTAGCCCCGGCCGCTGCCGTTGATGCCGTTGCGGCCCAGCCAGTCCTTCAGCATCTTCCACTCGGTCTGGACGCTGAAAAGCGCGTCGACACAGCCGGTTTCGAGATTCGTGCCCGAGCCGTTGCCCCAGCTGTTGTCCGGTCCGCTGTAGACAGACCCGCCCTCGCGGCCGCAGCTGAGGCCCGGGCGGCCGGGGTCGCGCAGGGAGTAGGTGGAGCCGGACTGCGTCGTGTCGAGGGAGACGGTGCCGACGTAGTAGCTGTTGCCGGTGCCCGCGGCGTTCACCGCGTTCGACTGGGTCTGGGACTTGGCGCCGGAGCCGAAGGTCTTGATGTCGTCCCGCTTGTCGAGCACCGCGCCGGTGGCGGCGTCGACGAACACGTGCAGCTTGCTCGGCGCCGTGGCGGTGCGCCCGGAGACGACGACCTCGTAGGCCAGCTTCGGATTCGTCCCGGCCAGCACCACCTTCTCCGGGGTGCTCACACTGTCCACAGTGGGCAGTTGGGCACGCGCGGTGGAAGCGGCCTTCGCGGCGTCGAGAACAGCTTGCGTCCCCACGGAGATGGGTGCGCTCTCCGCGGCGCTGGTGCCGCGGACGTTCCCGGCCCCGTCCGCGACGACGACCGCGTCCCCTCCCACGACCCGCAAGCCCTGGTAGGTGCGCTCGTAGGCGCCGTAGAAGAGTCCGGCGTCGCCCGCGGTCAGGCCGACGCGCCGGAACGCCTCCGCGGGGCCGCGGCTGAGCGCGGCGAACCCGGAGGCGACCGCTTGATCAGCGGCGCGAGCGGCGGCCGCGTCCGGGGACGCGGGCTGGGCTTCCTGAGCCGCGCCTGCCGGGGCCGCCGGCAGTACGAGCGTCATAGCGAGCCCGGCGGCAGCCGCCAGGCCCGTGGTGAATCCGCGATGGGGCATCGAGGTCTTCCTTCCATGAAGGCAGGACGATGGGTGCGGGGAGAGGGAACCTGCCCGGCCGCTTACGGTGGGTATGCGGCCGAGCACAGTCGAGTAAAGGATCGGCGGATCGGGGCGTCAATGCTCCAAACGGACCAACGGAATGTTCAGGATTCGCCGGTCAATTCGTATCTGCCTTGCCGGTGCTGGGATTCTCGGCGCGTTCGGCGCCGAGCCGACTTTCGTAGGGAATGTCCCGGGTGCCGTACGAATGTCGGAAAAGGTCGCAGGGGAATGACCGGCCGGGCCGCGGGCGCGGCGCCTCCGGGAGCCATTCCGGAGCGATCGCGTCGAGGGCGAGTTCGACACTGCCCGCCGCTCCGGTTTCCTTCTGCCCCGGGCCGTACGCCCGGTAACGGTCGTCTCCCAGCGGCTCTGTCAAGAGGCCCGCCAGTTCGGCGTAGCGGACCGCAGGCCGGAAACTGAGATTGTCGTGGGAGGTGAACGGATACAGCGCACGGAGGGCGGCCGCGAGGAACGAGTGCGATGCCGTCAGGTGAGCTGCCTGCCGGGGGTTGGCGAGGTACTGCTGCCACGTGAACTCGATGCCATGACGATGTCGACCCGGTGGGTATTCGTTGTGCACCACAGCGGCTACGTCGCGCCAGCCGGGCGACGACGTGAGACGAGCCTCAACGCTGTGACCCGCCCGGTCGAATTCGCCCTGCGGCGCGATCTGCGACGACGACGCCTTGGCGATGTCCGGACAGGGACTCCAGTCCGCCGGATCCCCCGGAAGCAGCTGATCTCCCGGTGCTCGGTGCCGGGGCGGACCGGCCGGATTTCACTGTGCTGCCAACGGCTCCGGCACCTGGTGAGCCCGGCGATAAGCGAGAGGTGACATGCCCAGATACGTGTAGAAGTGCTTGCGCAGGGCGACCGGATCGCCGAAACCGCAGGCGGTCGCGATCCGCGCGACGGGGAGGTCCGTCGACTCCAGCAGCAGCCGGGCGTGCGCGAGCCGTTGCTGTGCAAGCCATTTCAGCGGACTGCTGCCCACCTCGCCGCGGAACCGCCGGGTGAAGGTGCGTGCGCTCATGTGCGCGTGCCGGGCCAGGTCGTCCAGCGTGATCGGCTCGGCGAGCCGGTCCAGCGCCCACTGCCGGGTCGCGGAAGTGGAACGGTCGGTGTCCCGCGGGACCGGGTGCTCGATGAACTGCGCCTGCCCGCCTTCCCGCCACGGCGCGACCACGCAGCGCCGCGCGGCGGCCGAAGCCACCGCGGTCCCGTGGTCCCGGCGGACCAGGTGCAGGCAGAGGTCGATGCCAGCCGCTCCGCCCGCGGACGTCAGGATGCGCCCGTTGTCGACGAACAACACGTCCGGATCGACCTCGACGTCGGGGAACCGCCGTGCCAGCGCGTCGCACAGCGCCCAGTGCGTGGTGGCCAGCCTGCCGTCCAGCAGCCCAGCCGCGGCGAGCAGGAACGCCGACGTGCACAGGCTGACGATGCGGGTCCGCGGCCGGATCCGGTCCAGCGCCGCGGCGACTTCCGCCGGGAGTCGGCCGGTCTTGAGCAGGTGTTCGGTGGGCTCCTGCGTGGCGATGACGACGGTGTCCGCGGTCTCCAGCGCCGACTCGTCGTGCTCGACGACGAGCCGGTAGTCCTCGTGCGTGCGCACCGGCTGTCCGCCGAGAGAGCAGGTCGTGACGGAGTACAGCCGGGTCCCGTCCGGTTCGCAGGCCTCGTTGAACACCCGCGCCGGGATGCCCAGATCGAGCGGCAGGACTCCGTCGAGGGCGAGAACGACTACGCGATGCGGCATGGCTGGAATAGTACGATAGGTGTCTCCCCGGCCACTCACTCGTTGCCGCGAGCGCGCGCCACTCTGGTCTCGGCGCCGCAGTCCCGGCGCGAGACCGGAGTGGGACGGGAATGAGCGAGAACACCATGAGCGAGCACATGCGAGCAGTCACGATCCGGGAATTCGGCGGGCCGGAGGTGCTGACCGTCGAGGAGATCGAGCGGCCCGCGCCGGTGCCGACCGAGGTGCTGGTGCGCGTGCACGCCGCCGGGATCAACCCGGTGGACTGGAAGACCCGCGAGGGCCGGGGAATGGCGGGGATGCAGACGTTCCCGCTGGTCCTGGGCTGGGACGTGTCCGGCGTCGTCGAGGAGGTCGGCTTCGGCGTCACCACGCTCGCGCCGGGCGACGAGGTGTACGCCATGCCGTGGTTCCCGCGCGCCGCGGGCGGTTATGCCGAGTACGTCACGGCACCGGCCCGCCAATGGGCCCGCAAACCGGCCACGATCGACCACGTGCACGCGGCGGCCGTACCGCTGGCGGCGCTGACCGCTTGGCAGGCCTTGGTCGACACCGCTCACGTAAAGGCCGGTCAGCGTGTCCTGATCACCGCTGCCGCTGGCGGGGTGGGGCACTTCGCGGTCCAGTTCGCGCGGCACCTCGGCGCCCACGTGATCGCCACCGCCAGCGCCGCCAGGCATCCGTGGCTCAAGGAACTCGGTGCCGACGAGACCATCGACTACACCGCCACGCGCTTCGAGGAAGCCGTCGCCGACGTGGACGTCGTCATCGATCTGGTCGGCGACGCGCAGGATCAGACCAGCACTCGTTCGCTCCAGGTCCTGCGTCCCGGCGGCCTGCTGGTCGCCGTCCCGTCCGGGGTGTCGCCGGAACTGGCCAAGGCGGCCAAGGCGGCCGACGTGCGCGTCACGCCGTTCTTGGTCGAGCCGGACGGTGCCGCGCTGACCACGATCGCGGGCCTGATCGACGCCGGTGCGGTCGTCGTCGAGGTGGAGGAAACCTTCCCGCTCGAGCAGGCGGCCGCGGCCCACGCCCGCGGCGAGACGGGCCGCACTCGCGGCAAGCTCGTCCTCACCGTGGCGGAGTGATCCGGCCGTGTACTACGAAATCCGCCATTACCAGGCCAGGCCCGGACGCCGCGCGGAATGGGTGCGCTACATGGAAGACGTGGTCATCCCGTTCCAGGCTTCGCTGGGCATGGACGTGACTGCGTCCTTTGTGGACGCTGAACACGAGGACGGCTACGTCTGGATGCGCCGCTTCGAGGACGAGGCCCAGAGCGAGGCGCTTTACGAGGCCGTGTACCAGCACGATCGCTGGAAGAACGAGATCGGCCCGGCGGTCCGGGAGTTGCTGATCGCGGAGAAGAGTGTCGTCACTCGCGTGGCCCCGACTCCAGCGTCGCCGCTGCGATGAATCGGCGACCGGACAAAGAGGTTCGATGAGCACACTCCGGAAATCGGTGCCCGCCTCGTCGGTCAGCCAGACCGCTGCCGTCGCGCTCATCGCCGCGGCACAGGCCGCCGCGGCCCGGATCGGCTTCTCGGCCGCCATCGCGATCACCGACCCGGGCGGGCACCTGAAAGCCTTCGAACGGGCTGACGACGCGCCGTTCCTCACCGCCGAAATCGCGTTCGAGAAGGCTTGGACCGCGGCTTCCTTCCGCATCCCGACTCATACGTGGAACGAGCGCCTCGCCGATCCGAGAGTCGCGCCACTGGGCGGCCACCCGCGGATGATGGCGGTGGGCGGCGGCTGTCCGATCATGGAGAACGGCCGGTGCGTCGGCGGGCTGGGCGTTTCCGGCGGCAGCGACGAGCAGGACCGGAAGGCTGCCGAGGAAGCGCTGGCCGCGGTCGGCTTCGAGGTGTCCGGTCGCTGACTGACTGTCGGGTGCTGGCCGGTGGCTGAATGGCGTCAGGCCAGCACCCGCCAGGAAGATCGCCGTCCAGCAGGCGAATCCTTGCTACGGCTGGGCAATCTCGGCGATCACACTGCCAGGATCGGGACGGTCGGCGATCTCGGCCGCGACCTTCCGAGCCTCGCGGCGATAGACGCTGTTCTCGAGCGCTTCCGCCACGGCCGCACGAATCGCGGCCGCCGAATCCACCGTGATCGCCGTCCCGGACGCGGCCGCGCGGGCGGCATTGATCGGCTGGTCGGCCCCCTGCGGCCAGAGCACCATGGGGAGGCCGTGCGCCAGGGTGCCGAGAATGGTGCCGACGCCGCCCGCGCCGACCACCAGATCCGCCCGGTCGAGCAACTGGCTCAGCGGCACGAAGGGCACGTACCGCACGCGCGGGTCGGCTTGAATCTCCTGGCTCGCGGTGGGATGCCGGAGCGACGAGCCGAGCGTGGCGAGGACGTTGGCCCCGCTGTCGGCGACCGCCGCTACGGCCGTGGAGAGCACGTCCGGGTCGGAGAAGATGGTGCCGAACGTGACGAGCACTGTCGGCTTGCCGGGGGTGTCGAATTCGGACAGTTCCAGCGCGACGTCCTTCGCCCGGCGGTGAGCCCGCGGCCGGACCGGGCGTACCAGAGAGCCGGGGGACCAGTCCGGATCCTGCAGTTGCGGCGGGCACGGATCGAGATAACTCGAGGCCGGGACCGGACGGTCGTGGCGGGCCGACGCCGCGCGATCGATCTCGTCGCTGATCACCGCCGGGAGCGCCGGACCGAGTCCAGCCCGGTGCCAGGCGATTCCCAGCCGGGCGGCGACGAGGGGGGCGACGGCGTCGAACGGCTCGGCGATCACCAGGTCCGCGTGCCAGCCGGCGGCTTTGTCGATGCTGTCGGCGAGCCCGAGGTCGATGCGCGCCCCGCCGAAGATTTCGCCGATGACCGCGGGCGTCGGATGGAACACGTCGGCTCCGGTGCGGCGGGCCGCTTCCTCGGAGAACTCGCCCGGCATCGCCCCGGCGCCGAGGAACGCGACCTCCGGGGGAAGTTCGTCCGTGATCGCGGCCTGGAATCCGGCGCCAGAGAGCAGAGCGACTGAGTGCCCGGCCTCGACCGCCGCCTGCATGAGCGGAACCAGCGGCAGGATGTGGCCGAACGCGGGGGTCGCGCTGAAGAGGAGTTTCATGGCATCGTTCGTCCTTCGAGGCGGCACCCGTTGTGTCGCAGGGAATTCCGGCGGTCGTCGCTGGCTTCAGCGACGACCTTATGCCTTGTGAAGGACGGCGAGGAGCGAATCCGTTGCGGAGTTGCCTGTTGCGCGCGCGGACGCTGCCCGAAAGGCCGGTCTGTCCACAGTAGACTCACGCACGGGCTTCGCCGCCCCGAGGAGGATCGCGAGGCGGCGAAGCGGTCCGCTCAGGCCGGGGAGTTGGCGACGGGCACGTCGATGCCGTGTGCGGCCACGACTTCGGCGCTGCCGTCGGCCAATCGGTAGCGCAGGCCGACGACGGCGGCCCGGCCGTCCGCGACGCGGTCGGCGAGCACGCGGGAGCGGTCCAGCAGCAGGTCGACGGTGTGCTTGACGTGCTCGGCGAGGATCTCGTGCGGTTCGACCCGGCCCGCCGCCCGCGCCGCGAGGACGCTGGGGGTCACCTTCTCGACGACGTCGCGGATGTAGCCGACCGGCGCGAGCCCGTCCTCCAGTGCCGCGCGGGCCGCGCCGACGGCGCCGCACGAGTCGTGGCCGAGGACGACGACGAGGGGGCAGCTCAGCAGGTCGACGCCGTATTCGATGCTGCCCAGGACCTCGCCGCCGATCACCTGGCCCGCAGTGCGCACGACGAACAGGTCGCCGAGGCCGCGGTCGAAGATGATCTCGGCGGCGAGGCGGGAGTCGGAACAGCCGAACAGGACCGCGAAGGGGTACTGGTTCGGTGCGATCGCGGCGCGCCGGGCCGCGTCCTGGTTCGGGTGTTCCGGGGCGCTGGTGACGAAGCGCTGGTTGCCGGCCATGAGCAGGTCGAACGCTTCCTGCGGAGTCGGCGGTGTCGTGTCGGCCATGGCTTCAGCCTAAGCCGGGAAGGGCCGGCCCGGGTGTTGCGATCGTCTCGCCGCCGAGAGGTTTCGACGCGGGCCGGAGCGATCAGCGCCCGCGCCCGAGCGCCTCCCGTTTGACGAACCCGACCAGCGCGGTCGCCACGAACAGGACCGCGCCCACGACGATCAGCCAGAACAGGCCCTTGATCACCACCCCGAGCACGATGCACACCAGCCAGATCACCAAAAGCAGACCGAGCAGCGCCAGCATGGGGTCCTCCTGACCGTCGCCGGGAAACGGGGGTTCACCCGACGGGTACCCCGGCGCGCCCGGACCATGCGGCCCCGATCGGTTGGCGTGCTGACAACACCGGGACCCCTCCCGCGCGGGGCGGGGCACTCTTGCCGCCGACGAGCCCGGCTCAGGAACGGAGTAGCGACGCGCAACCACTTCTCCGCCGGAACGGGTGGATCGACGACACTTCACCAGGCTGACCCCGGCGCAGCTCGCGGGGCGGCCACTTCGCGTCCTCTTGACGGCTGTCGGCGCCACGGCTGTGCTGGCGGCCTGCGGTTCAGCACCGCCCGCTGCCGCGCCCGCCAGCAGCCCGGCGAGCGCACCGTCGTCGACGAGCCCAGTTGCCTCGGAGTCCGGTCCGCCGCCCGCGCCGATCAAGGCGGACCCGAAGTACCTGCCGAGCTGGATGCGGGACGCGGCCGAGAACCCGGCCGACACGGTGGCACAGGACTTCGCTTCGGCAGGAACTGCCCGACTTCCCGCAGCGCGCGGTCCGGCAGTGCACCGCGCTCAACGCCCGCCTGGCCGACCCGGACGGGGAGGCGGTCCAGAGTTTCAGCACTCCGCAGCATCCGGTGAGCAGGTCCGAGGGCGCGCGGATCAACGCGGCCATCAGCCGGGACTGCGCCTGATCCACAGCGGAACGGAGGCGTGGGCCCTGGTCGCCCCAGCGGTTTCCGCCGCGCAGCGTGGATCGCCGGGGACGATCAGGCGTCCAGCGGAGGTTCGTCGACCGGAGCTGGCGAAATCCGCTCCGTCAGTCGTCAGCGACGAGGTCCGACCAGCTTCCCGCCTCCAGGTGCGCCAGCAAGTCCTCGGCCATCTTCCCGGCGTCGCCATCCGAGCAGGCCAGGGTCCGCAACGTTCCCGCCGCGCCGCGGATCTGGCGTTCGATTGCCTCGATCAGGTCGACCGGCTCCCCGTCGTGGCCGCGGTAGCGGTCGTATCCGGGCTCCGGGACGAAACAGCCCCACCAGTCCAGCAACGTATTCAGCACTGCACCGCGCGGCTTGCCCGGCAGGTCCCGGACGACAGCGAGCAGGACGCGCGCCGCCGGGACGGCGGCCGGGTACAGGGTCCCGGCGTGGTCGTTGACCACTGCGGCGGCCAAGCGGCGGACCGCCGAGGCAGCGTCGTCCGGAGACGCTGGCTGGTCCAGATCTCCCGCGGCGGCAGCGGCTTCCGCCGGCCGGTACCACGTCGGTCCAGGCAGCGCGTGCCAATCCCGGGAGTCCATCGCGTCACCGTACTCACGACGCTGGGGCCGACCAGCTGATCCGCTATCTTTCGCCCGTGGACATTGAGGTGGTGGAGGGCACCCTGGTCGAGGTGCCGACCAGAGCGGTCACGGGCATGGACCGGCGGGCGTTCGGCGAGTTCGTCGGGCCTCGGGGAGAGCTGGCCTCGTACGCGCTCGGCTGGACCACCGGGGCGGACCCGCACGTCGCCCGTCTTTCGGTCGGGATCGGGGCGGGCAACCCGGGCGGCGGGACCTTCCACGCGGTCGTCTTCGACGACGGGGACGGGCACGCGTTCTCCCTGACCGACGACCCGTTCGAGCGCGTTCCGGAAGGCGGTCCGGACCTGACCGCGGAGCAGGCGCGCGCCCACGGGGACCTGCCGTTCGTCTGGGCGGTCGCCGACCTGGTCATGGAGCGCGACCGGCGGGCTCGGTGGCTGCTGCACTGGCTGCTGCGCACGACCTGCGTTCAAAGTGCCGAGGTCTTCGAGCTCCGCGAGCCGATTCTGCGGGTCCGGCACGGCGGCGACGGCGTCTGGCATCTCCTCGGCGTCTCGGACCTCGACCGCGGCACCGCCAGGACCGGGCATCTGCACCACGCCGTCGACGAGGACCAAAGCCTGCTCGACGTCCTTGGCCTGCCGCCCGGCAGCAGCGCGACCCGGACGGGCGTCGGAAGTCCGTGGGACAGCCGCGGCTAGCGGTGCGGGCGGCCGAGGGCTCCACTACCCGGTGAACAGGGCTGGCGTGATCGACTTTTCCGGCGAATAGTTCAGTGAAGGCCTTGAGTCCCTTGAGGAAGTGACGTCCGGCGGTGGGCGTTCCCGCCCCCCGCGGGGTGGAATCGGGACAGGGCGCAGGGGAGGAGCCGGGCGATGGACGACGTGGAGCTGACGCACCGCGAATGCGTCCGGCTGCTCCGGTCGCCCGAACGCGGCCGCCGCGGCATCGTCGCGATCGACGGCCGCACGCCGGTCCCGCGCGTCTGCCTCCTTCTCGACGCGGGCGACGTGCTGATCCCGACCGGCCCGGACAGCGGGCTCGTGCGCGTGGCGGCGATGCGCCCGGTCTCGCTGGAATTCACCGACCTGGACAAGGACGGGCGGCCGCGGTGGACGGTCCGCGGGATCGGCCTCGCGCGGCCGATGACCGGGCTCGACGTGCCGCGTCCGGTGCCGCACAGCACCGTCCTCGCGGCGACGCCGGACGCGTTCCGCAACGGCGTCCGGGTCGCGGTGGCCCGTTATCGCGGCAACCGGCCCGCGGGCGGGGTCGCGATCCCGGCCCCTCGCGAGGGGTGAGCGGGAGCGGCGCTCGGTAACCATTCGGCGACACCGTTCTCAGGCCCCGCCAGGCGGATTACGACCGGATAAGATGCGTTTGCCTGAAATCAGTTGTTCATGCGTTTCGTTCACTCCTGGTGTCCGACACGAGCGGCTGAGTGATCAGGGGGGACTGCGAGGCGAACCGGCAGCCGGGTCGCCTCGCGGAAGCGTCATTCAGCCGGAAGGAACCATGAGAACTACTGTCAGGACGTTGAAGTTCGCCGCGATCTGGCTCTTCGTGGCCGGAGTTGCGCTGCTGGGCCTGGGATTCCTCGCCGAGATCACCGAGCCGCCCAATGGCGGTGCCAATATCGGTGCCGGCGCCGCTTTCACCTTCGGGATGGGCTGCACCGGATTGGGCCTGGTCCTCGGTGTGGTGGCGGCGGTGGATTGGCTGCGGGTCCCGAAAGGCGAGCGGGGCCCCGCCGCCCCTCTGCTGCCTTGGGAACACCGTCTCCGGCGCCTGGCCGCGGCCGCGGTGGTCCTGATCGCTGCCGCGGCGGTCGTGCTGAGCTGGGCAGCATTGATTTTCGCCAACGGCCACGCGGGCAGCGGCAGCAGAGACTCTTACCCGGTATTTCTAGTAGGCCTCTCCCTTGCCGGTCTCGGCTTGCTGGCGGGGATTCCGTACGCGGTGTTCTGGCTGTCCTGGCGGAGGACCGCCGCCCGTCTCCGGCTCTCGGGCCGTGCGTAGCGGTCAGGCGGGCCGCATCGTCCGCATGGTGCGCTCGACCTCCCAGAAAGCCCGCACGGCGGCGATCTTGCCCGCCTCGTCCACCCGGTAGACGAACACCCCCTCGGCCTCGAGCACGTGTCCGTCGTGCTGGCTGCGGACGTGGCCGGTGAAGGCGACTTCGTTCCCGCAGGCGAACGAATCGTCGAAGAGGAACTCGATCGACTCGTTGGGCGCGATGGCCTGGTCCCAGAACGCCGAGACGGCGTCGCGGCCCCGGTGCCCGGTGCCTTCCGGGTCGAACTGCGAGGGGCCGACCGGGTCTTCGACCAGGGCGTCCGCGGCGAACAGGCCGAGCCAAGCCGCTTTGTCCCGCTTCCGGACGGCGGCGTGCAAGGCCTGGGCGGCGGTGCGTGCGGCGGTCATGGAACCTCCTGGTGTCGAGCGTCGATAGCCTGTGGACCATGGTGTTCGACTCCACGCGGCTGGATCTCCGGCCGTACGCCGGGTTCGAAATGGGCCGTTACGTCCGGCGGACGTATTGCAGCTGGGAGGACTCCGGCTGGGAGTCCTTGCTCGTGCAGCGCTTCGAGCACGTCCCCGTGGCCGAGGAGATGGAACTCCCGGCCGCGGCGGATCTGCACCTGGTGTTGCCGACCAAGGGACGCGCGGTCATGGAGACGCGCAGAGGCGGCCGGTGGGCACGCAGCCCCTGGACACCGGGGTGCCTCGAGTTGCTGCCGCCGGATCAGCCCGCCGTGCGCCGCTATCGGGCGGACGGGGTGCTGAACAGCGTGCAGGTCCACATTCCGCGCTCCACTGTGGACGCGACCGCAGCGCAGCTCGGCGGCACCACAGTGGACTTCGCTGCCATGGCCGCTTCGTTGACGGCAGGGGATCCGCTGGTCGAGGAGATCATCCGAGCCCTCGGCGGCGCGGGCGAAGCCGACGATCTCTACGCCGAGTCCGCGGCGGCGTTCCTGACGATGCAGTTGCTCACCCGCCATACGCGGCTGTCCGCCGGGGCGCGGCCGAAGCGGGAGAATCCGCGGGTCTGGGCGGTCGTCGCGGCGACGCGCGAGCGGCTCGCCGAGCCGATCACCCTCGCCTACCTCGCCGGCGAGGCGCACCTGAGCGTCTACCACCTGGTGCGGGTCTTCAAGGAGGCGACCGGGGCGACGCCGTACCGGTATCTGACCCGGTTGCGGATCGACGAGGCGAAGCGGCTGTTGCGCGACACCGACCTGACGGTCTCCCAGATCGCCGGTCGATGCGGCTTCGCGGGCCCGGCCGTGCTGTCGACGGCTTTCCTGCGGCACACGGGAATGCGGCCTTCGGCGTACCGCGATTCTTGACCGGGACGGCATCAGGAACCGGTTCGCGGGTGCCGGAACGCTTCCCTGATCTCGGACACCAGCAGATCCGGCTGCTCCAGACCGGGGAAGTGGCCGCCGCGGTCGAGTTCGTGCCAGGAGCGCAGATCGAGGTACCGGCGTTCGGCCCAGTGCCGGACGGCCGGCCAGGGATCGGCCGGGAAGATCGAGCAGGCGGTCGGCACGGTCACCGGTTGCGCGTTCTCCGCTTCCGCGCTGCGCGGCACCCACCGCATCGCCTCCCAGTACCACCGGGACGACGAGGCGCCAGTGCCGGTCAGCCAGTACAGGGCGATGTTGTCGACCTGCTGCGAAATGCGTACGCCGCCGCCGATTTCGGGCCGGTTGTCGGCGTACGCGGCGAATTTCTCGCCCAGCCACGCGGCCAGCCCGGCGGGGGAGTCGAGCAGCGAATAGCCCAGGGTCTGCGGGCGCGTGCTCATTTGCATCCCGAAGCCGTAGCCGTCGGTCAGGTGCAGGGTGCGCCGGTCGAGGACGCGTTGCTCAGCGGGACTGGGCGCGAGCAGGTCGTCGGGCATCGGCGAGGCCACCGGCATCGTCAGGTGCAGACCCGCGACGCGCTCGGGCACGATCCGCGCGAGTTCGGTGCTCACGAACGCGCCCCAGTCCCCGCCGTGCGCGCCGAAACGCGGATAGCCGAGCACGGTCATCAACCGCGCCCACGCCCGTGCGGTGCGACCGGGATCCCAGCCCCGCTCCCGCGGCCGGTCGCTGAACCCGAAGCCCGGCAGCGCCGGGATCACCAGATGGAAGGCGTCGCGCGCGGAACCGCCGTGCGCGACCGGGTCGCTCAGCGGCCCGATGACGTTCTCGAACTCGAGGATCGAGCCGGGCCAGCCGTGCGTCAGGATCAGCGGAAGCGCGTTCGGTTCGGGGGAGCGTACGTGCCAGAACGCGATGCCCAGGCCGTCGAGAACCGCCCGGTAGTGGGGGATGGCGTTCCACTGCTCCTGCCGCGCGGGCCAGTCGTGTTCCCGCCAGGCCGTCAGCAGTTTCGCCAACTGCGCCAACTGGATTCCCTGGGCCGCGTCCGGCACGGTCTCGTGTTCGGGAAGCCGGACCCGGTCCAGCCTGGCGCGCAGATCGGCAAGATCCTCTTCGGCGACGCGGATCGGCTCGGGGCGGGGCGACGGGTCGTTCTCGGAAATCTCAGCCACGAGACGAACCGTAGGGCCGGGCGGCTCCCGCCTCCATGTCCGAGATTGCGGTGCGCGAGTCGATAATTGCGCTCCTCGCCCGGCGTTGGCGGCACACCGGGGCGGCCCGCGGGTGTCAATTATCCCGCCGCGCCGGCAGTGGAAAAGAGCTTCATCAATTATCTTGTCGATAATTTTCCCTGCTGGAAATAGAATGTAACGCCTGGTGTTTCCGTCTCGATTACGAGGCATCGCGGGGTGGCCGGGTCTTCGGCGCCTCGAAATGATCAGTCGAACGAATCCCGAGGATGGGAAACGCATGTCGGCAGAAAATGATGTCCGGCTCGAGGATTCCGATGCTTCCGTGCGCGATGCGCGCCGCCGGGTGCGGTGGCCGCTGCTGACCGTGGTCGGCGTTGTCCTGCTGGGCTTGTACTCCTGGTGGCTCGGCCCGGTCGCGCTCGTGGCGCCGTGGGACAATTTCATCCTGCTGGACGGCGGTTACCGGATCGCGCAGGGGCAAGTTCCCGGCACCGATTTCTCGAATGCCATCGGCCCGCTGGTCTATGTGCTCACTTCGCTCGGCATTCAGCTGCAAGCGGTTCCCTCGCTTGCCGCAGTCGGATACGGCTGTTTGCTGTTTCTTCCGGTTTCGGCGGTGCTCGCCGGATATGTTTCCCATCGGCGGTTGCCCGGCGGGTACGCGACAGGATTCACCGTCTTCATGGCATTGCTGGTCATTTCCGTCCGGCCGCCGGGCTACTCGCCGGGCACGACCACGTACGCGATGCTCTACAACAAGTTCGGCTGGCTGCTCTACTCCACTCTCCTGCTCGCCGTGCTGATCCGTCCGCGCACGCGGCGACCGCTGGCCGACGGCGCCGTCCTCGGCCTTGTGCTCGGACTGCTCGCCTACGACAAGGTGAGCTTCTTCCTGCTGGGCGTGGTCGCCGTCATCTTCGGACTGTTCCTGCGGACCCTCGCCGCGCGGGAGATGCCTGGCCTGTTCGCCGGTTTCGGGCTGGTCGTGGTGGTGTTCTGGCTGGGTTTCGGGATCAGTCCGATCGGCTACGCGAGCGACGTCGCGACGGCGTTCGCCGCGCAGGGAAGCGGGAAACGGCTGAGCATGCTGCTGCACGCCGTCGCGTACAACGCTCCGGTCGGCGCGCTCGCCTTGCTCGTCGTGGCCGGGCTTTTCTTCCTCGCCCGACGGCGCGGAGAACCGGTTCGGCCATGGCGGCTGCTCCTGATCACGCTGTTCGTGCTCGGTTCGAGTGTCGTGATCTCCGCCGCCAATAGCCCGGAGAAGTCTGACCTCGCCGCACTCGTCGTCATCCCGCTCGTGCTCGTGGCGGCTCTGAAACCGGAGTTGCCGCGCTGGACCGGAGGGGACGGCCAACGCCGGATTCCGGCGCCGTTGCTCGCTGGGCTCGTTCTGCTGCTCATCGTGACGACCGCGCCGATTGCCGGGAAGGATGCGCTGGCACTCGGCATCAGCGCGACGCGCCGGCACCTCGTCGAAGCGCCCCCGCCGGCGCAGCGGATCACCAGCCCGCACCTCGGCGACTTCGTCATCCCGCCGGACGCGACCTGGCAGACCGCGTACCGCAACGCTTCCGACGTGCCAGCGATGCTCGACGACGGCCTGGCGTTGCTGCGACGCCACATCCGGCCCGGAGATCGCGTCGCCAGCATGTCCTTGGCCAACCCGTTCGCCTTCGCGCTCGACCTGGCCCCGGTGACCGGCGGCCCGCTCTGGTGGGACCTGGAGATCAGCTTCGACGAGCGCACGCACCCGCCGGCGGACCAGGTTTTCCGGGACGCGCGGTGGGTCATGGTGCCCAAGCTGCGGGCCGGGCAGGGCTGCTGCCAGGACACCGTCGAGACGATGACCCGCATCTACGGCGGCTACCTGGCGCAGCACTTCCGGATGGCCGAGTCCACAGCGGACTGGACGCTTCTGGCCCGCTCCTGACCTCCGGCGATAAGCTCGCTCTCGTGGACACGGGTGACTACCGGGCCGCGGTGACCGGGATCCTCGGCACCGCGGCGCAGGAAACTTCCGCCAGGCTGGAGCGGTTCTGGACTGAGGCGCGCGCCGAGGGCATCGTGATCGACGTCTTCGTGGACCAGGACGGCGAAGGCCCGTTCGACGTCTGGGCCCGGTTCGAAGGAGCCGACGCGTTCGCTCTCGACCGCCGGTTCGACGACGATCGGCACCTTTTCGGGGTGGTGTGGGACGAAGACGGCTGGGTGCCCGCGGTTCCGCCGCGTCCGCGCGGGTGGACGCGCGACGATCTCGAAGCGGCCGTCGTCGAGGTCGTCACGGAGTGGATCACGCCGCTGATTCCCGCTGGCGCGCCCGAGGGCTTCTGGCGGATCGGAACCTTCGCGTGAGCGCCGTGCTTCCGGGCCGCCTGTCCTTCCGGACTGTCTACGGCGGACCGGCGATCCCGCTCGACGTGATCTCCGAACTGACCCGGATCCGCGCCGCACTCGGTCGGCTCGAATGGCAGTTCGACTTCGACCTGTTCGTGACCGTCGGCGGCGACCTCACTGTCGTCACCGAGCCGACCGGACTGCGTCGGCCCCGGGTGATGCTCGCCAAGCGCACCGTGAGCGGAGAGCTTCGCTTCAACAGCGAGGAAGTGCTGCGGACGACGGATCCGGCCGCGCTGCTGCGCCCGGCCGTGCGTGCCGCGCTCGACGAACTCGTCACACGCGTAGCGGCGCGCGTTCCCGACTTCGACGCGGAATCCGAGCGAGCCCGGTTCGCCTTCCTTCGGGACACCGCCTCAGATGCGGCGCCATCATGACGCGCCCGGACATCGTGACCTACGACGGTCTCCCGGCGGCCTCCGGAGGCGCGCACGCGCTGCGCACCCGCAAGCCCTCGGCGGCCCACTCGAAGGTGCGCGCGTTCCTCGACGCCTGCACGGAGCCCGCTGCCACACCCGCCCTGACGTTCCAGCTCTGGGCAGGCGGACCCGCCGAACGCACCCAATGCTGGCAGGAAATTGCCACCGATCTGCTCGGCGGCCCGAAGCGAACCGAGCGCACGCACCGGGAATGGGGCGTCCGGGACGACAGCGCGTTCGCTGTCCTCAATGCACTCGACGCTGCCGAGCCGGAGGACGTCACGCAATACAGCCGTTCCCTCGCCTGCCTGGTGCTGAACCTCCCCGTGCGCCTCGTCGACGCTGGCACCCGCGAACCGTGCGCCGGAGTGTCCACTGAGGACACCGGCGGATTCGCGGTCGACGGATACGGCCGGACGCTCGGCGCCTCCGGCGTACGGGCGACGATCGGGTCCGCGTCCTCATCGCTGTCGCTGTGGCTCTCGTTCCCGGGCGACGAACGGCTGGCCGCGGCGGCCGCGCAGGTGCGGGAGCACGCCCCGGTTCGCCTCTCGGCCAAGCACTGGCGCCGGTGGACGGCACGCCGCGACGGCAACGGGTACCGGTCGGTCAAGATCCCCTCGCCGCACGATCCTGGTGCACCGCCGCCGAACCGCCTGGCCCGCTGAGGGAGTTGGTCAGGACTCGCCGAGCGCCTGCCCGGCCTTGGCCCAATTCCCGCGCAAAGTGTCCAAATAGGACTGTGCCTGCGGACCCGGTTTGGTCCCGCGCGCGAAGGTCTTCATCGCACCGGGCCCGGCGTTGTAGCCGAGCGCGAGCAGTTCGTCGGCGGTGATCGGGCCGGACCGGTGCGCGGGCAGCTGCGCGGCCAGGTCGTGCAGGTACCAGGCTTCGGCCTGGATCGCCAGGTCCGGATCGTCCGGCAGCTGGTCCCAGGAGCGCCCGGCGAACGCCCGGCCCTTCTTCGTGGCGTCGAAGGTCGCCTCGTGCATGTTCGCGACCCCGAACGCGGCCCCCGGTTTCATCCGCTGCCAGGCGCGTTCGAGACCCGGGTCGTGCGGTTTGTACGACTCGTTGAACAGGATCGCCATGACCAGCCGCGGCGACACGCCCGCCTCCCGCGCCCGCGTCCGCGCCGTCGGGGCGAACCGCGCGGTGTCCTGGTTTCCGCCGAGTGCGGGGGAGGAGGCGGGCGTGGTCGGGGGCGCAGGAGTGGTTTCCGGCTGGGTCAGGGTGCCGGTGCAGGCGGCGAGGCACAGTCCCGGCACCGCCACCGCCAGCCATCTTCGCCAAGTCCGCATCGTGTCCGCCTTTCCTCCTCGGTGCTTCCACCTTGGCAGAAGACGGGCTGCCGACGCTCATGAGTCTTTGACACTTCTTCGGCACCCTGTGCGGCATGACCTTCCTCCGCATGGCCGTCGCCGCGCTGGCACTGGCCTTGGTGACGATCCTGGCGCCGCAGGCGGCAGCCGCGCCGGGCGTCGGCGTTGTCGAGTACAACCTCGGCGACCAGGCTTTCCGCGATCCCACCGTGTCCGTGCCGATGGAGCTGGCCGCCGTCGTGCACTATCCGCGCGATCTCGGCGGGCGGCCGCATCCGCTGATCGTGCAGGAGCACGGCAGCTGGTGGAGCTGCGTGGACCCGGTCGCGAAGACCCCGGGCGGCGACTGGCCCTGCCCGCCGGGACAGCGGACGCTGCCGAGCTACCGCGGCTACGACTACCTCGGCGAGAAGCTGGCCGAACGGGGTTTCGTCGTGGTTTCCATCAGCGCCAACGCCATCAACGCGCACCTCCTCGGCGACGAGGGCTACTTCGCCCGTGCCCACCTGGTCAACAAACACCTGGAGCTCTGGCGCGACCTCGCCCGCGGCGAAGGCCCCCTGGCGAGCACCCTCGGACGATTTCGCGGCCACGTCGACCTCTCCCGCGTCGGAACGATGGGCCATTCCCGAGGCGGCAAGGGCGTGATGTGGCAGGCCTCCGACAAACACACGCCCGAGTGGCCCGCCGGCGTCCGGATCCGTGCGGTCGTCCCGCTCGCGCCGGTCTACTTCAACTCCACCGAGGACGACAACAGCGACGTGCTGGTGACCCGCGTGCCGTTCAAGGTGGTCGTCAGCAGCTGCGACGGCGCTGTCGGCACCGTAGGGCTGCAGTACGTCAAGGACGTCGTCGGAAAGAACCCCGACGCGAGCTCGGTGACGCTCACCGGGGCGAACCACAACTTCTTCAATACCGAATGGTCGCCCGGCAAGATCGGCGGAGAGGACGACACGACCGCGGGCTGTGTCGGCAAGCTGACGCCTGGACAGCAGCGAGGCGCCGCTGTTCGCGAGATCGTGTCGTTCTTCTCCAGCCGCCTGCGGTAACTGCCGAAGCGCCAGGGGTTTTCCTCCGGCGCGGGGAATTGCTTCCCAGCCGAGTTCGCCGCGAATCAGCCCGGCCAGCTGGCCCACCCGGCCGAACTCGGCAAGACCGGCGCAGGGCGACCGAGAGCCGTCGTCGGCGGTCATTGGCAAATCGGCAGCAGCGAGTTCGGCCGCGAGTGCGGGTCCGTGCCGCTCCCGTTGCGCCGTGGCTTTCCTTCCTCGCCTCGCTCACGGGGCGAACCGGAAAACCTGTCTGCGCCAGGGAAACAGCGTCGCTGATCCGGCAATGAAGCGTGCATTCTGCCGCGGAAAAGAGCGAGGAGACTTCGCCTGACTGAATATTCGGCAAAACAGCCGATCGCGATACCTCATGCCCGACGGCCGCGAATCTTTCCTGGCTCGAGGATCTCCGGCCGCCGGAGATCTTGGTAAGGCAACAGTGTTGTCTGCCGCCGGAAAGCTGGACGGTGAACCACGCGGCTGTCAACAATGGCATCGGTCGAGGGAGCGTGACGGTGCCGCGTAGTGAGCGCCCGCTGGACGCGGAGGACAGCGCGCTGGGGAGGTTCGCCGCTGGGCTGCGCCGGTTGCGGGACAAAGCGGGCACCCCCACCTACCGCGAGCTCGCCGGGCGGGTGAACTACTCGGTGGCCGCGTTGTCGACGGCCGCGAGCGGCCGGCGGGTGCCCAGCCTGGTGGTGACGCTGGCTTACGTGCGCGGCTGCGGCGGGGACGTCGAGGAGTGGCGCGAGCGCTGGAACGCCCTGGTCGCCGAGATCGCGGCCGAGCGGTCCGCCGGGCCGGAGAAGGAGCACGAGCCGGGGGAACGGGCGCCGTACTTGGGGCTCGTCGCGTTCCAGGCGGCTCAGGCGGACCGCTTCTTCGGCCGGGACCGGGTCGTCGAGGAACTGGCGGACCTGGCGGCGCGGCGCCGGTTCACCGGGGTGTTCGGCGCCTCGGGCTCGGGCAAGTCCTCGGTGCTGCGGGCGGGACTCGCGGCGCGGGCCGAGCGCGGCGGCAGTCCGGTGGCGGTGCTGACTCCCGGCGCGCATCCGGCGGAGGAGTTCGCGGTCGCGCTCGCCGGGCCGACCGGGAGGTCCGCGCCCGCGCTGCGGGCCGAGCTCGCCGCCGACCCGGCACACGCGCGTCTGCTGATCCGGCAGGCGATGGCGGACCGGCCGTCCGACGCGGACCTGCTGCTCGTCGTGGACCAGTTCGAGGAGGTCTTCACGCTCTGCCGGGCCGAGGACGAGCGGGAATGGCTGATCGACGCGCTCGTCGCCGCGGCGAGCGGGCCGGCGAGCAGGGCCCGCGTCGTCATCGGCGTCCGGGCGGATTTCTACGGGCACTGCGCCCGTTATCCCGCGCTGGTGGACGCGCTGCGCGGCGCGCAGGTGCTCGTCGGGCCGATGACGCCGGAGGACCTGCGCGAAACGATCACCCGGCCCGCCGCCGCGGCGGGGTGCATGGTGGAGGCGGCGCTGGTGTCGCGGCTGGTCGCGGACGCGGTCGGCAGGCCCTCGGTGCTGCCGCTGGTTTCGCACGCGCTGCTGGAGACCTGGCGGCGGCGAAGCGGCGCGACGCTGACCGTGGCCGGGTACTAGACGGCGGGCGGGATCGAGCACGCGGTCGCCCGCACCGCCGAGACGGTCTACACCGCACTGACCGAGCGGCAGCGGGAGATCGCGCGGCGGCTGTTCGTGCGGTTGACAGCGCTGGGCGAGGGGACCGAGGACACCAAACGCCGGGTCGGCCTAGCCGAAGCGGACACCGGCGAGGACGACGCCGCGGTCCTCGAAGTGCTGGCTGCGGCTCGGCTGCTCACCATCGACCGCGACACCGTCGAGATCACCCACGAAGCGCTGATCCGGAACTGGCCCCGGCTGAGCGACTGGCTCGCCGAGGACCGGGACGGGCTGCGCGTGCATCGGGAACTGACCGAGGCGGCCAAGGCGTGGCAGGCGGTCGACCGCGACCCCGGCGCCCTCCACCGGGGCACCCGGCTCACCCTCGCCGACGACTGGGCCCGCGAGCACGACGGCGCGCTGAATCCGGCGGAGCGGGAATTCCTCTCTGCCAGCCTGGCCGCGCGGACCCGGGAACAGGCCGCGGTGCGCCGCCGGACCCGCAGGCTGCAGCAGTTCGCCGGGCTGCTCGCGGTGCTGTTGCTGCTTGCCGCCGGAGCCATCGTGATCGCGGTGCGGGCGGAGAACGCCGCGACCGAACGGCGCGACACCGCGCTCGCCCGCAAGGCGGTCGCGGACGCCGCTGCGATGTGCGCGACCAACCCGGCGCTCTCGGTGCAGCTGAGCCTCGCCGCGTACCGGCTGGCACCGATGCCGGAGACTCGCGACGGCCTGCTCAGCACGTTCGCGACGCCGTACGCCGCGAGGATCACCGCGCACACCGACCGGGTCTACTCGGCGAGCTACAGCGAGGACGGGCGTCTGCTCGCCACCGCGAGCGCCGACCGCACGGTGCGGCTGTGGGACGTCGCCGACCCCTTCCAGCCCCGGCAGCTGGGCACGATCGGCGACAGCGCCGGTGCGGTGCGGGCGGCACGGTTCCGGCCGGGTGGCCGGGTGCTCGTCACTGCGGGCGCTGACCGAACCGTGCGGTTGTGGGACCTCGCCGAGCCGGCTCGCCCGCGACGGCTGACTGTCCTCACTGGACACACCGCGAACGTCACCGCCGTCTCGTTCAGCCGCGACGGCAGGCTGCTCGTCACCGGCGGCGAAACGGTGCGGCTGTGGGATATCACCGACCTTCGCGCGCCGAAGCCAGCCGGTGCCGTCCCCGTCTCGGCGGGCTCGGTCCGCTCCGCCGAACTCAGCCCGGACGGTTCGCTGCTCGCCGTCACCGGCCCGGACAACGGCACCGCGCTGTGGAACGTGCGCGATCCGGCACAGCCCCGCCGAATGTCCACTGTGGACGGCCGGAGCAGGTCTGTGTTCAGTCCGGACGGACGGCTGCTCGCCACCGGCGACGACCGGGACTACTCGCCGAAGCTGTGGGACGTCAGCGATCCGGAACGCCCGCGGCGGTTGTCGGTCCTCGCTGGACACACCGCGGCAGTCAACACGCTCCGGTTCTCTCCGGACGGGAAGCTGCTCGCCACCGCCGGCGACGACAACACCGTGCTGCTCTGGGACGTCACCGATCCGGCCCGCGCGCCGCGGATCGCCGCGCTGGCCGGGCACACCAACACCGTCTACGCGCTGGCGTTCAGCCCGGACGGCAACACGCTCGCGTCCGGCGGCGGTGACCGGACGGTCCGGTTGACGGACCTCGCTGCCCTCCCGCTCGCCGACCACGCGGACACCGTCGTCTCGGCGGCGTTCTCCGCCGACGGCCGGCTGATCGCCACCGCGGGCATGGACCGCACGGTCCGCCTCCTCGACGCGGCCGATCCGCTGCGGCCCCGGCCGCTGGCGACGATCCGGCAGCCGGACGCCGTGTTCACCGCGGAGTTCAGCCGCGACGGGCGGTCGCTGATCACCGCGAGCCGCGATCGGACCGCGCGGCTGTGGGACCTCGCCGATCCCGCCCGCCCGCGCGAGCTGAGTGTCCTCAACGGACACACGGCGGCGGTGAGCCGGGCCGTGCTGAGCCCGGACGGGCGGCTGGCCGCCACCGCGAGCTGGGACGGCACCGTGCGGTTGTGGGACCTCGCCGACCGGTCCCGGCCCCGGCCGCTGGGCGTCGCGGCCGGCCATTCCGGCGGTGCGGACTCGGTCGCCTTCAGCCCGGACGGGCGGCTGCTCGGCACCGGGGCCGAGGACGGCGTGCTCCGGCTGTGGGACGTCGCCGACCCCGGGCGGCCCCGGCTCGTGGCGGCCGGAACCGGCCACGCCGACTCGATCGGCCGGCTCGCCTTCAGTCCCGACGGCAGGCATCTCGCCACCGGAAGCAACGACCACACCGTCCGGTTGTGGGATTTCAGCGACCCCAGGAGTCCCCGGACGACCGCGGTCGTGGGCGGGCACTCCGACGCGGTCTACGGGGTGGCCTTCAGCCCGGACGGCCGCCGGCTCGTCACCGGCGGCCAGGACCGCACGGTCCGGCTGTGGGAGATCAGCGATCCGGGCAAGCCGGTCGAACAGGGAGTGCTGCGCGGGCACAGCGACGGGGTGACCGGGGCGGCGTTCAGCCCGGACGGCCGGTTCGCGCTGACCGCGTCGGGCGATCACACCGTGCGGCAGTGGGAGACCGACGTCGAGCGGGCCGCGGCGCGGGCCTGCGCGCTCGGCCACCCCCGGATCAGCCGCGCCGAATGGGACGCCTATTTCCCCGAACTCGACTACCGGCCGCCGTGCCCCTGACCGCGTCGGGCGATCACACCGTGCGGCAGTGGGAGACCGACGTCGAGCGGGCCGCGGCGCGGGCCTGCGCGCTCGGCCACCCCCGGATCAGCCGCGCCGAATGGGACGCCTATTTCCCCGAACTGGACTACCGGCCGCCCTGCCCCTGAACGCGTTGTCCTCCCCACCCCGAGAGGGAGGACAACGCGGCGAACCGTCAGGGAATGGGGAACGACTGCTGGCGGCCGTCCTGCGTGAGCCGGAGGTTTTCCGACTGCACGTTCTTCTTCCTGCCGTTGTCGAACTGCAGCTCGACGTACATGGTGAATTCCCAGGTGTCATGGCCCTTGGGGTCCATCCGGACGATGACCTCGCCGCCGGCGAAGTCGTCGCGCGAGGCGGGGTCGATGACGTCCAGGGTGAACGGGCCGTTGTCGCTGTTGTCCGGAAACCGGCCGAAATCGTTGTCGATGCGGGCGGCGATGGTCCCGTCCCGCTCCTTGACGAAGACGGTGACGTGCGAGTCGCCGTCCTTGTCGTTGTCCGTGGTGTGGAACTTCACCAACGCGCCGTTCAGGTGGTCGCCGGACCGGGCGTGCGCTGTCGTGGCGGTGGCCGCGGGCGCCGCCAGCAGCATCCCCGCCGCGGCGACAGCCATCGCCCGGATGACGATTGTCCGCAACATGATTCCCCTTTCCGGACCCGTTGCCGCGGCCGTCGCGTCGACGGCCTCGGGTCCGTCCGGAGTTCGTTGTAGGGCGGCCCCGTTGTTCACCGCCGGGAGACGCAGACGTGAACAACCGGTTGTGAACAACGCGCTGGGCGGTTCGCGCATTACGTCCCGAGTCGCGCAAGATTCCGGCGGCGACTCCGGATCTCCTCGCCAGCGTGGCGCAGAGCGGCGACCACAGCGACAGTCTCGGCGTCCGGGTCCGGCGGAGTGACGGCCACAGTCGATCGGCCGAGCCAGGTTGGGTCGTCGACGTCGATGGTGGTCACTCCGGCCGGGATGGACAGGGCGGCTACTTCCGGCACCAGGCATACGCCCAGTCCCGCGGCGACCAGGCCGAGCCGGGCGGGCCAGCCGCGGACGGCGTGGCCGATGAGCGGAGCGGTGAGGGTGGGCCAGGCCTGGAACTGGGGATCGCCGCCGGTGCCTGCGCCGGCGATCCAGGTTTCGCCAGCCAGTTCCGCCACAGGGACGGCAGCGGCGGATGCGAGCCGGTGGTCGGCGGGTACCGCGACGCACAGGCCGCCGTCGGACACAGTCTCCTGTCCGAGGCCGGACAGGTCGTAGTCCGGGAGTCCTGCGCCGACGCCGATGACGGCTAGGGCCAAGCGCCGGGCGCGCAGTTGTCGCAGGAGGGTGGGTGTCGGTCCTTCGGCCAGTGTCACTTCCAGGCCGGGGTGTTCGGTGCGCAGGCGCGCGAGGGCCAGGGGGACCAGTACGGCGGTTGCGGCGGGGAAGGCGCCCAGTTTGATCCGGCCGGACAATCGGTCGTCCAGGGCCGAGAGATCCTGTTGCAGCGCTTCGACTCCGGCCAGGATCCGGCCCGCGTGTTCCATGACGACGGCGCCTGCCGGGGTGAGCCGTACGCCGCGGCCTTCGCGGAGGAACAGCGCGGATCCGGTCGCTGTCTCCATCGCGGCGACTTGACGCGAGATCGCCGGTTGCGAATAGCCGAGCAACCGCGCGGCGGCGGTGAACGATCCGGTCAACGCGATCTCCCGGACTGCCCGCAGGCCGGACACGGTTACTTCACCCATACGGCAAGCGTATGGCTTCGATCCGGAAGTGTCATCCCGCGCATGAAGTTTTGTTGGCATGCTTGAGGTTGTTGATTCCAGCAGGTCAAACACACAGGAGACGATCATGTCGAGAAGCTGGTTCGTGACCGGTGCTTCGCGAGGGATGGGCCGGGAACTCGTGGAGCAGGTGCTGGCGCGCGGGGACCGGGTCGCGGCGACGTTGCGCCGTCCCGAGCAGTTGGACGACCTCGCGGCGCGGTACGGCGACCGGCTCTGGGTGCGGGCGTTGGACGTGACCGACACCGCGCGCGTGCGCACTGTGGTGGAGGAGGCGTTCGTCGCGCACGGGCGGATCGACGTCGTCGTGTCCAACGCGGGCTACGGAGTGTTCGCCACCGCCGAGGACCTGACCGACGCGCAGATCGACCAGATGATCGCGACCAACCTCACCGGTTCGATCCAGCTCGCCCGCGCGGTGGTGCCGCACCTGCGAGCACAGGGCGGCGGGCTGCTGACGCAGATGTCGAGCATGGGCGGGCAGCTCGCCTTCCCGTCGTTCTCGCTCTACCACGTGACCAAATGGGGCATCGAGGGCTTCTTCGACGCGCTGGCCGCCGAGGTGGAGCCGTTCGGCATCCGCACCACGCTGATCGAGCCGGGCATGGTCCGCACCGGCTTCTTCGACGCGGCGGCCCGGGTGCCGGTCAGCGCGCCCTACCGGGGCGGGCCCGCTGATCAGGAGCCGATCCCGGTGGAGGAGATGACCGACAGCCAGGAACGCACGGTCGAGGGCATCATCCGGGCCGCGGTGTCGCCGAATCCGCCGCGGCGCCTGGTGCTGGGCTCGGATGCCTGGCGTCTGATGACCGGCGCGCTGCGGGAGCGGCTGGCCGAGGTCGAGGCCCAGCGGGACAACGCTGCCACTGCGGATGTCGAGGACACGCGCGTCCGCGCGGGCTAGCCGGACGCTCCTCGCGCCGGGATGCCGCGCCAGGCGGTCCCCGGGGGAAGCTGTTCTCCCTTCATCACCAGGGACATCGCGTCCACCTCCGTGCGATCGCCGACCACGCTGTCGTACAGCACCACCGAGCGCGCGCCGACGCTCGCGCCGGACCGGACGTCCACAGTGGACATTTTCATCACCCGGTCCTCGAAGAGGTGGGTCTGGAGCGAGGTCGCCGGGCCGACGCAGACGTCGTCGCCGAGGCGGACCAGGTCGAACTCGGTCAGGTACGTCGTCGAGATCCAGCAGCGTTTGCCGATCCGCGCGCCGAACAGGCGGAGCAGCGGGCCCAGCAGCGGGGTGCCCGCCAGGGATCCCAGAAGTGCGGGCACGGCAGCGGTTTCGTACAGCGCGGTGACGAATTCGGTGCGGCGCACGAACCGGCTCCACAGGGGCTCGACGCGCGGCCGGTACCGCCCGACGATCAGCCATTTCGCGGCGGCGACCGCGAGCACCACGCCGAACCCGCTCAGCAGGACCGCGGCCGGGGTCACGAGGACGGCGGCGAGCACGCCGGACGATTTCCCGGCCTGCAGCTGGGCGAGCAGCACGAGGTAGCCGGCCGCGGCGAGCAGGCTGCCGGGAAGCACGATCCGGAAGAACTCGATGACCAGCCGTTCGAGGACGCGCAACCGGGTCGGGCGGAAGATCAGCTCGTCGGCGAACCGGCCGCTGTCCTGGCGGCGGGGGAGCCGGATCGGCGGGGTGCCGAGCCAGGACGTGCCGTCCGGGCTGCCGTCGGCGGGCGCCGCGGTGTGCACGCCGATCAGGCAGCCGTCGCCGACCGAGGCGCCGGAGCGCAAAAACGAGGCGTTGCCGAGGAACGACCTGGTCCCGACTGTCGTGCGGCCGACCGCGAGCTGGCCGTGGCAGTACGTCGCGGCCCCGACCGCGGCCATGTCGGCCACGAAGCTTTCCGCGCCGAGCGTGAGCAATCCGGGGTCGAGCTGGGAGGCCGTCGACACCTCGGCGCGCGGTCCGATGCGGGCGCCGAGCGCGCGCAGCCAGCCGGGCGTGTACAGCGTGGAGTAGAGCGAGTTGGTCGCGGCGAGGCTCGCGCCGAGGAGTTTGTCCGCGACCCACTTGCGCAGCCCGAACGAGGAGGCGACGTGCCGCACGCCGGGGCGGGTGACGGGGAGCACGAGCCGTTTGCCGGTGAAGACCACGAGGCACACGGTGGCCGCGGTGACCGGTCCGGCGAGCAGGCACGCCCACCATCCGCCTGCGGCGCCGTGCGCGAGATACAGCCAGCTGCCGAGTGCGATGGCGGGGGCGAGGAACACCAGCGGCAGCATTTCGACGCACAGCCAGGCCACCGCGAACCGGGCCCGCAGCGCCCGGGACGGCGCCTGCCCGGGCCGGGCGCGCAACGCGGCGACGAGCGGGTCGGTTTCCGCGCAGCGCTGTGCGGGCGAACCGGCCCAATACTGCCCGGCCGGGACGCGCTGCCCGGCCGCCGCGGCCGACATTTCCGCCAGGCCGGAGCCGACGTCGAGCTGGGCGCCCGGCTCGACGACCGCGTTCGCGCCGACGAAGACGCGGTCGCGCAGCACGACCGGCGCGATCTCGACCCGGTTGCCGCGCACCCGGACGTTCTGCACGTGCGCGCCGTAGCCGACGCTGACGTCCTCGCCGATCGTCAGCAGCGACGGCAGGCCCAGATTCGCGGTCGCGAGCTGGCAGTGCCGGCCCACCCGGGCGCCGAGAAGCCGCAAATACCAGGGCAGCGCGGGAGATCCGCTCATCGAGCCGAGCGGGGCCATCGCCAGCAGCCCGCTGACGAGCCACACCCGGAAGTACGCGGCGCTCCACAGTGGATACTCGCCCGGCCGGATCCCGCGCGACAGCAGGCGGACGCCGGCGATCGGCAGCAGGAACCGCGCGGTCAGGTACAGCACGGGCGCGATCGCCACCAGCAGCCACACGGTGCTGAGCGACAGGACGCCCGCGCTCTGCCCCAGAATCGCCGCGGCCGGTCCGCCGAGCAGCAGGAGGAGCAGGCACAGCGCGCCGACCTGCGCGGTGCCCCAGCCGAACAGCCGCGCCCGGCCGACGCTCGGTGCGGTCTGGACCGGTTCGCGGCGCGAATGCGCGGGCGTCCGGTTCGCGTAAGCCTTGGCGAGCGCGCGAATCGTGGGGTGGGCGTAGACGTCGGCGACGGATGCGTCCGGGGCCACTTCCCGTTCCCGCAGCAGCGAAACCGCGCGTGCGGCCAGCAGCGAGTGGCCGCCGATGTCGTGGAAGAAATCAGCGGTGACCGACACCTCGGCGGTGCCGAGCAGTTCTGCCCACACCGCGGCGATCGCCCGTTCCGCGCCGGTTTCCGGGGCCACCGCGGCGACCGCGTGGAACCGGGCCCCGGACGGGCGGGGAAGGCGGCCGCGGTCGACCTTGCCGCTGGGCATCATGGGCAGTTCGGCGAGCGTGTCGACGTAGCCGGGGACCATCGGCGCGGGCAGCCGCTGCCGCAGGCTTTCCCTCAGCCGCGCGACGATCGCGTCCCGGTCGTGGTCGCCCCGGGTGAACGCGAGGTACGCGACGAGGTCCTCGGTCGGGGCGGCGGGATGCGGGGCGACGGCCGCCACCGCGACCTCCGCGTGTTCCATCAGGACGCTCTCGATCTCCTGGAGGTCGATGCGGTGGCCGCGGATCTTGACCTCGGAATCGGCCCGCCCGAGGTACTCGATCTCGCCGCCGGGCAGCACCCGCCCGAGGTCGCCGGTGCGGTAGAGCCTGCCCCCGCCGGTGAGCCGCGGGTCGTCGAGGAACCGGTCGGCGGTCAGGTCCGGCCGGTTCAGATAGCCGAGCGCGACGCCCGGCCCGCCGATGCAGATCTCCCCGACGGCGCCGTCCGGGACCGGCCGCCGCCGCTCGTCGAGCAGCCGGATCCGGTAGGTCGGCAGTGCGCGGCCGATGGTGACCGGACGGCCGGGAAGAAGCTCGCACCAGGTCGCGGTGACGGTGGCCTCGGTGGGGCCGTAAGTGTTGAGCATCCGGCGCCCCGGCCTGCTCCACCGCTGGACCAGTTCGCCAGGGCAGGCCTCGCCGCCGACCAGCAGCGTGCGGATGCCGGGCAGGTCGCGGTCCACAGTGGCCAGTACCGTGGGCACGCAGTACAGGACCGTGACGCGGTGCCGTTCCAGGAAATTCGCGAGACCGGACCCGATGCGGTCGGCGCCGGCCGGTCCCGCGACGAGCGTGGCTCCCGCCGCCCAGGTGGGCCAGACCTCCTCGATCGAGAAGTCGAACGCGATCGTCATGCCCTGGTACACGCGGTCGGTGCGGCGCACGCCGTAGACGTCCGCGACGACCCCGATGAAATTGCAGATGCTCGCCTGGCCGACCGCGACGCCTTTCGGCCGCCCGGTCGACCCGGAGGTGTAGATGACGTAGCACAGCTCGCCGTCGACCGGGCAGAGCTGCGGCCGGGCAGGGCTGGCCCGCATCGCCTCGGCGGCGAGTTCCCCGGGCTGGAGCACCGGGCAGCGGACCTCGCCCGCTGCCGAGGCCAGTTCGGGCGCGACGAGCAGGAGGTCGAGCGCGGAGTCGGCGGCGACATAGGCGACGCGATCCGCGGGCGCCGCCGGATCGATCGGCACGAACGCGGCCCCGGTCTTCAGCACGGCGAGCAACGCGACGTACATCGGCGTCGACCGGGGAATCAGGAGGCCGACCCGGCGATGCGGGCCGATGCCGCGGCGGATGAGCACGTGCGCGAGCCGGTTCGCGTGTTCGTCCAGTTGACGGTAAGTCAGCTGGTCCCTTCCGCATTCCAGGGCGACGGCGTCCGGCGTCTCGTCACACGCGCGTTCGAAGAACTCGTGCAACCGTGCCGGAACGGGCGCGCGGCGCGGAACCGGGCGGAGCTGCGCGGTGTCATCGAGGGAAAGCGACAGTTCCTCGCTCACAAGGGTTTCCTTCTGCGGGGGATGGGGGCCGTGCGGAGCGCACAGGAAATCCGTTCGGGGAGAACAAAAGCGGCCCGCGATCAGGCTCCGGCGATCGGACACGACGCCGCGAGCCTGGCCCGCGCGGTTTTCCGGCAGGCATCCGGTGTCACGATCACGTGCTCCTCGTTCGTTCGGGACCCCCAGGCGCGTCGCAGGCTATGAACGAGACGCTGTGAGAAGCCTGAGTAACCACGATCCGGTGGTCTGTAACACAGGACAAAACGCTCGGCCGGGTGTCCGGCTGAGTGCTTTTTCCCGTTTTTTCAGCTGGTGTTGGGTGCTGTTCGCCAGTGGCCGCCGCCGAGGTCATGCCCGCGTCGGTGGATGGTCACGGTGACGGCATTTCCGAGCGGCGACGGGGAAGTGACGGCGCGGGGAGATCGTGGGCTTCCCTTTCGATTCGAGGGGAAAGCGGGACACGTCGTTTTCCGGGGCCAACCCCGGTCAGCCGGGTCGGACACGAAATCCGGGCCGGGATACGAGCGGTGTGCACGCAGGTCGGCTGAGCTATCAGGCTGCAACGCCGGAACCAAGGCCTATTACATGTCCGCCCAGCGGTGCGCCGACGACCTGGCGACCGTGCTGGGTTGGCACCGGGCCGTCGCGGTGGGACACTCGCTCGGTTCGGTTCGCTGGTGCTGATGGGGGCGGCCGTGCATTGCGAGATGAAGTGGAAGCGTCCGCCGGTCATCGAGGAGACCCACCGGGATGTCATCGCGGAATCCACCGAACGGGCGGGCCCGTTCTTCTTGCTGCCGCAGTACCCCGAGGTCGCGAAAAGGGTCGTCGCGAGCTGGTCGTGGGCGCCGTTCTGCGTGCACCGCAATCTCATTCGGCTGCGGCACCCTGATTTAAGGGAACGCGTCGCCGCGCCCACCCCGGTGATCGCGGGCGAGCAGGACCGGAGCGCTCCGGTCAGCAGCGCCGAACTCCTCGCCGAGCGCATTCCCGGCGCGCGGCCGCACGTGGTTTCCGACGCTGGTCGCTTCATGTTCCTGGAACACCCGGCCGAGGTCGCTTCGGCGATCAGGGGCTTCGTGTCCGGCCCGCCGGGAAAAGCCTTCGTGGCAAAGGAGAAAAGCATGGCCGAGCGAAGAACCGGCGAGGTCCGTCCCGGCAGCGTCTGGCAGTCGCCGCACCGCAACACCCTCGCGGTGCTGACGGGCTGCGTGGTGCTGGTGTGGGCGGTGACGATGTCGGTCTTCCCGGCGCTGCCGCACGTCGCCGCCGAACTGCGGCTCGAATCCTCCAGCCTCGGCGCGCTGCTCGCGGTGTCGTCGCTGGTGCTGAACGTGCCCGCTGGCGTGCTCGCCGACCGGTACGGCCGCAATCCGCCGATCGCCGTCGGGCTCGGCGTCAGTGCGGTTGGCATCTTCCTCGCCGCGGTGTCGTCGGCCGGGCCGGCTTTGCTGATCGCCGGGTGGCTGGTGTTCGGCGTCGGCCGTGGCCTCTTCCTGTCGCCGACGTCCACTGTGCTCGCCGACCTGTTCTCCTTCCAGCGGCGAGGAAAGCCGATCGGCGTGGGTTCGGTGCTCGGGTACGGCCTCGGCGGATTGCTGTCCGCGGGCGGTAATTGGCAGCTGGTGCTTTGGGCGGACGGGGCGCTGCTGGCCGTTGCCACCATGGCGGCCGCTTTGCTGCCGGAGAGTTTGAAAGAGAAACTACCGAGCACGTTGTCGAAGGCGTTCGCCTGGTTCGCCAATCGGACCGTCGTGGTGTCCGGTGTGGTCGCTGGAGTAGCGTTCGCGGTAGGCGTTGCGCTGCCGCTGGCCGGGGTGTCGGTGGTGAGCGTCGCGATCATCTGCGCGTTCGTCGGATTGGCCGAGGGCCTGGCCATCTCGATGACGACCGCCATGGTCACCGGCGAGGTGCTGAAGCCGGATCCGCGCCGGGTCGGGTCCGCGCTCGGCGCCAACCGCCTGATCCAGGGGATCGGCGCCATTCTCGGTCCGGTATTCGGCGGTCTGCTGGTGCGGGGAGTCGGCGTCGGCGCCCGGTTCTGGGTGCTCGCTGGTGCCGGTGCGGTCGCGGTGGTACTGGCTTTGGCACTTCGCGGTGCGCCGGTGAGGGCGGTGGCTGCGTGAGTTCGGCGTCGCTGCGAAAAGAGTTCAAGGAAACCACTGCGGACGTGTCGGTGCCGCAATTGCGGAAGAACACGGCCGCGTTCTGGAAACGGCATCAAGCCGATCCCGAGACCGTGACGACCGCGCTGATCGGATTGTGGACCGGTGCCGCCGACACCAATCTGCGGATGGGCGTCGCGATGACGCTCGGCCCCGCCGCGGACACCGTCGCCGGGGCGATGGAATTCCTGCTCGGCACCGTGCCGGAGGACAGTGACTGGCGCGTGCAGGAGTCGCTGGCCAAAGGGTTCGACTGGTTCTGCGCCGTGCGCGGCTGGGAGAAGTCCCTGCCGGTGATCGAGCAATGGCTGAGCCACGAGCATCACAAGGTGCGCCGAGCGGCGGTCGAGGGACCGCGCGTGTGGACGAAGCGCCCGTACTTCGCCGACCACCCCGACCATGCTCTGGAACTACTGGGCCGATTGCGCGCCGACCCCAGCGACTACGTGCGCAAGTCTGTCGGCAATTCACTGTCCGACATCAGCAAAACCCATCCGGACCTGACCCTGGCCTCGCTCAGCGAATGGGCCGGGGATCCCGGAGCCGCCTGGGTGATCGCCCGCGCTTGCCGCCATTTGGCGAGAACGCGCGCCGAGCAGACGAAGCGGCTTCTCGCAGTGACGAAAGGATGAGCCCGCGGTCATCAGTTCCGACGTGTTCTCGCTCCCCGCCTTCGCCGGGACCGTGGACGGGCTGGGCTTCGGCCGCGCGTGGTTCGCCGAGCATCATTTCCAGCCGCACGGCGGCATCCTGTCCGCTCCGGACGTGCTGGTCGGCCGCGCGCTGCGGATCCGGTTCGGGCTCGGCGTCGTGCAGGTGCCCTATCACCACCAGTTGTCCGTCGCGACGCTCGTTGTTGAGCGTTTTGCTCAAGTCCGGGGCAGCTTGTCGCGCAGGACAGCCACCACGGTGTCGTCGTCGAGATCGAGCGAGGACGTCGTCCCAGCGAGGTCCGCAGCGACTTCCCGTGCGTCGTCCACGATGAAGTGAGCGGACCCGAGCACAGCCCGGGTGAGGTCGGCCGACCGGATAGCTTCGATGACGTTGTCGCGCACCACGACCTCGGCCCAGTTGAACGCGTACGCGCAATGCGGGCAGGTCCAGACGTGCAGCAGGACGGTCGGCTCGCCGGGCGTTGGCTCGTGCAAGGCGAGGTAGCCACTCCGCACGGCATTGTCCGTCGACACCGGCAACGGGTCGCCGACGCCGAGGGAGGCCAGTTCGGGCATCGGGCGCAGCCGGGTGATCATGTCCAGCGCGGCGCCTTCCCGGCCGCATCGGGAACAGCGCAGCGCGGCGGCGAGGTAGTCGTAGGAATAGGGCACGGCGTTCACCTTTTCGGCAGGGGCAGCACGTTGAGCGTCCGGCCGTTGATGGTGACGTCGAAACCGAACTTGGTAGCGGCGGCCTCCGGCAGCGCCGCGCCGAGCTTGGCCAGCGCGGTACCGCCCTCCTTGGCGACCTTGATGGTGTACAGCTTGTTGAAGATGCCCGGATCGGCCGTGGCGAAGGAGGGTTTCGCGCCGGGCTCGCCGACGGCGAAGAACGCGTCCGCGACGATCTCCCGGTCCGCCGCGCCTTTGGCCGCACCGACCTGGGCGGCGGTGAGTTCGGCGAGCAGTGCCTGGTACTCGGGGCCCGTCCGGCCGACGCCGACGGCGAAGCCCCGCTGCGGCAGCGGTCCGCCTTTGGCCGTCGCTTCGGCGATCGTCTTGTCGGGGACGCGGACGTCGGCGGCGCCGAGCGAGTCGAACCGGTTGAGCAAGGCCTGTTCGTTCGGCTGGAGCGGGAGACCCCGGGCGCGCTTGCCGAGCGCGATCGCGACGTTGGAGTCGATGATGCGCGTGCCGGCCCGCACCGCGGGCGAGACCACGGGCACACCGGCCGGGCCGGGGGAGAGGACGAGCGTCTCGCCGCGCCCGAGCGAGCAGATTCCCTTGAGCTGCAACAGGGTCAGACCGGCCATCGTCGCCGCCTGAACCAGCAGCAGGGTTTTGGCCCGGGCCTTCTCGGAGTCGCTCGCCGTGCTCTTGGCGATCTCGTCGAACTGGGTGACCAGTTCCGGGGCCAGCACCACGACAGTCACCACGTCGCTGGCCGCTGCTGTGACGGTCAGCGGGAGGTAGGCCCGCTGCGCGAGCACGGCCACGTTCGCCCACGCACCGGCCCAACGCGCCGCGGCCGGTGCCGTGCCTGCGGCGAGCACGATCCGACCGGCGGCGATCGCACCGGCACCGGACAGACCCGCGACGATCTGGGCGATGTCCAGCAGCGCCGTGCGGGCGTCGAGCCGGTCCTGCGTGATGCGTTCGGCGAGGTCGATCCCGGCCGCGGTGGCGCCCGCCAGCGCGGATCCGGCCAGCGCCCAGGCCGCGGGCACCGCGAGCGCGCCCGCCCCGGCCGAGGCGAACGCGGCGAGGGTGGCGCCGACGGCGGCCAGGCCGAGCCCGAGATAAGCGAAGAACTTCTTCCAGGTCAAGTGATCGCGGACGGCGACCTGCCCGCCCGCGCCGCCGGGGACCTGCACGTTGACCGCACCGGCCGGGAAATGGTCGGGATCGTCGAGGGCGGCGAACAGCGCCATCGGCGGCAGCGGGGTGTCGACCCGTTTGGGGATCGAGTAGGCGAACGGCTGGGCCGGGTTGGTGAGGTCCCGGAGATGCCACGCGCTGTCGTCCTGCCACGCGTACAGCTGCAGCGACACCGTCGACGCGAAGCCCTGCTCGGTGCGGAACCGTTCGTCCGGGTGGAACGTGGCGGGCACCAGGATGGCGTTGGCGGGCATCTTGTTCAGTTCCCGGCGCAGCTCGCCAGCTGTCCGGCCGCCTTCGCGTCCTGGCCGCCCCGCTTTTCGAGCCGCTCCCGCAGCACCGCGTCGAACGTCGCCATGGCGTTGCTGTAAGCGCCGAACAGCGCCGGCCAGTTGCCGGATTCGGCGGCCTTGGCCAGTTCGGCGAGCAGCACATACTGTTCGGTGGTCGGCTGAGTCTCGTTGGCGCGGACCGCACCGGCGTAGCCGGCCACCGCCGCGACCGCCCGAGCCCGCGCCGGCGCGGAGACCCCTTGTGCCAGTTGCGCACGCAGTTCGACCAGCGCCTGCCACAACGCGAGGTTCTTGTCGAACACCGCCCGCGCCACCAGGCCGAGGTCGACGCTCCGGCGGCGCAGGCCGAGCATCTCGATCTCGACCTGGTCGAGCATGTCCGCAGCGTGTCCGGCCGGGCCGTGTCCGGCCAGCTTGCCGACCGCCTCCGCGTTGCGGGCGGCCTCGGTGCTGACCGGTCCGGCGGTGGCGTTGGCGTCTTGGAGCGTGCCGTAGCGGTAGCGGAAGTCGAAGGTGCGTTCGCCGCCGACCGCCGGACCAGCGACCCGGATCTGGTGGTTCCGGGCGCGGGCGGGCGGGCCGCCGCCGTCGGCGTCCGTCGGGGTGCTCAGCCGGTCGAAGATCCGCAGGTCGGCTTTGCCGTCCCCGTCGAGGTCGAGATCCAGGCCGGTGGTGCCGGTGGTCAGCACCGAGAAGCGGAGAGGGCCGGACAGCGAAAGCGGCGTGCCCGCGGTGTCCCGGACCGTGCCGTCGTTGAGCGCGGACAACCCGAGGGTCGCCGTCTTGCCGTCGGGGTTTTGCCTTACTGACAACCGGAAGACGTCCCGGTAAGCACCGAGGGCGACGTCGGTGGCGGTGATGCCCGCCGCGGTCCGGGTTTCGCCGGCGGCGGCGATCTTCCGGCGGGGTTTCGGTTCCGGCGGGAACAGCAGATTCGCGGTGTCGTTGCCGATTGCGGCCGGATAGGTGCTGGCGGCGGGCACGTGCGTTCCCGGCCCGAGCAGCAGCGCCGGTCCGGAGGGAGCGGCGAACAGCCGGATGCGGTTGGGCGCGTGCCCGTCGGTGACCTCCTCGACGATCGGGGACAGCGGCCCGGATCCGGTCGGCACGGGCAGCGTGACCGTCCGGGTCGCACGCGTCGACCGCTGCACGGCTTCCACCGAGAGCGTTCCGTCCGTCGGCGTCGACAGGGTGACCTGGAGTTCCTTGTCCTGGTCTCCGTCGCCGTCCAGGAGGATCCGCCAGCCGCCCCGGCCGAACCGCACTCCCTCGACGCGAGGGTTCTCCCCGGCGTGCTCCGGCCGCGGGGCGGGCACGAGGTCCGCCTGCTTGGCTTGCGGGTCCAGGACAGTGAGCGAGGTGGCGAAGACCGTCTGCTGGTCGACGACGGCGTCGAAAGAGTGTGAGCGTCCGGGGCCGCCGGGCAGCTGGCTCAGGTGCGCCTCGTCGCGGACTTCGACGATCTTCTTGCCGTCGCCGTAAAGGTCCAGCGCGAGGCTCGTCGGCCCGTTGTCGAGCAACCGCACGGCGAGCGGCTTCTCGCCGATCGACACGGTCGCCTTGGCGACCGGCGAGGAAACCACGGTGCGCGGCCCGGTGTAGCGGATGGTCATCTCCAGCTGCGTGTTGCCTGGCCTTCCGGTGCGGGCGAAGGACACCGTGAACCGGTCGGTCGACCAGACCACGGTGCGAGGCGGCGGAAGCACGTCGGCATGGGTATCGGGGTCGGCCGCCGTCGTGGGTTGTCGGCGAATGCGGTGGCCGGTGACGGAAATCGGCCAGTCCAGGGGCGCATTCCGGAGCACCTGATCGGCTACCAGCTCGGCTTCGTGCTCGGCCGGATCGGCGGTGTCGCCCAGCCGCAGCCCGGACCGCGCGACGCCGGGTGCGGCGACGGGCTGCTGAAGGGTGTGGGTCAATTCGTGCGCGAGCAGTCTCATCCCGGCGGTCGTGTTCGGCGCGTACCTGCCCGCGCCGAACACGATGTCCTGGCCGACGGTGTACGCGCGGGCCGCGAGCGCCGTCGCCGACTCCGCGGCCTTGGCACCGGTATGCACCCGGACGCGGCTGAAATCGCGCCCGAAGCGGGGTTCCAGCAGCGATCGAGCTTCGGTGTCCAACGGGGTGCCCGGGGAGTCGAGCACCTCGGACACCTGGCCCTCTTCGTCCGGATCGCGCCGTTCCCGACCGGTGCGAACGGGCACCTGGCTGAAGTCTGCGCCGGGCCAAGACCTGGCCGAGTCGTCGACAGTCGCTTCTTCCTCCGCGCGAACCGCTTTCGGTTCCGGCGCGGCTACTGTCGGCGCGGTCTGCGGCGCGACGTGCGCGGTCATCCGTGATCACCTGCTCGGCAGTCGCAACACCGGGATGTGGCCGTCCGTCAGGATCGCGGGGTGCCGTCACCGCCGCGTCACACGAAATGCGCCGGGTCCGGGGGGAGTGAATTCCCACGCGCGTGTTCGCAGTCCCCGGGCGGGTTCCGGGGACTGCGAACAGGGCGCGGCGCGAAACGACCCGGACCCGGCAGAGCGGGGGCCTCTCGAACGACGGGTCAGGACTGGTGGTGAACCAGGGTCGCGCCGGTCCGGAAGTCCTCGAGGACCGCGGTGATCTCCTTGTGCAGCAGCACGCACGTATACCCGGGATCGTGCTCGATCTTCACCTGGACCGGGAACTTGGCGGTCCCGGAGACGGTGCCGTCCTTGATGGGGTAGTCCGCCGTGGTCCGGCCGGTCGCGGACGCGTGGACGTCGAGAGTCGTCTCGCCGTTGGTGCAGAAGGCCTTCACGTCGCCGGTCAACTTGGTGGAAATCGTGGTGGTGCCGCGTCCCAACGCCACATTCACCTCTCGGAACGTGACGGTGGCGACGGTGCCGTCCCAGCCGACCACAGTGGCCTCCGGCACGAAACGCGCCTCGGCCGCCAGCGCGGCGGTGGAGCCGGCGGCCAGGAACGCCGCGGTCAACGTGGCGGCAGCAGCGATTCTCGCCGGATTCCGCCCTGGTGCACGCCTGGCGAGCAGCGCGCGAGCTTCCTTGAAAAGCATGCCGACTCCTTGTCCGGTACTCGAGCGGAAGACAAAGCAAGAACCCGGCGGCGACTGGTGCCGGGGAGGAGCCGCACCAGTCGCCGCCGTCGCCGACGTGTCGCGGGTCGGCCGTCAGCTCCCGGTCAGACCGGCTGGAAGTCGACCGGGACGTCGTTGTTGTTCTGGTCCTTGGCGCCGCCGGAGGCGCCGTTGACGACGGTGAAGTCCTTGGTCGTCCCGTTGAATTCCAGGCGCAGCGTCTCGAAGCCGACCCGGAGGGAGGAGACGCCTCGGAGGTTGGCGGCGGCGACGTGGAATTTGAGGTCGATGTTGACGTCGATCAGCTGCTCGTTGCGGAAGGTCTCCTTCAGCACGCTCCGGCTGCTGTCGTGCTTGAAGCTGAACACCCACACCTTCCAGCTGTCCGAGGACGGGAGGTTGTAGACCTGGTACAGGGCCTTGAAGTTGTAGCTGCGGAGCCTGCCGTGGATCTCTCCCTCGAGGTCGAAGCCCTGGGACTGGATGACGAGCTTCTGGAACGTGCTGAAGCCGTGGAACGCGGTGATCGGGTCGTCGGCCGGGGCGGCGGTTCTGGCTCCGTTGCCGGAGAGGACGAGGTCGAACGGGCCGTGGGTCACGTCGATCAGGGACGCGCGGGCCGAGCTGGAGGCGGACGCCGCCGTCACCCCCGTGGTCAAGGCCAGGACGCCGACAGCGATCGCCACCACCGCCCGCGTGCATGCCTTCCAGGCACGATTGGTCATTTCTTCCTCTTTCATGTCCGATGTGGGGCACATTTCGGGAATCGGGCATTCGGCGACGCGTGCCGCCGTCGAATACCTCATCAGGGGGCACTGGACGGCGACTGGACGGGGATTGGACAGCGAATCCGGGCCGGAAACGGAGTATTCGCAACGAGATCCGGGAAAGCACGCGAGCACGCCGGCGATTCACGATGAGTCCACAAGGGACTGAAACCGCACGGTATTCCGGAAGACGGCCCTGGCGTGCACCCGGCCGTCGGCGGCACTTTAGCCCGGGCGGAGCCATTTTCTTGTGCCCCGGCCGCCGGGGCCATTACTTTTGGCGGGCAGCCGAGAGCGTTTTGGCTCGCAGCCGACAGCTGGGGGCGACGGTGGCAACGAGTGCGGTACGCATCCAAGTGCTGGGATCGCTGCGGGCTTGGCGCGACGGGGCCGAACTCGATCTCGGCCCGCCGGGCAGGCGCGCGGTTCTCGGGCTGCTCGCGCTCGCCGGCGGGGACGCCGTGGCCTTGCGGGACCTCGTGGACGCCCTGTGGGGCGACCGGTCGCCGCCGAGCGCGGTGAACGTCGTCCAGACGCACGTCAAGCATCTCCGGCGATTGCTGGAACCCGGCCGCGCGCCGCGAGCGGGCAGCGGGGTGCTGCCGCATGTCGGCGGGGGTTATGCCGTGCGCCACGACGCTGTCGACGTCGACCTGTGGCGGTTCCGCGAACTCATCGCCGAGGCGAACGACGCGCACCGCGACGCCAACACCGCCCGCGTCGCGGCTTCGCTCGGCGAGGCGCTCCGGTTGTGGCACGGCAGGCCGCTGGCCGATCTGCCGCCGCTCGTCGGCCACCCGAAGGTCGTTTCGCTGATCGCCGAGCGCCGGGAAACGTTTTGCCGCTACGCCGGGGCGATGATCGACACCGGCGCCGCCGCGGAGGTCCTGCCCGGCATCGCGGAAGCCGCCGCGGAACAGCCCCTCGACGAAGCCGCGCAAGCCCTCCTGATCCGCGCGCACCACGCCCTCGGGCAGCGGGGCGAGGCGTTCCGGCTCTACGGGCAGGTGCGGACGCGGCTCGCCGACGAACTCGGCATCGACCCCGGGCCCGAACTGCAAGCGGCTCACGCGGCCGTGCTGCGCGACCCGGTCGCCGCGGTTCCCGCCGAACCCCGGGCGGCGCACCGGGTCCCGAAGCAGCTGCCGGCCGAACCGCGCGGGTTCGCCGGACGGACTGCCGAACTGTCCCTTTTGGACAGTCTGGCGGCCGGCGGCATCGCCGTGGTCTCCGGCACGGCGGGCGTCGGCAAGACGGCGCTGGCCGTGCACTGGGCCCGCCGCGTCCGGGCGCGCTTTCCCGGCGGGCAGCTGTATGCGAACCTGCGCGGCCACGCCCCGGGCGTCCCGGCGACACCGGCCGAAATTCTCGCGCAATTCCTTGCCGCGCTGGGAATTTCGCCCTCCCGCATCCCGTCCGACGCGGAGACCGCGGCGGCCCTGTATCGAACGCTCACCGCCGATCGGCGGATCCTGGTCCTGCTGGACAACGCCGTCAACCCGGATCAGGTCCGGCCGCTGCTGCCTGCCGGACCCGGGTGCCTGACCGTCGTGACCGGGCGCGACCGCCTGACGGGTCTCGTCGCCGTGAACGGCGCGCACCGGATCACGATCGACGTGCTCAGTCCCGACGAAGCCGTCGAACTGCTCGCGGGCGTCCTGGGCCACGGACGCGTGCGCGCCGAGCCGGAGGCGGCGGCCGAGTTCGCCAAGCTGTGCGTCCACCTCCCGCTCGCCTTGCGGATCGCCGCGGCCAACCTCGCCGACCGGCCCGGCTCCGGCATCGAGGACTACGTCGCGGAACTGCGCGAGGGCAACCTCCTCGCCGCCCTCGCGGTGCCGGGCGACGAGCAGACGGCGGTGCGGGTCGCTTTCGACCTGTCCCATGCCGCTCTGTCCGCCGACGCCCAGCGGCTTTTCCGGTTGCTGAGCCTGATTCCCGGCGCGGATTTCGACGCCGAGGCCGTGGCCGCGCTTGCCGGAGCCGAGACGGAGCGGGCGGCCGTCCTCCTGGACCGGCTAGCCGCCGCGAACCTCGTTGAACGCGCGCCGGATCGGTACCGGTTCCACGACCTGCTTCGCCGGTACGCCGCCGAGCAAGCCGGACAGCTGGAGCCCGCCGAGGACCGCGAACGGGCGCTGCGCCGCCTTTACGACTGGTACCTGGCATCGGTCGACGGTGCCGCCCGGCTCCTGTACCCGCACATGCTGCGGCTGCCGATGTCCGGCGTCCCGACCGTGTTCGCCGGGCTGGGTGAGGCGTCGGCGTGGCTGGACACCGAACGCGCCAATCTGGTGGCCGCCGTGCGGTTTGCCTCGGAGAGCGGCCCGCGGCCGATGGCGTGGCGGCTCGCCGACGCGTTGCGCGGGTACTTCTGGATGTGCATGCGCCGGGTCGAATGGCTCGCGGTCGCCGAAGCGGGCCTGGCCGCCGCCGACGCGGACGGCGAACCTCGCGCGCGGGCCGCCGTCCGGCTCAGCCTCGCGGACCTGTGCTTCCGCCAGGGCCGGTACCAGCAGGCGGTCCGGCAGTACACGGCGTCGTTGCTGCTCGCGCGGCAGGCGGGCTGGGTCGAGGCGCAGGCCGCGGTGCTCGGCAACCTGGGGTGCGTCTACTGGCAGTCCGGGCGGCTCGCCGCCGCCGCGTACCGGTTCGGCCGCGGGCTGGCCCTCAGCAGGCGGATCGGCCAGGCGGCCGGGGAGGCGGTCGCCTTCGGCAATCTCGGGCTCGTCCACTGGGAAATGGGCCGGCTGGCCGAAGCCGCCGAGCACTACACCCAGGCGCTGCACCGGTACCGCCGCATCGGGTCCCGGTACGGCGAAGCGATCAGCCTCGCCAACCTCGGGCAGACCCAGCAGGCCCGCGGCCGGACAGCCGAGGCGGTGGAACTGCTCTGCCAATCCCTCGACCTGCAGTGCGAGGCGGGAAACCGGGGCGGTGAAGCGGAAACCCGCAGCCGGCTGGCCCTGGCACACGGCGATCGCGGCCACCGGGCCATGGCACTCGAATGCGCCGGTACGGGGCTCGCGCTCGCCCGGGAAGCAGGTGATCCGCGCACCGAGGCGGAAGCGCTGGCCGCTCTGGCAGCCGTGCTCGCCCGCTTCGGCGACCGGCCGGAGGCGATCCGCCGGTACGAACAGGCCCTGGCCCTCATCCGCGAGACCGGCGATCGCTACCCCGAGGCCGACGCGCTCATCGGCCTGACCACGGTCACCGCGGACCCGGAACCCGCTCGGCAAGCTCTCGCACTCGCCGAGCGGGCGGGCTACCGGGCGCTGGAGGGCCAGGCCTTGACGGCGCTGGCCGGCGCCGTGCTCGCCCGCGGTGAGCCCGAGGCCGCGGCCGAACACGCCCGGAACGCGCTCGCCGTGCACCGCGAGACCGGACAGGGCCCGGGGGAGACCCGGACGCTCGCTCTCCTTTCCCGGCTGCGCCGTGGCGAATGACGGCGGTTCCGCGGGTCGTCACCAGTGGATGCCGCTCTCGTCCACCGTGTAGGTGCCGTCCGGCTCGATGGTGACGGCCAGCCACGGGTTCACCCCGTCGGCCCCGATCGTGCCCGGACACGAGAACTCGCCCCGGTCGTAGACCGTCCGGCCGACGCCGTCCTTCGCGGGCTCCTGATGCTGCTCGAGCACGCCCACCCACCGGCAGGCCTGGTTGACGACCTGGTGCGTGACCGCCAGCTGGACCGACGTGATCTTCGCGTCCTGCACACACCACGAGACCCGGTTGAAGTACTTCCACACCCCTTCGTTGGCCACCTCGATCGGACCGGTGGTCCAGCACCCGTACCCGTGCGCCGCCGCGCCCGTGACGAACGGGACAGCGGCGAGCAAGCCCGCCGCGACGGCCGTGAGTGCACCGGCTCTGCGCATGAGAACCCCTTCGTTTCCGTGTCCTCCCAATGTGTTGGCTCCGGGTGGGCCCCGCAAGGCGCTGGGGCGGCGGGTCCAGCGGATGTTCAGTGGGCGTCCAGTTCGCCTGGGCGGCTCCGGCGCCCGGACGGCGGTTGCCTCGGGACCGCTCCCCGCGACCGGTATTAGCTTTCTGCCTCTCGCACCGCTCCGCACATCGGCTCACGGAGGTCCGGCCATGGTCACGTTCGTTCTGGTGCACGGTTCCTGGCACGACGGTTCGGTCTGGAACGCGGTCGTTCCCCGGCTGGAAGAACTCGGCCACGTCGCGCACAGCCCGACGGTGGCCGGTCATGGCAAGGGCGTGGACAAAGCGGTCCGGCACGAGGACTGCGTGCGCTCGATCCAGCGGTTCGTCGTGGACCGGGATCTCGCGGACGTCGTGCTGGTCGGCCACAGTTTCGGCGGGTCGGTGATCGCCCGGGTCGCCGAGGAGATCCCGGAACGGGTGCGGCGCCTGGTCTTCTGGAACGCGTTCGTGCCGCGGCCGGGCACCAGCGTCGAGGACGATCTGCCGCCGCACTACCGCGAGTTGTTCGCGGACCTGGCCCGCGGGTCGGGCGACAACACGGTGATGCTGCCGTTCCCGATCTGGCGCGAAGCGTTCGTCCAGGACGCCGATCTCGACCGGGCGACGGCCGCCTACCGGCAGCTGTCGCCGACGCCGTACCAGCCTTTCCTCGACCGGCTCGACCTGTCGAGGTTCTCCCGGCTGGAGATCGCCAAGAGCTTCTTGAACTGCACCGACGACACGGCGCTGCCTCCCGGCGAGTGGGGGTGGCATCCGAGGATGTCCAGACGGCTCGGCCTGCACCGGCTGGTGCAGTTGCCGGGCAGCCACGAGGTCGTGTTCACCCGTCCCCGGTTGCTCGCCGAGAAGATCGTCCACGCCGGACGGGACTGACGCGAGGACGCCAGCGCGCCGGGTCGTCAGCTCCAGGGCTGATTGAGGAACAGATAGCCGCGCTGGGCGCCGGTGTGCTGCCCCGGGCGCGCTGTGTCCCGCCTGGCCTTGCGGCCGACGTCCTTCGAAACCACGATCAGCCCGACCGCGAGCAGAACGATCACGACCCCGCCCAGAATGACGAATGCTTCCAGCATGATTCCCCCTGACGGACAGCTGTGCTTTCTCGTAATCCAGTATCGGAACACTACGACGACGCGGAGCGGAAAGCGGGCGATTTGAGGATTATTTAGGCTCGGTTGAGCAGCATTTAGGGTCTGTTGGAATATTCACCGCGGAAGTCGCGCCTGTGCGGGCGGATTTCCCGGTCCAGTTCGCCGACGGCGTGCGGATCGCGCGGCGGGGGACCGGAAACGCGACTATGCGGAACGGATCTTCATTCGGTTGGTCTAACCCTGTAACGCCGTTCGACGGCTGGCGACCCATTCGTGTGCGAGCCGGTCGGGCGCCGGCGCAACAGTGGGGAGGACGGGTGGCCGATCCGGGCACTCACGTCGACGTCGCCGGGGATTTCCGCGGGCAACTGGTGATCGGCGACCACAACATCACTGTCTACGCCGAGCAGTCGGTGGTCACCATCGTGCCGCCCGGCGAACATCCGCGGCCGCTGCGCCGGAGCAGCGCGCGGCTGCTGCCGCGACGGGCGAGCCCGCCGGTCGGCAGGGAACAGGACGTGGCCGCGGTTCGCGCCGCGGTGGCCGAGCACAGCTTGGTGCAGCTGCACGGGTCGTCCGGGGCAGGCAAGAGCACGCTGTTGCGCTACGCCGCCGGCGTGCTGGCGGAGGACCATTCGGACGTGGTGTTCCTGCCTGCCCGCGGCCGCGACGTCGCGGACTTGGCGCAGGAGGTTTTCGAGGCCTGCTTCGAAGCGCCCGGCTATCGGCCGTCCCCGGCGGAGCTTCGTCGGCTGATGGCCGACGTGCCGTTGCTGGTTCTGGTCGACGATCTCGACTGGTCCGCCGACGAGCGGGCAGTGCTGCTGGACGGGGCGCCCGAGGCCACGGTGGTGTGTACGGCGACTGAGCGCAGCGTGTGGAGCGACGGTGCGGCATTGCCCGTCTCCGGCTTGACCGAGGAGTCCGCGCGCACGCTGCTGGCCACCGCGCTGGGGCGGCCGTTGCGGGACGAGGAACAAGCCATCGCAGCGGAATTGTGGCGGGCGAGCGACGGTCTTCCTTTGTTGCTGTTGCGTGCGGCCGGGGCAACGGGTGCCCATGGCGAGGGAACCTTGCCTCGGGCGGCGTCGCTGGGCGAATTGCTGCCCCGGGTGCTCAGCGGCCTGAGCGGACTGGCGCGGGAAACGCTCGCGCTGCTGAATCTCCCCGGGAAGCCGGTGCTCTCTCCGGTGGTCTTGCCCTGGCTGGTCGGTGACGCGGCCGCATTGCCTGCGGCATTGGCAGAATTGACCGCGCACGGCCTGGCGCTGGAGGACGGCCGCGGTTACCGGCTGGCCCCCGCCGACGTGCTCCCGCCCGACCTCGCCGTGTCTCCTGACACCGCGGAACGTCTGGCCGCCGGTCTGCTGTCCTGGGTCGCTTCGCCGCAACTGCCGCCGCAACTGGTCGCTGAACACGCCGAGCTGATCACCGCGGTCATTGACGCCTCGGTGGCCGCCGGAGCGGCTCGGGCGGGTGCCCGGCTGGCCAAGGCGGCCGCACCGTTCGCGGCGTGTTCGCTGCGGCTGGGCGCGTGGGAGCGCATCCTCGGTCGCGGGAAGATCGCCGCCGAGCGCGCCGGGGACCGCTCGATCCTCGCGTATCTCACCCACGAGGACGGAATCCGCAGCCTGGTGACGGGCAAACGGCTGGCCGCGGCGGCCGCGATCGGAGCGGCGGTGGCGGTCTGGCACGAACTGGGGCAGGCCTCCCACGCCGCGCTGGCCCACCAGATCCCGTCGCTCACCGGCACGGCCGCGCACGCTGGTGTCGGTAGTCAGGCAGCGGCGCACACCGCGGGCGCGCACGCGGTCGCTCCAGCCGCGAAAACCGCTGCGGTGAGCGCGAAAGCCGCTGCGGGCGGGGCGAAAGGCACCGCGCTCGGCGTCAAGGCCGGGGTCGGGTTGAGCGCGAAACTCGCCATCGCCGGGGCGGCGACCGTGGTCGTCGGCGGGGCCGGTTACCTGGGCGTGCAGGCCTTCCTGCCCGCCGCCACGACCCCCGCCGCGTCCGAACGTCCGGCGGTGGCGGCGCCGCCGCAGCTGACCGGCGTCCAATTGGAGAAGGCGCTGGTGCCGCAGTCCTTCTTCCCCGACGACATGGGGGTCGCGGCGGGCAGCGAGGTCTCCAGCGGCGCTTCCGTGAGCACGGCGCGGCCCCAGCACGATCCGGCCGCGATGAGCTGCACCGACTTTTCCGTGCTGCTGCTGAAGAACACGTTCGTGCCGGGTTTCGGCGAGTCGGCGTTCGCCGCGAACAGCCATGTCACCGATCCGGACCGCCAGCAGTCCATCTATGTGGACCAGGCGATCTATCAGTTTCCCTCGGCCACCGCCGCGTCGGCGTTCTTCTCCGGCCTGCGCCGGGTGCTGGCCGGCTGCACCAATGCGGACGACCAGAGCGGGGCGCGGCTCAGCGACGCCGCCTTCGAGGGGCATCCGGGGTTCACCGTCGGCCTTACCCCGTTGCTGCGCACGGCCAACAGCTACGACCTGTACGGCCTGACCTATCCGCGTTACGTGCTCGACGGCGACTACGTGTACGCGATGGCCGAGGGATTCGGCCGCAACAGCCTCGTCGGCTCCCTGCACGGCCTCGATTACCTTGTCCCGCAGGGCCTCTCGCGGATGATCAGCAATGTCACCGCGGCGAACCCATCCGCGAGAACCGGCCCGGCGACCAGTTCGACGCCCGCGCCCAGCACCGCCGACCCGACACCGACTGGACCGGCCGCCGTGGTGCGGAACTACATCGACGCGATCAACGCCCGCCGCTACCAGCAGGCGTGGGCGCTGGGCGGCGACAAACTGCACGAGACCTACAACCAGTTCGTCGCCGGCTTCGCCCGCACCGACCACGACGAACTGACGATCGTCGCCACCCAGGGCAACGTGGTCACCATCAGCCTGACCGCCGTGCAAACCGACCACAGCCGCCAGACCTACACCGGCACCTACACCGTCAGCGGCGGCGCCATCACCGCCCACTCGATCCACCGCACCGGATGATTCCCGCGACCCCCAGGAAGGCCAGACCCCGATGACCGAACCGGGACAGGACCGGATCACCCTTCACGTCGGACACGATTTGTCCGGCCAAGTGGTCCTCGGCAACAACAACATCACCACCGGAGGCGATCACCACGCCGCGGCCCCGGCCGATCTGGGCGCCGTCACCGCGTTGCTCACCGAAATCCGCGCCGCGCTGCCCGCTGATCTCGCCGAGCCCGGCGGCGCCCAGCTCGACGACCTCGAAGAGGCGATCACCGCGGAGACTCCGGATCTGTCCACAATGGAACGGGTCCGGGACTGGTTCTCCCAGCACGTCCCGGCCCTCGCCGCCGCGATCGGCCGGACAGTGCTGCACCCGGTAGTGGTCCGGCTGGTCGGCGCCGCTGGCGACACTCTGGCCGCGGACTTCCATCGCCGCTTCGGGAGCTGAACACGCGCTGCCGCAATATTGGAGCGGAGACGAGGCAAGGACCGTCGGGACCGCGTGGTGCCCGAATGAACAAACAATACGATTGCGGTGGAATTTCCGAAGGGGGTCGGCGTATACCGGAAAGCTCCCGAAACCGGCAAGGCTGATCGCTCTCGGTATGGGGACGATTATGCAGTCAAAGTGCACGAAAGCCTGATTCCTCCCCGTCGTCCCGACGCTACGGTCGGAAACGGGCGGCAATCGCCCCGCGAAGGACGACAAAGGAGGATCCGCACATGCGTAAGCTCACAGCGGTTTTGGCGGGCACGGCGGCCACTAGTGCACTGCTGCTGGGAACCGGCCCGGCGATGGCGGACACGCACGTCCGGCAGGACGCTGCCTACGTCGCCACGATCCAGGTTTTCTCCAGCGGTGAAAGTTACCGGGTCGAACTGCTCAAGCAGGCCGACGCGGACCAGGCGGTCAGACTCATGAACGGCCAGGTCACGCATCCGGGAATTCCCGTCGGGGACATCGTCCGGGGTTCCTCCGGTGTCAACACCGGATACGACTGGCACATCGACCCCGCCACATTCCAGTGGGCCGACAGCACCATCGAAGCATGCGACGGACAGCCGCACGAAGTCAGCAATGCGGGGGAATGGAAAGTGAAGCAGTACTGCCCGTGGACCATTAAGGTCGTTTCGGTCACGCCGGAAAGCTGAGCGGATTCGGACTGGGGACGGTCGTGGAACCGTCCCCAGTCCGAACGCATGCCGCACCGCATTCACACAAGCCGGCTGAGGACCCGTAGTGGCCAGCGAGACGGCGCAGATCAGCCGAGATGGTCGTTCGTGCCGTCGACCCAGGCGATATACCGCTGCGCGGAGCGACGCACCGCGGCTTTCGCGTCGGCCGGCAGGGTGGCCCCGGTCAGGGCGTAGAGCCGGTCGAATTCGTAAGGCTCCAGCCGGTCCGCGAGCCGTTGGACGAGTCCCGCGGAAAGGGGGATCTGGTTGGGGTAGCTGCGCATGAACGTCACCCAGCCCGGCGCGGCGACCGGCACGATGGTGTCGCCGACCAGCAGCGCGCCCGTCGCGATGTGAGCGACAGCGGCGCCCGGGAAGTGCCCGCCCGCTTCGACCATGGTGATCCCTGGCAGAATCCGTTCCGCGCCATGCCATTCGCGGATCACCGGGTCTTCCCTCCGCACCCAGTGCCGGTCCGCGGAATGCACCAGCACCGGGACGTTTCCGAGGCGGTGGCTCAGGCTCACTTGCGAGCCGTACATGTGCGGATGGCTGGCCGCGATCGCCGCGGCGCCGCCGAGTTCGGCGATCTTGTCGAGCAGGGGCTGGTCGAGAGCGTTGGGCGGGTCCCACAGCAGGTTGCCCTCATCGGTCTGGACGACGTAGGTCCGCTGGCCGATGCCGAACCCCGGTTCGCGGTGCAGCCGGTGGATGCCCGGCTCCGGTTCCTCGTGGACCAGATCATGCGGGTCGGCGGCCAGTTTGTCCATTGTGGTCCAAAGCTGCCCGGAAGCGGGGACGTACTGTCGTTCGTCCGCGCAGATCCGGCAGGTCCCGGCGGGCGGCTCCGCGGTGTCGGGATGCTCGACGCCGCAGGTTCCGCAAATCCAGATGGTCATTCGAGCAGCCTGGTACCTCCAGTTTGCTGGAGGTCAAGACCGCGCGGTGCGCGAAACCTGCCGCCAATGCTCTGCGGCGTCGATCATGTCCTGCCGGATGTGCTGAAGCCAGTGGCTGGTCTCGAGAAGCCTCGCGCCGACCAGCGTGTCCCCGCCGAACAGTTCCGCGCCCTGGCGGGTGAAGTCGGCCCACTGGGCGATGCCGTCCATGCTGGCCAGCCACGCCCGCTGCCACACGTGATCGTCGATCAGGTAGCGCTCGCGGCGGCCGTCCCGCTCGCGCCGCAGCAGGCCGCGTTCTTCCAGCCAGGCCACCGCTTTGGAGATCGACGCGGGGCTGACGCGCAGCCGGGCGGCGAGTTCGGTCGCGGTGCGGCTGCCCGATTCGGCGGTGAACAGGCAGATCAGGACCCGGGCCATCATCGAGGGCATTCCAGTCTGGGCAGCCATCCGCGCGAACCGGGTCTCGAAGTCGCCCCGCGTTCGCGGATCAGCCGCTGCCCGAACCGGCGGGGCTGGCGGCGCGGCGGGGACGCGGCGGCGCGCTCGTCGCCGGGCGGCCTGCTCCGCGCGGTCGGCCCGGTAGTCGTGCGCCCCGCCGTTGCGGGCGACCTCGCGGATCACCGTCGATTTCGGCCTGCCCAGCCGGCGGCCGATCTCGGCGTAGCTCAGTCCGTCCGCCAACCCGGCCGCGACGCGCTGTCGTTCCGGGTAGCTCAACCTGCCGCCTGACATCGTCCTCGCCCTCGAACCAGACCCGCAGCCGATGCGTTCAGCTGCAGGCTAGTGCATCGATAATATGGCCTCTGCCTGCACAGACGCGAATGCTGAGTTTGCGAGTCCATGAAACATCGCCCTACCGTTTCCCGCAAGAGGTTCACGGGAAGGGAGCTGGCGATGACCAGGACACTGCCGACCGAGCGTCCGGCCGGCCTGCCGTTCGACCCGCCGCGGGGGCTGGCCGAACTGCGCGAGAAGAGTCCGGTCAGCCGGTTGGACTACCCGGACGGCCACGCCGGATGGCTGGTGACCGGACACGCCCTGGCCCGCGAGGTGCTGGCCGACCGCCGGTTCAGCGCGCGAGCCGAACTGCGGCACCTGCCGATCCCCGGCGCCGCCGCGAGCGATCAGCCCGCGCCGCCGGGAATGTTCGGCAGCATGGACGCGCCCGAGCACACCCGCTACCGGCGGCTGCTCGCCGGCCAGTTCACCGTCCGCAGGATGCGCCGGCTGACCGAGCGGATCCAGGAGGTCGCGGACGACTGCCTGAACGCCATGGCCGAACGCGGCAGCCCGGCCGACCTGGTCCCCGCCCTGGCGCAACCGCTGCCGGCGCGGACGATCTGCGAACTGCTCGGGGTTCCCTACGCCGATCGGGACCGGTTCCAGCAGCACGCGCTCGCCCTCTTCCGGCTGGACAACACGCCCGAGGAGATCGGCGAAGCCTACGGCGCGGTGCTCGGCGTCATCGGCGAATTGGTGGCTGCCAAACGAAAAGCCCCCGCGGACGACGTGCTCAGCGACCTGACCGGCAGCGATCTCACCGACACCGAACTGGTCAACATCGGCTTCTCCCTGCTGGCCGCGGGCCTGGACACCACCACGAACATGCTCGCACTGGGCCTCTTCGCGCTGCTCGAACACCCCGGCCAGCTCAAGCTGCTGCGCGACGACCCTGACCTGGCCGACAACGCGGTCGAGGAACTGCTGCGCTACCTGAGCATCATCCCGTTCACCGTGCGCACCGCCCTGGAAGACCTCGAACTCGGCGGCGAACAGGTGACCGCGGGCGAGTCGGTCACCGTCTCGGTGCCCGCGGCCAACCACGACCCCGCGCACTTTCCCGCCCCGGACAAACTCGACCTGCGCCGCAAAGCGAGCGGGCACGTCGCCTTCGGCCACGGCATCCACCAATGCCTCGGCCAGCAGCTCGCGCGCGTCCAGATGCGTGTCGCCCTGCCCGCCCTGCTGACGAGGTTCCCGTCGCTGCGTCTTGCCGTTCCCGCCGAAGACGTCGCCCTGCGCTCCGACATGCTCATCTACGGCGTCCACCATCTGCCCGTCGCCTGGGAGGCCTGAACCGTGCCGAAGGTTTGCTTGCTCACCGGGGCGTCAGCGGGAATCGGCCGCGCCACCGCCTGGGAGCTGCTGAAGGCGGGCTGCATCGTCTACGGAGCCGCGCGTCGTCTGTCCAAAATGGACGAACTTCGCGACGCGGGCGGGCATCCTCTCGCCATGGACGCCCGAAGCGAGACCGATCTCGACCGCGTCGTCCGCACCGTCCTGGACGAACAGGGCCGGATCGACGTCCTGATCAACAACGCCGGGACGGTGCTGCACGGAGCCGCCGAAGACGTCCCGCTCGATGCGGCCCGGGATCAGTTCCAGGTCAACCTGTTCGCGCCCGCCCGGCTCGTCCAGCTGGTCCTGCCCACGATGCGCGCGCAAGGGTCGGGGCGCATCGTGAACATCTCCTCGATCGGCGGGGAGATCAGCCTCCCGTTCGGCGCCTGGTACTACGCCTCCAAACACGCGCTCGAGGCCTACTCCGACACGCTGCGCATGGAGGTCCGGCCCTTCGGCATCGAGGTCGTGGTCATTCAGCCCGGCATCATCAAGACCGAATTCGAAGACCAAACCGCCGCGCAGCTGAGGGAATACTCCGGTCATGGCCCGTACGGGGGAATGGCCGAGAAGATGGCGAGCCAATCCGAAACCGGCCTCGCGGACGGCGCCGATCCCGCTGTCGTCGCCGAAACCATCCGGCAGGCGGTGGAAGCTGATCCGCCGGAGACTCGCTATGCCGTCGGCCTGCACGCTGAGGAACTGTTGAAGCTCAACCGAACCCTGCCCGACCGGGATTTCGACGAACTGGTCACCCGCTCGATCCGGTAGCGGAGAACGCCTCGTGTCCTGCGGGGGTGCGCCCGCAGGACACGAGGACGTGTCAGCGAATGGGGTCAGCCGACGCCGAGCGCCCAAGGGTCGCCCTTCGCGGAGATCGACGAACCCCGGCCAGTCGCCAGCCACAGGCTGTTGTTGGCGTCCCGGCCCTTCCAAGCCACTTCGAACCCGCCGTTAGGCAATGTGACGATCGACGGGCTGGCATCCGCGGCAACACCCAGCGCCCACGGATCGCCGTAGGAGGAGAAGTAGGTGCCAGCACCGGTGCCGAGCCACAGACTGTTGTTCGCATCGCGGCCCTGCCAAGCGACCTCCCAGCCGCCGTTGGCCAGCGGTGCCAGCGAGGGACTGGTACCTGGGGCGACACCCAACGCCCACGGGTCGCCCTTGGCGGTGATGGACGAGCCCCGGCCGGATGCCAGCCAGAGGCTGTTGTTGGCGTCGCGGCCCTGCCACGCCACTTCGAACCCGCCGTTGGGCAGCGTGACGATCGACGGGCTGCTGTTGGCGGCAACGCCTAACGCCCAGGGATCGCCGTAGGAGGACAGAGCGACGCCGCTGCCGGTGCCGAGCCACAGGCTGTTGTTGGCATCGCGGCCCTGCCACGCCACCTCGAACCCGCCGTTGGCCAGCGGTGCCAGCGAGGGACTGGTACCCGGTGCGACGCCGAGAGACCACGGTGCGCCCTTGGCCGTGATGGACGCACCTTGGCCGGTCGCCAGCCAGAGGCTGTTGTTGGCGTCGCGGCCCTGCCACGCCACTTCCCACTGGTTGTTCGGGAGCGGGACGATGGAGGGGCTGGTGTTCGGGGCGACGCCGAGCGCCCACGGGTTGCCCTTGGCGGTGATGGAGTTGCCCTTGCCGGTGGCGATCCACAGGCTGTTGCCGTCATCGCGGCCTTGCCAGGCGGTGACCCAGCTGCCGTCCGGGAACGTCGCGATCGAGGGTTTGGTGTTCGCGGCGACGCCGAGCGCCCACGGATCGCCGTAGGCGGCCAGAGAGGTGCCGGAGCCGGTGCCGATCCAGAGGCTGTTGTTCGCGTCGCGGCCCCGCCAAGCGGTGGCGAAGCCGCCGTTGGTGTCGGCCGCGATCCCGGAGCCGCCCTGCGGCAGCGTGCTCGGAGGCGGCGGCGGAGGCGTGGACGTGCCGCTGCTGACGTAGCCGAGCACCCACATCTCGTAACTCTTGCCGGGGAACAACTTGTCGTGCGGATTCCAGGGACCGCCGTTGCCCTCGTCGGCCTGGACCTTGCTGCTGGACCAGAAAGCGCTTCCGCTTCCGCTGCCGCCTTCGTCGCCGCCCACGTCGGACAACAGCCCATTGCTGTAGCCGGTGACGACGGCGATGTGGGAACCGTCGGTCGGGTAGCGGTCGTCGCCGAAGACGACCGCGTCACCGGGCTGCGGGACGTATCCGCTGCCGAGCGAGTGGTAGGCGGAGACGTTCATCCAGCTGGGAACCGAGGCGGGCGCGCTGGCCGGAACGGGCACCCCGGCCTGCTGCCACACCCAGGAGACGAAGTCGCCGCACCAGAACTCGCCGCCGCCCGTGCAGCTGTTGTCGAAACCGGTGCCGCCGGCGCTGTTCGTGCTGCAGTACCCCTTGCCGAGGTTCGCGTTGGCGATGCCCACGATCTGACTGCCGGTCGCGGCCGAAGCGGGCGTGCTGACAGTGACCAGCGCGGCCCCGCCGAGAACCGCCCCGATCAGCCCGGCCAGGAACCGGGATCTGAGGCGCTTGTGCGCGGAAAACATGACTATTCCCCCAAAACCGTCGGTAGTCCTCAGGCGCGCTGGTACGACTGGACGCCGCGCACCGCCCGCCTGCCGGTCTTCGGTGCCGGCGAGCGGGACGCTATGGACACGCTCCCGCCGGTCGTCCTAGATTTGTCCTAGCGGGATATCTGCCGGGGCGGCGGTGTTCTGGGGGGAACATGCGATTCGGCGTTTTGGGGCCCCTGCACGCCCGGATCGCCGGGCGCGAGGTCCGCTTCGACGGGCCGCGGCAGGCCAAGATGCTGGCCGCGCTTCTGCTCGACGCCAACAACCTCGTCGCCACGGGCAGGCTCGTCGCCGTGATGTGGGACGGGAAAGAACCCGCCACCGCGGTGCGCCAAGTCCAGGACGCGGTGTCCGGGCTGCGCCGCAACCTCGCCGGGTGCGGGGCGCCCGCCTCGTTGATCAGCACACGACGCGGCGGCTACCAGATCCGCCTTGCCCCGGACCAGCTCGACGTGCTGGAGTTCGACCGCGAGCGCCGCCTCGCCGAACGGAGCACGGACCCGGCCGAGACCGCTGCCGCACTGCGGCGGGCGCTGGCCTGCTGGCGCGGCAACGCCTTGGCCGACATCTCCAGCCGGGTCCTGGAGTCGGAAGCGGCACGGCTGAACGACCAGCGCGTGGCCGCGCACGCGCGCTGCTTGGGCATCGAGCTGGATCTGGGACGGCATCGCGAGGTCGTCGAGGAGCTGCGGGTCCTGGCCCGCGAGCATCCCTACGACGAGCAGATCGCCGAACACTTGATGGTCGCCCTCTACCGGTGCCGTCGCCAGGGCGAGGCACTGCAGGCGTACGAACGGCTGCGCCGGACCCTGACCGGCGAACTCGGCGTCGACCCCACCCCGCCGATCCAGGCGTTGCGGCAGCGCGTCCTGACCGCCGATCCCGCGCTGGCGGCCCCGGCGAGCGGATCCTCCGCCGCGCCAACGGAAACCCCCGAACCGGTCATGGCGCTGCCGGTGCGTCAACTGCCGCTGGACGTCCCCGATTTCGTCGGCCGGACCGAGACACTCGCCGAACTCGCCCGGCTGCTCGAGGCACCGGAGCCGAACCGGGTCCCGGTGGCGGTCATCGCGGGCGGTCCCGGGGTCGGCAAATCCTGCCTGGCGACCCATGCCGCGCGGTTGGCGAGCGCCGCTTTTCCCGACGGTCAGCTCTACCTTGACCTCGCCGCGACCTCGGACGAGCCGCAGGACCCGGCGTTGATGCTGGCCGAGGCGCTGCGCGCGCTCTCGATCACCGGCAGCGGGATCCCGGACGGGCTGTCCGCACGGGCCGCGCTGTACCGGTCGTTGCTGGCCGGCCGCCGGATGCTGGTGGTGCTCGACGACGCGGGCCACGCCGATCAGGTGCTGCCGTTGCTGCCCGGGGCCGGCGGCTGCGCCGTGGTGATCACCAGCCGCACCTTGTTGACGCAGCTGCCCGGTGCCCGCCGTTTCGACCTCGACATGCTGAGCCCGCCGGAGGCGCGGGAGCTGTTCACCGGCATCGTCGGGCAGCGGCGCGTCGACCGGGAACCCGAGGAGGCCGACGCGATCCTCGGCTGCTGCGGCAATCTGCCGCTGGCGATCCGGATCGCGGGCGCTAAGCTCGCCGGCCGCCCGGCCTGGACGCTGCGGGTGCTGCGGGAACGGCTCGAGGACGAGTCCCGGCGGCTGGCCGAGCTGAAGATCGGGGACCTGAGCGTGCGCGCCAGCGTCGGGCTGAGCCTGCGGCTGCTGCCTCCCGACGCGGTGCGCGCGCTGAGCCTGCTGGGCTTGCTCGGCGCCTGCACCCTGCCCGGCTGGGTGCTCGGCCCGCTGCTGGACCGTGCCGACGCGGACGAGGTGCTCGACCTCCTCGTGGACGCCAACCTGGTCCGGCTGACCGCCACCGACGCCGTCGGCCAGCCGCGGTACCGCCTGCACGACCTGATCCGGACCTGCGCCGTCGAGATCGCCGCCGGACTGCCCGCGGAGGAGAAACGGGACGCGATCGCCCGGGTGCTGGCGTCCTGGCTGGACCTCGCCGGGCGGGCCGCCGCCCGGCTGCCCGCCGGGATTCTGCTCCCGGTGCCCGCTTCCGCGCCGCGCCGTCCGGTGCCCGGCGCGGTCGCGGACCGGCTTCTGGCCGACCCGGCCGGCTGGTTCGACGCGGAACGCGACACCCTGCTCGCCGCGGTGAAGCTGGCCGCGGACTGGCGAATGGACGAGCCGGCCTGGGAACTGGCGGCCGCCGCGGTCACCTACTACGACCACCGGTGCCGGTATCAGGACTGGGAGCACGGGCACCGGCTGGCGTTGGACGCGGTCGTGGCCGCGGGCAATGCCCGGGGCGAATCGGTGCTGTTGCGCGGGTTGGCGCAGCTGCACATCTACCGCGACGAGTTCGACGCGGCGACCCGGGCTCTGGAGTCCTCGGCCCGCCTGTGCCAAGGCAGCGGGGACAAGCGCGGCGAGGCGTTGTCGATGACGATGCTGGGCACCGTCAGCCGCGTCCAGGGCCACTACGCCGAAGCCCTCGACCGGGTCGAGCAGGCGCACGCCATCGTGGTCGCCGAGGGCGACCCGCACCTCGAAGCGCAGCTGTCCTGCTCGATCGGCGTGTTGCGGCTCGTGCGGGGCGACCTCGACGAGGCGCAGTTCTGGTTCGACGCGGCGCTGCGCCAGGCCGAGGCGCTCGGCGACGGGCATCGGGTGGCTGTCGTGCTGCGCCGGTGCAGCCGACTGCACGACCAGCGCGGCGACCCGGACGAGGCGTTGCGCTGTCTGTGGCAGGCGCTGGCCGCCTTTGAGGAACTCGCCGACGAGCGGTGCGCCGCGTACACGCTGCTGGAAGTCGGCCGCGTCTATGCGGGCCAGCACGACCGGGATCGGGCGGGCCCGGCGCTGGAGCGCGCGGCGGAGGTGTTCCACCGGCACGGCGACCGGCAGGACGAGGCCGCGTGCTGGCAGCTGATCGGCGACCTCGACGACGCCGCCGGAAGCCCTGACCTGGCGCGCCAGCACCACGAGAGGGCGCTGCGGTTGTGGCGGACGATCGGTGGCGCGAACCAGGAGAACGGTCCGGTGCCGCCGTCGTCGCCGTGACCCGGTCTCCGCTGTGCCCGCCCGAAAACGGGGCGCCGGGTCAGTCGCGGGGTTGCCGGGCGCCGTCCGAACGTGCTTGCACGGCAATGGTTTGGAGGGCGGCGAGGTGCCCGGCCAGGGTGTCGCGGCCGCTGTCGGTCAGGTTGAGCCACGTGCGAGGCCGCTTGCCGACGTAGCCCTTGCGGACGTCGACGTACTCGTTCCGGGAAAGCGTGGAGACCTGTTTGGACAGTGCGGAGTCGGACAGCTTCACCGCGTCGCGCACGAACCCGAACTCCGCCCATTCGGCGGCGGAGAGCAGCGCCACGATGGCCAGTCTCGTCGGGTCCAACAGGAGCTGGTCGAGCTCGGCCACCGTTCAGTCCTTGTCTCGCCGGCGAAGCAGCCACAGCTGGAACCTGGGGCCGAGGAAGATGATATAGAGCCCGGCCAGCGCGCCGTAGACGATCGTGCCGTGCGGGATGTGCAGCACGGGGACGGCGACGGCCGCGACGATCGCCAGGCCGAGCACGGGCGCGACGCGCCAGACTGCGGGAGGCAACGCCCGGCTCGACACCGAGACCGGCCGCCCGAGCAGGCTGCCGCCGGTCCTGGTGCGCAGGAGGAATACCAGCAGCAAGGCGACGGCCAGCACGACAAAGGTCAACCAGGGTCGCGTCCAGGGAATCAGGTCGGTGGCCACGGTGTAGCCGAACACGACCAGACCGGCGGCGATCGGAGTCCACCGCGAGCCCAGCGCGGACGCGAGCACCCGGTCCCGGCTGTCCCGGGCCGTGCGCAGCGCCGCCGCCGCTTCTTCGGGCGTCGGCTTGTTCGTTGGTTCGCTCACTGCTGCCACTCCTTCGCGGCGCAACCTCTCAGGCAAGTACTTGCCTGAGGAGAAAGTACCTCTCGCTTTCCCCTGAGGCAAGTACTTGCCTGAGCGCTGAAGCCAGCGCTGGCCCTCGTGCGTCGCGAGCAGCCAGCGGCACGGCCACGCCGGTCCGGTCAGTCCTCAGTGGACAGTCAACGGAACGTCGTTCGGCGGCGGCAGCGTGCCCCCGCCGCGCAGCAGGATCGGCCCGACCGGAGCCGGTTTGGCGACCGGGGGCGGCGGCACCGGCGTCGGTGTCGGGGCGGGTTTCGGCGGCGCGGGCTGGGTGATCGCGGTGCCGTGCGCCGGGGGCGGCGGGTTCAGTTTCGCGCTGGGGGAGAGGTCGACGAGGTCGGCGAGCCCGTGGTCGCCGTCGACGCGCGGGACGCCCAGCTTCGGCAGCTTCAGCAGGTCGATGACGGTCTTCGGGATGCTCGGATGCCAGGACCAGCGGTGGTCGATGCCGGGTTTGACCCGTCCGCCGAACATCAGCAGCGGCACGCGCGGGCCGTAGGCGAGCTGCACGCCGTCCGGGGTGATCTCGACGTTCGGCGTGGCCACGTGGTCGTCGAAGCCGCCCCAGTCGTCCCAGGTCAGCAGGAAGACCGTCGAGTCCCAGAGCCCGGCCTTCACGATCGCGTCGACCACCTGCCACACGGTGTCCTCGCCCTTGCCGACATCCGCGGGCGGGTGCTCGTCGTAGGGCGAGTCGTGCCAGACCATCGACAGCGCGGGCAGCGCGCCGGCTTGGGCGTCGGCGATGATCTGGGCCGAGCGCACGATATTGGGCGACCCCTTGAGCTGCTGGTAGAACTCGACCGGATACCCGCTGGTCCCGGTGTAGGCCTTCCAGCTCACGCCGTGGTCGGCGGCGAGCCCGGGCACGGACGGCAGGTCCCACACCGGGTCGGCCTGGCCGCGCGGCGGATTGCGCAGCGTGGGCGTCTGGCCGCCGACGATGAGCAGGTGGTTCGGCGTCGAGTTGGTGCCGTACCCGGCGCAGTGGTTCTCGACAAACGCGCCGCTCGCGGCGAGCCACGCGTAGAACGGCAGGTCGGCGACCGTGTCGAACTGGACGTGCGCGCCGGTGCTCTTCTTCGTGAGCCAGCGGTAATAGGCCTTGCGGTCGTGCGGCTGGTCGGACTTCGGCGGGTTGGGGGAGACCGGCCAGCCGGTCGTGACGTTCGCGCCGAACGCGGCCATCGAGCGGAAGTAGTTGTCGGTGGTGTGGTTCTCCTGGACCAGGACGACGACGTGGTCGATCGGGCCGGTGGCGGCCATGGCGATCCCTTCGGTGCTCCGGCGGGCGGGCGGCCGGTGCTCCGGTCGCGCCGGTTCCGCTGAATGATCGCCCGCCGCCCGCGCCCCGGCCACCGGGAAACCCCGATGGGAGCAACCGGAATCCCTTGTGCTGCCCGGGATATCGCCGATTGTGCGGAAGAGGCTGTTCGCCGGGTTCGCGCCGGGAGTCCGGGCCGCCCGGGTCAGTGCTCGGCGGCGACCGCGTACCGGTGCGTGGGGCGGCCCGCGCTCCCGTATTCCAGTTCGAGGCTGAGGAAACCGCGACGGTGCAGTTCGCTCAGATGGCGTTGCGCCGTGGGACGGCTGATGCCCAGCGTGCTCGCGAGCGCTTCGGCGCCGAGCGGCTGCCCGGCCCGGCGGAGCGTGTCGAGCACTTTGCGCATGGTCGGGGGAAGCGGGTGCGTGCGCGGTGCGGGGCCGCGGAGCGCGGAATACAGACTGTCCACTGTGGCCTGATCGACGTCGCCGCTTCCGGACGCGCGTTCGCACCAGCTCCGGTACGCCGTCAACTGCTCGCGCAACTGCTCGAAACCGAACGGCTTGACCAGGTAGTAGGCGGCGCCGAGCTGGATCGCGGAACGGACCGTGCCGAGGTCGCGGGAAGCGGTGATGACGATGCACCCGGGCGGGGCGCCGGCGGAGCGCAGGTCGCGCAGCAGGGAGAGGCCGTCCTCGTCGGGCAGGTAGACGTCGAGCAGCAGCAGGTCCGGCCGGAGTTCCTCGACGCGGGCGCGGGCTTCCGCCGCGGTGTGGGCCTGGCCGACGGACGCGAAACCGGGCACGCGGTCGATGCTGGCGGCGTGGATCGCGGCGACGCGGTAGTCGTCGTCGATGACGAGAGTCCGGATGGTCATGCGTACTCCGCGGGTTCGAGCGCGGCGCGGGAACGGGAATTCGGGAGCAGCACGTCGAATCGCGCCCCGGCCGAACCGTCCACGGTGATCGACCCGCCGGACCGGCGCACCAGCCGGTAGACGAGGGCGAGTCCGAGGCCGCGCCGCATGCCGGGGCGAGGGGTTTTCGTGGAGTAGCCGTCGACGAAGATCTCGTGCAGCGTTTCCTCCGGGATGCCGGGACCGGTGTCGGAGACGACGATGCGGACGTCCGGGCCGAGGGTGTCGACGAGAACGCGCACCCGGCGTTCGCCCGGCTGCCCGGCCACGGCGTCGACGGCGTTGTCGATGAGGTTTCCGAGAACGGTGACGAGCGCGCCGGGGTCGGCGGTGCTGAGGTCGAGCCCGGAACCGGGGTCGACCTCGAGGCGCACGTCGCGTTCGGCGGCGATGGCGACCTTGGCCGAAAGCAGCGCGGCGAGTTCGGGCGGGGAGAACCGGGCGCGCAGATCGGTCGCCTGCGCGGCGGGACCGTGCGCGATTTCGGTGAGATAGCGGCCGGCTTCCTCCGCTTCGCCCAGGCCCAGGAGTCCGGAAAGGACATGCAGCCGGTTGGCGAATTCGTGTTCCTGCGCGCGCAGAGCGGTCGTCAGGCCGGTGACGGCGTGGAGTTCGCGCACCAGGCCCTCCATCTCGGTGCGGTCGCGCAAGGTGATCACCGAACCGGCGTCCTGTCCGGAAAGGACGACCGGCATTTTGTTGACCACCAACAGGAATTCGTCGGTGAGGACGACCTCGTCGTCGGCGGCGGGAGCGGCGAGCAGGTCGCGGAGGCGGCCGGGCGGGACGAGTTCGCTGAGGTCGCGACCCCGGGCGGCGGAGGGAATGGACAGCAGGCGGCGGGCTTCGTCGTTGATCACCTCGACGCGGCCGTGCCGGTCGAGGCCCACCATGCCCTCGCGGATGCCGTGCAGCATCGCTTCCCGTTCCTGCAGCAGGGACGCGATCTCGGAGACTTCCAGTCCGAAGGTCGCGCGCTTGATCCGGTGGGAAAGCAGCAGGGACGCCGCCATCCCGATGGCCAGCGCCAGGCCGGAATAGAGGAGCACCCAGGGGATGTCGCTCACCAGTTCGCTCGTGACCTGTTCTTCGAGAATGCCCACCGAAACCTGGCCCGCGATCCCGCCGCCGGGGCCGGAGATCGGTGCTTTGCCGTTGGCGGACCGGCCGAGACTGCCGTTGTCGATGCCGAGGTGGCCCTGTCCGTCGAGGGCCGCTACCGGTTCCTCGATGCGCTCGCCGACAAGCGTGGTGTTGGGATGGGAGTAGCGAAGCCCGGACCGGTCGGTGACCACGACGTACGAAGCGCCCGTGGCCCGGCGGACCTGCTCGGCGGCGGCCTGGATGGCGTGGCCGGGATCGCGCCGCACGAGGGCGTCGCGGACGGACGGCATCTGCGCGACGGTGTTCGCGATCCCCAGCGCGCGCTGTCCGTATTGCGTGTCGAGGGTCTGTCCGGCGAGCTTCACGTAGAGCAAGGCCCCGGCCGAGACGGTGGCGAGCAAGATCCCGAGCACGGCGACGAGGATCTGCGAGGCGAGGGGACGTGACCGCCACATGACCGCTCCGCTCTGCCACTTGTCGTAGGGGCGTCCCGCATGACACCACGAGACCGCGCGGATGCCAAGAAACCGCGGCCGGTACGCCCGGATCGTCCGGTCCGGCGTGCACTTAACGAGCAGAAACCGAGAAAAGCGCACTGATCGCTGGTATCGCACGCAACATTCCGCCGCGCCGCGGCGCTTCTTAGCCTCCTCGAACGGAATCGGCCCCGATCGAGAGGACGCCACCGTGCACGCACCCAGATCCGGACCGCCCGGCGCCGCCATCGCCATGCGGGACGTCACCAAGCAGTTCGCCACCGAGGGCCCGGAGCCCTACACCGCGCTGCGCGACCTGGACCTCGAGGTGGCCCCCGGCGAGTTCTGCGCGGTCGTCGGACCCACCGGCTGCGGCAAGTCCACGACCCTGACCCTCGTCGCGGGCCTGGAGCAGCCGTCGGCCGGCTCGGTCCGGGTGCACGGCGCGGACGTCTCGGGCATCACGCCCGGGGTGGGGTTCATGTTCCAGACGGACGCGATCCTGCCCTGGAAAACGGTGCTGGACAACGTGTCCGCGGGCCCGAGGTTCCGCGGCGTCGCCAAGGGCGCGGCGGTTTCCGGCGCACGGGACTGGATCCGCCGGGTCGGGCTGAGCGGGTTCGAGGACCGGTACCCGCACCAGCTGTCCGGCGGGATGCGCAAGCGGGTCGCGCTCGCGCAGAACCTCATCAACGAGCCGCGGATCCTGCTCATGGACGAGCCGTTCAGCGCGCTGGACGTGCAGACCCGGGCGAAGATGTCCGACGAACTGCTGTCGCTGTGGGAACTTACCCGGCCCGCCGTCGTGTTCGTGACCCACGACCTCGAAGAGGCGATCGCGCTCGCGGACACGGTGGTCGTGCTGACCGCCGGGCCCGCGGCGACGGTCAAGGCCCGGTTCGCCATCGACCTGCCGCGCCCGCGGGTGGTGCAGGAAATCCGGTTCGAGCGCCGGTTCGTCGACCTGTACCAGCGGATCTGGGACGCCCTGCGCACCGAGGTCGACCTGGCGTACGCGCAGACCACCCGGATCAGCGGGGAGGCGGGAGCATGACGACCGAAGCGGACTCGCCCGCGAACCCCGCTGCGGGGGTGAAAGCGGCAGCCGCTCGCCGTTCGCGCCGCCGGACACACACCGTCCTAGTCCACACGGTCCAGGCGGCAGTGCTGGTGGTAATCCTGGGCGGCTGGCAACTGCTCGTGCAAGGAGACCAGCACGCGATCGTGCTGTACGGGCTTCCCTCGGGCATCTTCGACCGGTTGCGGTCGTGGGTCACCGAAGGCACCGCGCTCGGCTCGCTCGGCAGCCAGATCTGGACGACGATCGAAGAGGCGCTGATCGGGTTCGCCATCGGCACGGTGCTGGGCATCGTCTGCGGCATCGCGCTCGGCCGGATCCGGTTCCTGTCGGCGGTGTTCGGCCCGTTCATCAAGGTGCTCAACGCGATTCCGCGGATCGTGCTCGGCTCGGTCTTCGTGCTGGCGTTCGGCCTCGGCCTGGAATCGAAGATCCTCCTGGTGATCGTGCTGGTGTTCTTCGGGGTGTTCTTCAACGCCTTCCAGGGCACCCGCGAGGTCGACCGGACCTTCATCGCCAACGCCAGCATCCTCGGCGCGTCGCGCTGGCAGGTGACCCGGCAGGTCGTGCTGCCGTCGGCGTTCACCTGGATCATCGCGAGCCTGCACGTGAGCTTCGGCTTCGCGCTGATCGGCGCGATCGTCGGCGAATTCCTCGGCGGCTACGCGGGTCTCGGCGTGCTGATCAAGAACGCGCAGGGCACCTTCGACGCGAGCGGCGTCTGGGCGGCGATGGTGATCATGGGCGTCGTCGCGCTGATCGCCGAATGGCTGATCACCCGCCTCGAACGCCGGCTGCTGCGCTGGCGGCCGGCCCAGCTGTCCGGTCCGGACCTGTGACCCCCCGATTGTCCGTTCGAACAAAGGAGATCCCCGTGTCCGCGAAGAAATTGGCGGCCGTGCTCGCGGCGGCGCTGCTCGCCGTGGCCGGCTGCGCCTCGACCGCGAGCCAGAACGCCGGCACCAGCTCCACCGGCGGGACCGGCACCCCGGTGAGCATCATGGTCGGCGGCTTGAACAAGCAGATCTACCTGCCGTTCATGCTCGCCCAGCGGCTCGGCCTCTACCAGAAGCAGGGCCTGAACGTGACCCTGCAGGACGAGGGAGCCGGGGTCGACGCGACGACCAACATGGTCGCCGGAAAGGTCGACGGCGTCGGCGGTTTCTACGACCACACCATCGCCATGCAGGGCCTCGGCCAGTCGATGGAATCGGTGGTGTCGATGCTGACGACGCCGGGCGAAGTCGAGCTGTGCCGCAACGACGTGCGCGGCCAGATCCATTCGCCGGCCGACTGGTCCGGCCGCAACCTCGGAGTGACCGATCTCGGTTCCTCCACGGACTTCCTGACCCAGTACCTGGCGCAGAAGAACGGCGTCGACCCGACGAAAATCCACCGGGTGGGCGTGCAAGCCGGGGCCACCCTGATCGGCGCCTTGCAGCACGGCAACGTCGACTGCGCGATGACCACCGAGCCGACTGTCTCGACCGCCCTTGCCCAGGGCTCCGCCTTCGTCCTGCTGGACATGCGCACCGCGGCCGGTACGAAGCAGCAGCTGGGCGGCCAGTATCCGGCGACGTCGCTGTACATGACCACGAAGTACGTGGACAGCCACCCGCAGGTGGTGCAGAAGCTCGTCAACGCGTATGTCGAGGCCCTCAAATGGATCCAGGGCCACAACGGTGCGCAACTGGCCGACGTGATGCCTGCCGACTACTACGCCGGGTCCGGGAAAGACGCCTACGCCAAGGCATTCGACAACGAGAAGGGCATCTACAACCCGACCGGGATCATGCCGCCGGATGGGCCGAAGACCAATCTCACGGTTCTGCAGGCGTTCAATCCTGATGTCAAGGGCAAGCAGATCGATCTTGGGAAGACTTACACGGACAAGTTCGTGAGCGCCGCGCATTGATGCGGACTCGCTGTGCCCGGGTGCCTCGCGGTGCCCGGGCACCGCAGTTCGGCGGCCCAGGTCTCCTCCGATCGCACCGATCAGAAATCACCCGCCCCGTCGTCAATTCCGGAACTGGTTATTCCGGGCAACATGTGGGACAAGGCCGGCTTGGCTGCTCTGCTGGCCGCTGAAGGAGCCGATCTAGTGCTGGAACGCGAACAGGTCACCGCTCGAGGGCTGCGTGCGCAACTGCTGAGGCTGCTTGATCGATGAATCATCCTGCGCGTGGCGAAGGCGTCGACCCCTGCCCGCAGTCGTGTCCCCTTGCCCATCGGCGACGGCTGGCCGAGCCAGGTGCCGGGCGACGGAAATAAGGTGTGCCCGTGAAACTTCTGCACCTCGAAATCACGCGCCACGATTGGTCGCGGGAGCACTGTGCCTGTGGCCGATCGGCTACGCACGTCGCGGACGACCTGATGCGGCTCGCCCGGGCTGACGAGTCGAGCGGCTTCGGCACCGAGATCTTCGAGGGACACGTGTTCGTGTCTTCGTTCGTCCACGAACCGGCCGTTCCCGTCGTGTCCGTCGTGTTGGCCGCGCTGGCGGACGACGTCTCGGACTACGCGCGGGCCAAGTTCCTGGAATTGCTCCTGTTCCTTGTCGGCGATGACGGCCGGTCGGAGCGAGCCGAACGCGAAGGGCGGGATCTTGCCGCCGAATGTGCGGCAGCGGCGAAACCCGGTATCTGGTTGCTTTACGCGGAGATCTTCTCGGGACGGCGGGCGGATGCCGCGGCCTCCGCGTACGAGACACTCTCTCTTATCGAAGAGGATGAAGAACGACTCGACCTTGCTCGGGTGGCTGCCGGTGAGCTTCTGCCTTGGGATTTGCGGTAAGGGCGAGCGCGGCAGTTCGGCAAGGTGTGAATCCCGGCCGAAAGGTCGACGGGATAGTGAGCGGGCTGGCGAAAAGCGAAGGCCTCCTTGCCGCAGCGGCAAGGAGGCCTCCACAAATCCACAATGGACTCAGAAGCGCGTCCGGCGCGACATCAACGGCATTTGGCGGCGCTTTCGGCGATCGCCACTCCGCCGACCTTCCCGTCGGCCGTGGGGGTGAATTCGAAGTGCCAGCCCGGCTTCTCCGCGATGGGCAGCTCGAACCGCCCGGCCGCGTTCTCCTTCAATCCGCGCGCGTCGTACGCCTTGTGCAGGTCGGCCAGCGAGGATCCGGCGCCGATGCCCTCCGCGGTCTTGGCCTCGGGCGGGGCGCCCAGCTCGTGCAGGCCGTTCTTGCCGAACGAGGCGCCACCAGCCGCGGCGAACGCTTTGTCGCGCTCTTCTCGCTTGCCGGCCAGCTCGGCAATCGCCATCGCGGAGTCCGCTGCCAGCTGAGCCGCCTCCGCGTTCTTGGCGGCGGATTTGGCCGAATCCGCGGCGGACTTGCCCGCGGGCTGCTTCGCTTCCTGGTCCGCCGCGTCCGCCTTGGCGTTGAGGTCGTCGGCTTTCCGCTGCGCCTCGGTCTCGGCGGCCAGCCGGGCCTGGTCCGGGGCGGGGCCGCCCTGCCAGCTCAGGACCGTGCAGCCGTCCAGCATGGATACCGGGGCGGTGGCGAGTTTCCCGGTGGCCAGGGCCGCTTCCTTGGCCATCCCCGGGGCGATGCCGCGGTAACCGGCCGCGCCGAAGACCTCAGCGCGGGCGGGCGCGGCGCCCGACGGGGCAGTGGTGGCTCCCGACGAACACGCCGCCAGCGCGGTGAGTGTGGCGATCGCCACGGCCGAACGGCCGATGGACATGACAAAACCCTTGTGCATCTGATTCCCCTCGTACCGGACCCCGTTCAACGGGTCGTCGTTCCCGGTGGCCCGCGATAACGGATAACTTACCGGACCCCGCGGGCGCCCCCAATTGATTACCGAACGAGGCGACGAGTTGCTTTGGCTGTCCGAGCTGGACGCTGGTGCTCACGTGGGCCGGTGAGCGGGACGCGCTCGATGGCGATCTTGGGACGGGACCGCCGATGTGCCGTCTGTGATCTGTCGGGAATGCGTACGAGACCGCCAACCAGGCGCGGGCGGCTTGGCTGATTTGGCTGTGGACAAGCCTTTACGCGGGCTACGGCAAGCTTGTCCGGGTCGAGGAACCGGCCGATCGCGTGCTCGCGGGACGGGCGACCGGATGTCCTGGCCAGGCCACTGCGTAGGCCGGATCGCGGTCAGCACTGATCCGGGCGAACCTCAGCAGCTCGCGGATGATCCCGGCGTTGCCCATCGCCCAGCCCGTGCGAGGCTCCAGGACGCTGGGCGTCGCGCGGTGTTCGTGGTTGGACCAGCGGACGCCCTGGGCATCGGCGGTGGCCCGAGCGGCGAGGTCGTCGACCAGCCCGGCACCGAAGCCGGACCGCTCCTGTCGCTCGACGTGCCGATCGCACGCCAGCGCGAGCACTCCGGCGGTGCCGCAGCACGAACCGTTGTTGTCCCAGAACCCAGGGCGGATCCGGCGCGGCAAGCCGGACCGGGTGACGGTGTGCCAGCACCGATCGGCGAGCGCGTCCCACGCCGGGCCGTCGGTGATCGCACGGAGCAGCCGAAAGGCCTGAGCGTCACCGGCGGGGCCGTTGCACCAGCCGTAGCTGTAGCGCGCGATCAGGTCCGGCAGGTGTTGCGGGTCGGAATGCGGAACGAGAAAACCGTCCGGCCCGGCCTCGTCACGCGCGACCACATCGGCGGCACCGGCCAGTGCGAGATCGATCAGATCGCGGCGGCCGGTGGCGTTCCCGATCGTGGCCAACGCGACCACGATGCCGAGAGTGCCGTGGGCCATGTGGTGAGATCGCGGCGGACTCGGCCGGACCGCCCAGTTCACGCCGCCGGGCGTCGGATCGGCGGTGCGGACATAGGGCTCGACGGCGAGCACGGCCAAGTCGTGGTCGCCGCAGGACAGCGCGCCCAGCCCGATGCCAGCGTTGCCCGCCAGCAGTTCGAACATGTCGCCCCATCGGTGCCCGTCGAAGCGAGAACGCACGTGGCGCAGCGCGGACTGTGCGGCGGTCGTCGCGGAGGTGTCGTTCAGCAGAGCGCCGACGGCGTGGAGGGCGAACGCCATGCCTGTCAAGCCGAAGTAGAGCGAGCAGGCCTTTTCGCGCTCGACCGCAGCCGCGAGGGCACGCGCGCCTCGCTGGGCGGCGTCGCCGTAGCGGTCGTCGTCGAAGTGGTGCTGGGCTTCCAGCAACGCGAGCACGATTCCCGCCGAACCGCTGTAGAGCGACGGGTCCGTCTCGTCGTCGGTCGCGGTGCTGCCCCAGACCAGGCCGGCATCGGTGGTCCGCGCGGCGATCAGCAGCCAATCCAGGGCACCTACGGCAAGGCCCTCGGCCATCCTGCCGCACGTGGTGCGGAGCGACTCGCCGTGTTGCATCGTTCCACACTAGCCGTGATCCACTGACGGCTTGATTCTGTATTGGCTGTCGCGGACCGGAGAAGACTTTCCTGGCAGCGCGAACACATGACCTCCACGCGCCGTCGCCGGGCCCGCGTCGTCCTATGGTTCGGCGTCCTCGGCAACGGGAGAGAGCCGGGTTCGGCGAGCAACACCGAACCCGGCCGTATGCGAAGCCGCCGCGACCTCAGCCTGGCGTCCGGCGGCGACCGGGCCGCGCGTCCACCGGGGAATGCTGCTCCGGCCCCGGCAGCGAGTGCCAGTGCGCCGGGTTCCCGCCCCAACTGGCGTTCTCCGGGACCTCTTCACCCTTCATGAGGAAGGAATTCGCGGCGAGTGACGAGCCCTGACCCATCCGCACTCCGTAGTGCACCAAGGCGTTGACCCCGACGGAGCAGTCGCTGCCGATGGCGATGCGGTCCATCTTGAAACCGCCGTCCTCCTGCGAATGGCACTGGACGACGGAGCCCGCGTTGAGCGTGACGTCGTCTCCTAGCCGCACCAGTGTCTTTTCCGCGATGAAACACCCGTCGTCGAACAGTCTGCGGCCGACCTTGGCCCCCAGCAGCCGCCAGGCCATCGCCTTGAACGGGGTGCCGTTGAGCAGCTGGATGCGATCGGTCGCGGACGCTGCTTTCCAGAATCGTTCGTGCCGCCAGAATCGCCGGTCGTAGATCGAGCACGAAATCGGGTGCTGGGGCCGGACGAGGACGGCGATCCGTTCCACGGCGACGAAGTACGCGACGCTGTAGAGGGTCATGCCCACCACGTCGAGCGCGAACAGCGGCGCGCCGAGCTTGGCGTAGTAGATCTTCGACGCCCAGGCCAGCAGGATCAGCCCGAAGGAGAACAGCCACTGGCACAGGACGAACAACAGCATCGACACTGTGTTGTGCCGGGTCTTCGCGGCCAGCGCGCGCCGGAATTCGGCCGGGGTTCTCGGATGGTCGAGCTGGCTGTCGCGGTCGACCGAGCGCGGGATTTCGAAACTCGGCGAGCCGAGCAGTCCGACGTTCGTGCGGAGCGGGCCGTCGAGGGGCACCAAAACCTTGGTGGCCAGCAGGCAGTTGTCGCCGGTCCTGGCTCCGGCCGGGTAGGCGATGTGGTTGCCGAGGAAGTTCTTCGCCCCGACGCGCACCCGGGACAGGCGGAAGGAGGTGCTGGTGTATTCGGCGTTGAGGACCGACAGCCCGTCGGCGACCATCGTGCCCGCCCCGGTCGCGAAGAGGAACGGGTTCTCGAACTTCTCCTGCTGCCCGAAGTTGGAACCGGTCTGCTCGGCCTTGGAGACCTTGCAGCCGACGCTGCGGAGGTAGTGCACGATGGCCGCGCTGTCGCCGAAGACGTCCTTGAAGAACCGTGCGTTGGAGAACCGCCGGATCACCCGGTGCGCGGCGTGGCGCGGGCCGTAGAAGCGGTAGGTCTCGCCTGGTTTCAGGAGCGGGTTGAGCAGCCGGGGCACCGTGACGCTGACTGCGAAGCTGAGCAGCCGCATGCCGGCGAACAGGATCGCGGAGACGATGAGGGCCTTGCCGTAGAACTTCGCGTCGGTGAAGTCCAGGTCGGCCGAGCCCAGTCCCAGGACCGGGCTGACCTGCGGAGCGAGGACCAGCAGCAGGTAGAGCACGCCGAGTGCCAGCGGGACCGCGACGAGGACCGCGAACAGCAGCTGGCGCACGGCGAACCACGCCCGGCGCACGCCGCCGCAGGACCTCGGCTCGACCCGCCGGTACCGCACGTCCGCCGGGACCGCGGGCGAGCCGTGCCAGCTCTCCCCGTCCGGGACCGTCTGTCCTGGATGCAGCGCCGAGGCGTGCCCGAGCTCGGCGCCGTCGCCGATCCGCGTGTCGATGTCGACCACGGACATCTCGCCGAGGTAAGCGTGCGCGCCGATGTCGACCCGGCCGGTCCGGAGTACTCCGCCCTCGGCGCGGTAGGTGGTGAAGTAGGTGTCCTTGCAGATAACTGTGCCTTCGCCGATCGTCAGCAGGTCGGTGCACACCGGCACGAAACCCGACAAGGCTGTCACGCCGCGGCCGATCTTGGCCCCGAGCGCGCGCAGGTACAGCGAGTAGAGCGGAGAGCCGGAGAAGAACGGGAGCAGCGGGTTCCGCTGGACCAGGGTCTTGACCAGCCAGAAGCGGACATAGCCCCAGCTCCACAAGCGGATCTCGCTCGGCGTCCACCGGCCGACGAGGACCCACTTGAGCGCGATCGGGAGCGTGCCCCCGATGACCAGCACCGCGGCGCCGAAGGCGACCGAACGCAGGTAGCAGGACAGAATTCCGGAACCGGCGATGAGCCAATCGGTGCCGATGCCGAGGATTTCCGCTGTGAGCAACGAATAGGCTGCGAAGAGCAGCAGTTGCAGCACTCCGCAGCCGAGGTATTCCAGCGGACTCGCTCTTCGCCGTGGCCCAGCCGGTCTGCTCTCTTCGAGGCCGGGGGGCGCAGGAGGTCCGACAGGTTCGGAGACGGCTGCGGTCGCGGCCAACCCGGCGGCAGTCGGGGTGCGGTACACGTCTTTCATCGACACCGACGGCAGTTCCGGCCGCTTGCGCACCCGGGCGCAGAACTGGGCCATCATGAGCGAATTGGCTCCGAGATCGGAGAAGAAGTTGCTGTCGACCGGAACCTGCTCCCGTCCGGTCAACTCTGCCATCACGTCCGCGAACGCCCGCCCCGTTTCGTCCGGAGGGCAGGGACGGACGACCGGGGATTCGGTGAGATCCATGCCGTCACGATCGCATGACGCGATTTCGGCGCCACCGATGTGCGGCGGAGGTTGACTCTTTCGCAATCTGTTCGATGTGCAATGGGTATGACAAAGTACTCAACTTGGGAAATTAAGGTCCAGATAGCTTGGGTTATATTTATCGCCGGGGATTGTAATTGCTACTGGAAACGCTGTCGAGTGCTGGCGTTAATGCGATTTCCGCAAGCTTCTGACCTGGTGTTCTGATGCTGTCTCGGATGGTCCCCACGGTTGCGGTGCTGTCGCTGGAAACTGTTCCGCCGAGGCGGGCCGCGGAACTGCTTCCGATCGATAAGGTTGCCGTGCGGACTAGTGATTGGCTGCTGATCAACCGCTTGCTCGGGGGTTGGGTGGCGGGGATGTCCGGCTGGCGACGTTTCGTGATTGCCGCTGCGGCAATGATGCTTATCTCGGAAGGGTTGGTTTCGCTTCCGGCGGATTCCGAAACTTGGATCGTTGCGAGAGTTCATCCTCTCGTCGTCGCCCGCCGGGGAATTCTCGTCGATTACTGGTAAATGTGGGTGAATGCAGTGTGAATATTCCTTTTCCGGTTATCGGGGTGGGTGCGGATGTCGTGCCTGGGGCTGTCGCAACTGACGCGACCGTTTCCCGCGCCGGAACTCCTCCGGATGCGTCGACGAAAGCGTCCGAGCGGACAGTTCGCCGAGAAGCGGCCGTTCAGTCGTATTGCCGATTGGCGCACGGTGCTAGCTTGGCTCGGCCGGGGCGCTGGCCAGCCGATGGCGCACGAGGTTTCCTTCGAAGCCGCATCGGGACGTCAGGAAGGGATGTGTCGTTTCGATCGCCGAATGTGCGGAAAGGTGCTCGTTCTATGTCCCGAAGAAGATCACGCTCGAGGAGGGCGGCCGGGGCGGTGGCCGTGCTCGCGTCGTTGTGCATGGTCGGGAGTGCGCGGGCCGCGGTATCGCAGGCCGAGACGCGGACACTGGTGGGCTACGTCGTTTCCGATCCGGAGCTGGCGCGGCACCCCGAGAAGGTGGCGGCGGTAGCGCGGCGGGACGGCTCCTTGGACGCGCTGGGGATCAAACCGGTGTCCCGGACCGAGAACGGGAAGACCGTGCTGTCGCGGCGGGCCGCTGAGGACCCGCGCTATGAACCGCGCTATCTGGTCGACAGCGCGCAGTTCGAGGGAGGACGCGCGCCCGCGAATCCCTACGAGTACATCAATCATCCGGCCGAGTGCTGGCACAATGCGTCCGAGTCCGACGAGGCGGGGTGGATCAAGAACCGGTTCTCCTACTGCCAGGTCAAGGTCAACTGGGCGCTGGACCTGGAGTGCACGGGCACCAGGTGCCGGATGATCGGCTACGCGACAGTCCGCGAGACTCTCATCGGCTACGGCAAGATCGGCGGCGACCCCGCGAAACCCGAGCGCCGCTTCGCCGACTTCCAGCTGGTCTCCACGCAGATCGTCACCGACGGCACGTTCGACAAGCCCGCCGCACGGATGAAGGCGACCATCACCTGCGCCGGCGAGTACCGCGTCAAGAACGGAGACCTCGGCAACGAGGACGCGTGTCATCCGCAAGCCGGGCGCGGCGCCAGGGAGGATCCGCTCCCGGCATGGAAAGCCAACCCGCAAACCTGGTTCACCCTGCAGTCGGAGGCCTATCCGGCAAGTCCGGAGCGCGGCGAGCAACTGGCGCACGGGGTGTTCCGCATCGAGTACGAGTTCGCGCCCGGCGACGGCGTCAACATCAGTTTCACCAAGAGTTTCGAAGGGAGCATGCGCTTCGACAGCGCGGCCTACCTCTGGGACAAACAGGGCAGCGTTTTCGACCGCACCGTACCCGGCCTGTCCTTCGCCTACGACGACCGCAAGGTCGCCCGGCACGCCAAGTTCGTCCGGGAATCCGTCGCCGATCCCGGAGCCACCTGGCCGGTCAAGGCGGACAAGAAACTGCTCGGCTGGTTGCCCACTCACGCCGACTCCCTGCACCGGGTGGCCCGCGGCCTGGGACACGACTACCTCGTCGACGGAAACCGGGACACCGCGAAAGCCGCCTGCGCCGCGCCCGGGATGCCCGCACCGCTGCCCGACGAACCCACGCCCGTCGACTGTGCCGACTACGCGTACGCGACCACTTACGAAGGCGCTGCGGGCTGGCTCGACCCGGACAAGCACAAGAACGACTTCGCGGTCCGGTGGGTCGGCGAAGACCAGACCAGGGAAGCGGCCAAGCGCCTGCACGCCTGGTACCAAACTCACCGGATCCTCGACGTCGACCTGCTCGTCCCCGAACGCCACAACGCACTGGACCCGCTCGACCAGGAACGGTTTTTCCTCTCTGCCTCATAGCATTGCCGGAACTGCGAACCCCGGTCCCGGCGAGTCGTGGCTGGCATGGACGAGCGGGCACCACACGGCTTCGGGCGGTTCCAGGGGAGAACGGCCGTGGATAGGGTGGAACTTGGTCGGCAACACCGTAAACTCAACCCGGGAGGAACAGGCCCTGATGGACGACCGCGAGTTCTGGGCGCTCGTCTCCTTGGCGCGGCGGGACCCTCCGGCGACGGACCAGGCCGCTTTCGCTCCGCTGGAAGAGGAACTCGGCAGGCGCGGGGAAGCGGAAATCAAGCAGTTCGAGGATATCCTCGCGCGGCTTCTCTACGACCTGGACCGGGCAGAGTTCGCCGCGACGCCGTCCGCAGCCACCGGTCTGCCTCTCTCGAGCGATTCCTTCCTGTACCACCGGGCTGCGGTGGTGCTGGCGGGGGAGCAGGCCTACCGGTCCGTTCTCGAAGACCCGGAGAAATTCGGTTCCTGCGCCGGGGTCGGTGCGCCCGAGGCCGAATTCCTGCTCTACGTCGCGCAACACGCCTACGAGAGTTTGACAGGAAAAGAATGGGAGCACGTCAGCCCCGTCGACTACGAGACGGGATCGAACCCGGCGGGCTGGAGCTGAGCACGATCGGTGTGGACGCGCAGGAGGCTGGCGACGAGGTCGTAGCGCCAGAGGGCCGGGGTGGCCCTCGTCCGCCCCCAGCCTGGAAGCAGGTTCGGGGCCGATCAGATCTTCCGCGCCGGCGAGTCGATCCAGCCGGGGAGGTCTTCCTGGGCGGCTGGGGCGACTCCGGCGATGAGGCCGACGTAACTGAACAGAGTCCTGGTGGTGCCCCCAGACTGGGCGGTCCGTGAGATGCAGTTCATCGGGCGACAGCAAAGTCTGGTCGGCGATGCGACGAATGCGGTTGCCGACGGTCGTGTGGTCGTGGTGGTCTGATGCGGTGATCGAAATGGCGTGGGAGCGGCCGCTGCACCAACGCGGCGTTGCCTCGGGACTCGCGGTGACGAACGGTCATGTCATCGTTCACGAGCGCAGCACGAGGCTGGTGAGCCTCGACCCGGCAGATGGTTCGGTGCGGTGGGATGTCCCGGTCGGCACCTGGCCGCGCGCGGTTGTCGTCGTCGGTGATCGTTGTCTGGCGATCCCGCAGGACAACCCTCGACTGTCCTGTTTGGATCTCGCGACCGGACAGGAGATCTGGTCCGCCGACGTTCCCGCGGTCCCCGGACACCTGGTCGTTTCAGCGAACGTGGTGCTCGTGGGCGGCTGGCGCGGTTACACGCCGCTGCGCGCATTCGATCTCGCGACCGGGCAGCTCCGTTGGGAAACCGAACGTCGAATCGACACCGTGCTGCCCGTGCCCGCTGGCGACGGCTTCCTGATCGGCGAACCGCAGGACACCCGTGTTCGATTGATCGATCGGCACGACGGCCGGGAACTGTCGGCATGGCAGCTGCCACAGCCGCTCGCGGACAACGACGCCGGATCCAGCATCTCGACGGTAGGACCCGACCGCTTCCTGCTGCGCTGCGGCCCGCGCGCACTGGCTGAGATCGTCCTGTCAGCCGACACAGTCCGCGAGTTCGTCCGAGCCGAGACCGGCCTTGCGGCCGCAGCACCGGGATATGCGGGAGGGCTGCTGTGGTTGCCCGAAGACCGCGGCGGCTACACCGTTGTGGATCCGCCGCGGGACGCCTGCAGTGGCGCGTCGATGTCGGCCAGCGACTAGTCGGCGATGTCGTCCCGACGGCTGACGGCTTCCTGGTCGCCAGTGCTTCCGGGTCGCTGTTTCACCTGACTTCTGACGGACGGCTCGCCAAGCGAACCAGCGTCGCACGGAGGATCTGGGCGCTGCGCGGGGCTGCAACTGACCAGCTGTTTGCGCTGACCAAGGGTGCCCTGCTCGCCATCACGATCAGGAAATAGCGCGTGGTTGGAATAGGCCCCCCGTAGCGGGACGGGATCTTCTGCCCGCTCAGCACGGATCTGAGCCACCTCCGAGCTGTACGGCCTTCGCGAGGCTAGGCAGATGGCGGACCGCGTAAAATGAGGGGCGGGGACAGCGGGTTCGCGCGACACTGCGCAGGTGATCACGATGCAACCGGTTGTCGAGGTGTGCGCGCGGGAAGACTTTGGCCTCTGGCCAGTCACGAAGGTCGAACCGCGTAGCTATTTCGCACTAGGCGGCAACCTGACGCCTGATGAGGTCGGGACAGTGTTGATGTGCATCGCCAGCTGCAACGACGTCGACCCGGAGGACGACGGCCGCCCGCCCCGTCCTGCCGACGAGTTGGGGGCGTTCCTGCACGGCCTGCTGACGTTCGACACCCTGTTTGCGTCCGGCGGCTTGCGGGTGACGGACACCGCCTCGGGCGTGGTATTGCTGCCGGGTTGTTGCAACGGTCTGGAGGACTGGCGCGAGTGGAGCCGCGTCCTGGAGATCGGCGGACAGGCTTGGTTCGGGCACGATCCCGCCCCGTGCGCCGAACGTCGCGGCGACCTCGTCCGGTTGACCGTCGACGCGGAGCGGAGCGACAGCCCTGTGATCGAACTCCCGGCCGTGGCACTGCAGCACCTGCTTGGCGCGGTCGAAAACGACCTCGTCGATTTCCTCGCATTGGCGACTGACTGGGCCGCCAGGAATCTGCCACGCTGCGCTTCCTCAGTCACTGCGGCTCTCGCCCGGGTCCTCGACCTTCCTGTTTCTCCTGAACCTGTGTCCGCGGCCGGGAGTCTGACGACGTCCTGACCGGCGAGAGACGGGGCATCGGCTTCGGTCATCGGCCCTCCGGGGACTGGCGGCGACAGGCGAGGGGTCCGGTCCGGCTCAGTCGCGACTGGACTGCGAATAGCGATCCTGCGAAATTAAATCGCCCAGTAAGCGGTTGAGAGACTGGAAGAATCGCCGTGCTTGCGGATGGAGCAGCCTGAAGCGCATCACCGTGGTGTGTGTGGCAGGTGCGCCGGTCCAACCAGCGGTCAGCTGACGTTGTCATCCGGTACACCCGCCGCGCGCCTGGAATCTTTCGTGGCCAGGTGGGTGAGCACGAGGCCGAACGAGGCGATGATGAGGTTCTGCAGGGCTGGCTGGAGGCCGTTCCACTTGCTGGATTGCCACATTTGAAACCATTCTCCGCCTATCGCGATGAAGCCGACCCCGAAAAGCGTCAACTGCATCACCCAGCCAAGGTTGGACAGCTGCTTCGCTGTCGACAGCGGGCGACCGGCCAGGTGGGTCCGTATCCAAGCGACAAAACCAGCGATGAGCGCCAGTGCGGTGAGCAGCTCCCACGCGATGATGGCAACGTAGACGGCGTCGGCAAGTCCGGGGCTGGTGATGGCACGCCACATCATGTTCGGTGATTGAAATGTCGTGTCCATCGCCAGGACGTGATGGACGAATTCTCGATTCGTTTCGAAGTCTGTGATGTTGCCGACGGCGACAAGTGTCATTTGTATAGCTGTCATCCCGGTGAGAACTGTGGCCGCGGCGGTGAGAGTTCCGATTCTGCTGAAGATGCGCATGTCTGGATCTTACCTGTTTAGCGTGAAGGACTGCGCCGTCTTCTACGCCCGTTGCCAGGATTTCCCATGCGGATCGAAGAGTTAAAGGGTGTTATGTGGACGACGCCTGCAGCTGTGCCAATCGGTTGACCTAGGGGTGCCGCATACTCCGCTGAGATGGTCCATAGGTGCAATTTTCGGTCGGGACTACCGGTCGCGAGCATGCTGCGCGCACCAGCAGCGGGTCGTCGCAGTGCTTGCGCAAGGGGCCGCCGCCTCGCCCGAGCTGCGCGCCTGGCCGGATCTGCGACGATGGGGACGATCGTGTCGACGACGGGAGAGCTGATGGACGAGTCGAGCCGCCGGGATGTGTGGCGTCCGGGCCAGGACTGCCAGGCGGTGGCCACGGCCCGGTCGCTGGGCCAGGACGTGGACAAGATCCACGGGGACGCGTGGGGCGTCGTCGGGACCTTGGGAGACAGCGTCTGCTATGTCGGCGTCGCGGACAAAGTCACGGCGATCCACGAGGCCCTGGCGCAGCGGATCCGCGACCGCGACCTGCCCGTCCGGCTGCTGGCCCCGAACTATTCGGGCGGGATCTCGGACGGCCAGCGCAACGGCACGCCGCAGATGCGGTACTCGCTGATCGGCCGCGAGACGACGAACGACGGGTTGTCGCTGCACTTCGAGGGCAGTGAGATGCGGGGAATCGTCGCCGTGGTGGCGTGCGACAAGCCTCCGGTCGGCGCGACGGCGGCGATCCTGGAGCGCGACGTGCCCGCGGTGGTGGTCTCCGATGGTTCGATCCGTCCGGGGACGGATCCCGAAACCGGGGAAACAATCGATCTGGTGAGCTGCTTCCAGGTCGCCGGGGACCCGGACGCGGCCAAACGTGAGCGGTGGGCGCGCAACGCGTGTCCCGGGCACGGCAGCTGCGGCGGGATCTTCACCTACAACACGATGCAGTCCTTCATCGCCGTGCTGGGGCTGGAGCCGCTGCACATGGTGTCGCCGGCGTCCGAGGACGCGCGACGGGTCGAGGAATTCCCCGAGCAGATCGTGGACTGCCTGGAAATCATGACGCAGCGCGGGATAACTCCGCGCGACCTGGCCACCCCGCTCGCGTTCCGCAACGCCGCCGTCGTGGCGATCGCGCTGGGCGGCTCGACGAACGTGGTCCTGCACGCCCCGGAGATCGCCCGCGCGGCCGGTGTCGACTTCTGGTCCGAGGTCATGACCCAGCAGGAGTTCAACCGGCTCTCCCGGACCGTCCCGGTGCTCGTCAACGCCCGGCCGTTCGGGCAGTACAGCATGGTGGACATCGACACCGCCGGCGGCCTGCAAGCGGTGGTGGCGGAACTGCTCCGGCACGACCTGCTCGACGGATCCACCCTGACCTGCACAGGCGAAACACTAGGCGAGCAGATCGAGCGGCTCGACCCGCCCGCCCCGGACGGGCAAGTGGTCTTCTCCGCCGCCGAACCGTTCAAACCCACCGGCGGCCTGCGCCTGCTCTCCGGCAACCTCGCCCCCGACGGCGGCGCGGTGATCAAACTGGCCGGAGTCGAAACCGGCGTCGTCGACGGCCGGTTCGAGGGACGGGCTCGCGTCTTCGACAGCGAGCAGGAGCTGTTGCGGGCGCTCATCGAGACGCCGGACGAGTTCGCGGACCGGGACATGGTCGTCATCCGCTACGAAGGCCCGCGGGGAGCTCCCGGCATGCCCGAGATGCTCGACCCGACCTCTCGCATCACCGCGCTGTGCCGGACGAAAGGCATCTCCATCGCGCTGATGACGGACGCACGGTTCTCCGGCGGATCGGTCGGCCTGGTCATCGGACACGTCGGCCCGGAAGCCGCCCTCGGCGGCCCGATTGCCCTCGTCGAGGACGGGGACACGATCACCGTCGATCTGAACACCGACTCCCTTGAGTGCGCGGAATTGGCCGACTCTGCTGTGTGGCAGGCGCGTAACGCTAAGTGGCAGGAAGCCGCCGCGGCGAACGGGGGTGTTCATCCGCTGGTTCGTCCGGTGTCGACTCGTTTGCTCCGCCGGATGCGTGCGCTCGCTGCCTCGGCGATCGATGGTGGGGGGATGGCGGAGGCTGTTCGCTGACACGGCCGGGTTGGGGTGCGGCCGGTTTTCGAGGAGTCGCGGGGCCAGCTCCGGCCCGACGGAGTTGACGGGCGGGGTGTCCGGCGGCCCTGAGCTGGTGCTGGTGGTTCCTCGCTGAGATTCAGCGGACTCATCTGGCCGTCGGAAGGTCGCGTTGGCGAGTGGTTTCGCAGCGCTGGATGGCGTCCGCGTGCTGGAGGGCGAGCGATATGTCGTCGCGGCCGTGCAGCAGGCGGGTCCGGATGTCGTCGGAAACGGTGAAGGCCGGCCAGCACCTCTGTCGGACTACCCGGCGATCTGCCGTCGTGTGTGGGACCTTTCAGGCACTTCTCGGCCCGCGTGTGCCGGATTCTGCCGAGGTATTCGTGCGGGCCAATTGCGACGGAGTTTCTGGCCGTTGTCCCCTTTCTGGCCAGTTGACTGGCCAGTTGTCCAGGTAATTTCCATTATCTGTCGATTTTCGCCCGTTGTCTGCCGCATATCATCGTTGGCGTGTCCGAGTACGAGTTCGATCTATTCATCAGCTACAGCCGTCACGGCAGCGTGCAGAAATGGCTGCTCAACCACTTTTACGGAAGACTGCGTGAATGCCTGGCCGACGAGTACGGCAGCCTGAACGTGTACCTGGATCGGCAGATGCCCAGCGCGGTGCACTGGCCGTCCAATCTGCGGGACGCGTTGCAGCGCAGCAAGATCATGGTTCAGCTGCTCACCCCGCCTTACTTTCAGTCGTCCTGGTGCATGGCCGAGATGCGCAGCATGCAGGCAAGGGAGGAGATGCTCGGACTCGCGGGTCGCGGCGCTTCTTCCCAGGGGTTGATCTATCCGATCCTGTACGCGGACTCGGAAAATTTTCCCGAAGAGGGAAAGGTGCGAGCCTGGCGGGATTTCAAGGACGTTGCTTACCCGGATCCGTGCTATCAGCAGAGCGTTGAATACAACAAGTTCCACCACAAGGTCAAGGAGCTCGCCAGGGACCTGGCGCAGTTGGTGGCGCAGGCGCCGCCGTGGCGGCCGGACTGGCCGGTCGTCGAAGTACCGGAACCGGTGCTGCTGCCGACTCCTCCGCTGCCGAGGTTCGAATGACGACCGGAGCCGTGCTCACCTTCTATTCGTACAAGGGCGGGGTGGGTCGCAGTTTCACGCTGGCGAACGTGGCCGTGCTGCTGGCGCGCTGGGGGTACCGCGTGCTCGCGGTGGACTGGGATCTCGAAGCGCCCGGGCTGCACCACTACTTCGGGCCGAAGCTGGTCGAGCAGCCGGAACGCGGGATCGTCGACCTCGCGCACGACTTCCTGCACAGCGGCGGATCGCCGGGGACCCCGCGGGACCTGGAGTCCTACGCCGTCCGGGTCGGCGTCGCAGGCGGCCGGCTCGATCTGCTGGCCGCCGGACGCGTGGTGTCCGGCAAGCTGGAAGACTCCTATTCAAAGCGGATGCAGGCGCTGAACTGGGAGGAGCTGTACCGGCGCGGGTTCGCCGCGTACCTGGAGCGGTGCCGGGAGGCTTGGACCGAGGACTACGACTTCGTACTGCTCGACAGCCGGACCGGTGTCTCCGACATCGCCGGCATCTGCACCGCGCATCTGCCGGACCGGTTGGTCGTGGTGTTCACTGCCAACGACCAGAACCTCGACGACGTGGTGGACGTCGCCCAGCGGGCCGACCGAGCCCGCGACCGCCTGCCCTACGACCGGCCCCGGCACTCGGTGCTCCCCATTCTGTCCAGATTGGACAATCGAGTCGAGTACGAGCGCGCCGAGCAGTGGCAGCGCAAATGCGCCGAGACCGTGGCGCCGCTGTTCGGCAACTGGCTGGCGCAGACAGTCCCGGTGGACCTGATGATGCGCCACCTCACGGTGCCCTACGTCTCCTACTGGAGCTTCGGCGAGCAGTTGCCGGTCCTGGAGGAGGAGGTGCCCAAGGCGGACCAGATCTCCTACGCGCTGGAAACGGTCGCGTCGGTCATCGCACAGGACTTCGACCGCACCGACGTGCTGGCCGACAACCGCGACGCCTACGTGGCCGCGGCGCGGGACCGGCGCCGCGACTTCGACCTGGACGTACTGGTGTCTAGCGCACGGCAGTCCAAGGTCGCGGCGGAACTGATCGAAGAACTGCACCTGCTCGGCGTGCGCGCCGACCGGTCGTTGTCCGGCGATCCGGGATTCCTGGCCGAGGCCACCGATTCGGCCCAGCATTTGTGCCTGGTGGTCGAGGGACCGCTGAGCCGCTGGCAGATCACCGAGTCCGAACGGTTCCTGCGGCACACGCTCGGGCCGGAGGGCAGGCACCGGCAACTGTTCTGCCTGCTCGCCCGCGGCATCGATCGCAACGAACTGCCGGGCTTCGTGCGCAATCTGCACCACCTGGAATTCACGCCGGACGTGCGGCCCGTCCGGGTGGCCAGTCAACTGCACCGCCTGCTTACTGCCACCGGGGCAGGGCCGGATCAGGAGGCGCTGCGGACTGCGGCGGACGCGCTTCGCACGCTGCCGGACACCCTGCCCTACGCCGAACGCTTCGTGCTGGTCGAGGACACCGTGCGCGGGATGGCCACCGCGCTGGACCGCGGTGACTTGGCCCTGCTGCTCGACCGGTCGGCGGACCTTACCTTCCTCGGCAGAGCCCACGGCGACGGCGCCGGGGTGCCCGCACCCCGAGCACTCCTCGACGCGACGACGGCACTGCTGAACCGGATCGATCGACGGATCAACGCGTTCACCGAATGAAAGGCGGCGAAATGCCGGAGCAGTACTCCACTAACGCCAGAGCCGCACTGCTGGCGCTGGTGCTGGCCAACCGGGACATGCTCAACACCGAACTGGTCAAGGACCACAAGATCCGGCTCGGTCCGGCCGAGCGCGATCGGCTGAACGCCGCCGGGCTGCTCGAGAGCTTGACGAACCTCCGGCCGATCGTGCACCGGATCACCGACGAGGGGATCGACTGGTGCATGACCGACCTGGTTCGTTCGGAACTGCCGTCCCGCTCGGGGCCGCAGGCTCGGCAGCAGCTCGACCTGCTGCGCCGGCTGGTGCCGTTCCTGCGCCGGCGCGGCCTGCTGGCCGAGGCGCTGCGGTCCGGCGACCTGGAATCGCTCATCCGCGGTGTCTACGCCGAGCTGTCGGTGGGCGTGCAGGACTGGATCCGCCTGGCCCGGCTGCGGCCGAAGCTGAACGGCGCGGACAAGGACGAGGTGGACGCAGTGCTGGTCAAGATGGCGAAGACGGGCACGGTCCACCTGGCCCCCGACTCGAACCGCAAGGTGCTCACCGATGCCGACCACGACGCCGCCGTCCGGGTCGGCGGCGAGGACAAGCACCTCATCGTGATCGAGGAATCATGACCGACGACTTGCGCGAGGTACTGGCCGTCCTGCGAATCAACTCCGCCGAGACCCCGGACGACGTCTGGCACCTTTCGCCCTCGCACATCGACGGCCTGCACGCCAGGGTCGAGCACAACATCAGGGCGGCCATCGAGGACGCCAGGACCAGCACGGGCCCCAGCCCGGTGGGCGTGGTCGTGCAGGGGGAGAAGGGAGTGGGCAAGACCCACCTGCTCGGCACGGTGCGTCGCATGGTGCAGCGCGAGGGCGGCTACTTCTTCCTGGTCGAGCTCACCACCGGGGACGCGTTCTGGGACGACGTCGCCGAGGCGATGCGCAGCGAGCTGCACCGGGCCAACGACGAGGGAGAGCGCCAGCTCACCGTGCTGCTTCGGCAGTTGTGCGCCGGTGCGGCGGTGTCCGAAGAGGTCAGCACAGCCATTGTGGGCGAGTCGGCATTGCAGCCCGACCACCTGCGCGCACTGCTCAACGGTCTCAGGAAGGCCGACAGCCGCATCGCGGTGGAATGCGCTGACACCATCCGGGCTCTGGTGCTCTACGGCTCCGACGCCGCGGACATCGGCCGGGAATACCTGCAGGGCCACGAAGGCAGCAAGGAGGACCGCCGGTCCTGGGGCATGCAGCACCGCGCCAAGCCAACCCGCGTGCTCGTACGCGACATCTCCCGCGTCCTCGCCTTGACCGGACCGTGCGTCGTGGGGGTCGACCAGCTGGACACCGTGGTCAACAAGGGGCAGGACGCCCTCGACACCCAGGAGACCGACGCCGAGGCGATCCGGGAAATCGCGCTGATCTCCGACGGCCTGATGGCGCTGCGTGAATCCACCCAGCGGACGCTGACTATCGTGGCGTGTCTGCCCTACACCTGGATGCGGTTGAAGAACGTGGCCAGCGACACGGTGGGCGACCGGTTCACCCAGACCTCTTTCCTCGGGGCGATCCAGGATCCGGCACTGGGCAAGAAGCTGATCGAGAAGTGGCTTCGGGTGATCTACGAAAAGCACGGCGTCGCAGCACCGCATTCGACCTGGCCCGTAGCCGCCAGCGCGTTCGGCGAGAGCTGGACGAGTTACACGCCGCGGCAGTTGCTCAAACGGATCCACGCCCACGCCGAAGCCTGCCTGCACGGCGAGATCCGGGAACTGGGTTCCTTCGACGAGAAAGTGGTCCAGACCGTGCCCGTTGCCACGGTGCCGGATCATTCCCTCGACGAACTCGACGAGGAGTTCGCCCGGCTGCGCAGCGAGGTCGACCTCAGCGCACTGGCCATCAGCAAGGACAACGAGAACGACATCGCTCCTCCATTGCTGTTGGCCGGGTTGAAGGCGTGGATCACCGAGTTCGGCAACGACGATCTGAAGTGGCAGCCGGAGTCGCTGTCGGACGAGAAAAGGCTGCACGCCAGCCTGCGCCGGCTCCTCGACGACGAGCTCGACGTCCAGGAGCAGTGGACGTTCCGGGTCATCTCCGGGGGCCACGGCACGACGGTGCTGCGCCGGATGCGCAACGCCCGCGACGCGGCGGGCATCCGGGCCGGAGCCAAAGACCGGCACCTCGTGCTCATCCGCTGGGGCAACCGCGGCTGGACCGGGCCGACCACCCGCAAGGAGTTCACCGCACTGGAGCGACTGGGGGTGCGGCGCCTCGACATGTCGGACGAGGACGTGCGGACCTTCAGCGCGCTGCGGGAAATGCTGGCCAAGCCGACCCACCGGTTGATCACCTGGCTGGTGGCGCGCAAGCCTGCCAGCGGCAGCACGCTGCTGCGCCACGTCCTGCCCCAGCCTGCCCAGAACAGGAACGGACACCAGGAAACGCGGCCGCCGCCGGAACCGGCCCCGGCGAGACCCGCCATTCCGCCTCTCGCCGAGGCAAATCCCACCACGCCGAAGGCCCCGGTTGCCGAACCGGTCGAACCCCCTGCCGCGGAACCGTCCGCATCGGCGGGCGATGAACTCGTGCTCGGGCTCAACGGAGAAATCCACATCGGGCTGGAGTCTCTGCGCAAGCACGTCATCGTGTTCGCGGGGTCCGGCAGCGGGAAAACCGTGCTGCTGCGCCGGATCGTCGAGGAGTGCGCACTGCGCGGGGTGTCGGCGATCGTGCTGGACCCCAACAACGACTTGACACGTCTGGGCGACGCTTGGCCCGAACCGCCTGACGACTGGCTGCCCGGGGACGCGGGCAAGTCGGCGGAATACCTGGCCAGCACCGAGGTAGTGGTGTGGACTCCAGGCCGGGCGGGCGGACGTCCGCTCAGCTTCCATCCGCTGCCCGACTTCGCCGACGTCCGCGAGGACGCCGACGAGTTCGCGGCCTCGGTCGAAGCCGCCGTGGCTCGGCTGGTGCCGCACGCCAGGGTCGCCAACGAGACGAAGGGCGCCGTTCGCGGCCGGGCGGTCCTGCGCGAGGCGCTGACGCACTACGCCCGTTCCGGGAACCGGGACCTCAACCGGTTCATCGAATTGCTCGCCGAATTGCCGGAGGGGGTGAGCAACCTCAGCACCGGTGCCGCGATGGCCGCCGATCTGGCGGAAACCCTGCGGGCCGCGGTGGTCAACGACCCGCTCCTCGGCGGGCCGGGGGAAACGACCGACCCTGGGATGCTGCTCACGCCGTCGGCGGGCAGGCGGGCCCGGATTTCGGTGATCAGCTTCATCGGGTTGCCGTCGGAGGAGCAGCGGCAGGGCTTCGTCAGCCAGCTCCAATGGGAGGTGTTCGCCTGGATCAAACGCCACCCGGCCGTGGACCGGCCGCTCGGCGGGCTGTTCGTGATGGACGAAGCGCAGACTATCGCGCCTTCGACCGCGTTGACGGCCAGCACGCAGAGCACCATCCTGCTCGCTTCCCAGGCACGCAAGTACGGGCTCGGCCTGGTGCTGGCCACCCAGGCGCCGAAGGGTGTGCACAACCAGGTGGTCGGCAATGCCACTACGCAATTCTTCGGCAGGCTGAACAGTCCGGCACAGGTGGCCGCCGCGACCGAGATGGCCAGGGCGAAGGGCAGTTCGGTGGGCAACATCTCGCGCCTGGAACGCGGGCAGTTCTACGCCACCGGCGAGAACTTCGCCTTCCGCCGGATGCGGGTGCCGCTGTGCCTGAGCCATCACCCGCCGAGTCCGCTGCGGCTCGAAGAAGTGCTTGACCGGGCCCGCGGACACCGCTGACCCCACGCGAAAAGCGCCCCTCACCCGGTTCAGGTGGGGGGCGCTTTTCGCGTGGGGTCAGCGCACCACGGCCGCGACCTCGGTGTTGATGCGCTGCCACAGCGCGGCGAACAGGTCTTCCCGGCGGTAGACGCGGGGCTCGCCGGTGCTGCGGCCGAGCACCGAGAAGTCGTGCAGTTCGAGCACGGTTGCATCGGTCTCGGCGCTGTACACCGGGCGGGCCCAGCCGTTGCTGCACACGCTGCCGGCGTCGGTCTGATGCCTGCCGACCACGAAGTTCACCGTCTCGTCCCCGCCGATACCCCCGCGTTGGATGTCCAGCGCGTACACGGTGTCACCGCCCTGCTCGACCCGGACGCTGATGCGCGAGTCACCGCGGTGCACCGTGCCGACGAACCCGCTGCGCTCCAGGGCCGGCATCGCCGCGGTGAGCTGGTCGCCGAGGTAGCGGAGGGTGGCTTCCTGTTCGGCGTACCGGCTGAACGTGGCGGGTGCGGCTGGTGAGTTGGTGAGCCGCCGGGCGCCGGTCACCACCTCGGCGACCGATGCCTGCTCGGCCCCCGCCGACTCGGCGGCCTCGACCCGGGCGGCCAGTGCGTCGGTGAGCAGGTCGGGCCGCTCAGGGTCGAACCGGAGGTAGTTCACGTGCGGGTGCCGCAGTTCGGCGGGCACGGTGAGATCACCGACGAGCACCGGCAACACGTGTTCGTCCCCGTTCTTGACCGCGCGCAGCATCGCGGCGCCGAAATCGTCCACGGTGGAGAGAAAAGGCAGGAAGAACCGCACCGGCGCGGCTGGCAGGTCTCCCCGGTCTTTGTGCCCCCACCACTCGTGGGTCTGGTCGGGCCCGTGCAGGACCGTCAGTCCGCGCTGCCGGCTCGTCTCGACCACCTCCCCGACCGCGGACCGCGATTGCTCGGTGAATGAAACGGCGACGTCATAGACAGCGTTTTCCTTCATAACCCACCTTCCCGGTCGTCGCCGGCACCACACCGGCGAGCACTGGGGAGACTTCACCGCCGCTGTCGACCAGACGTGGACGCGGTGTGGATCCCGCCCGTTTCCCGTTGACCGCCGCGCGGGAAACGGTCACCTCCTTGTCGGTCGTCCAAGCTCTGATGAATCCTCGATATGGGCCCCGGAACAGATCCGGAAAAGCTCGAAATCAATTCACTAATTCCTCAGGAGGATTCGTCATGGCCAAATTTATGCCCGCTTTCGCCGCCGTGATCGCTTCGGCCACGGCCGTGCTGTGCCTGGCCGTCGCCGGTTCCGCCAGCGGGTTCGCCCTGTCCTCGGACGAACCGCACACGGCACCGCCGACCACCGCCTCCGCGCCGAATCCGGACGGAAACCCCTGGCACGACTGAGTTGTCGGCGAAAGCCCGTCCCCGGTCGCCCGCGATCACCTCGGGGGCGACCGGGTGATTGCGCGGGTTCAGGGCAGGTGCTGTACTCGAAGGCAGTCGGAGCGGGAGGCCCTGGTGACCGGAAAATTCGGGGAATTGCTGCGTGAATACCGCATCGCCGCCGGCTTGTCGATGGGCCAGCTGGCGCAGCGCGTCCACTACAGCAAGGGGTATCTCAGCAAGATCGAGAACGGGCTGAAACCGCCTCACGATTCGATGGCCCGGCTCTGCGACGGGGAGCTCGGCGCGGGCGGCGCGCTGCTGGCGGCGGCTCGGTCGGAGAAGGAGAGCGAGGTGACCCTCGACCGTCGCCAGGTGCTGCTGGTCGGCACCGCGCTCGGCGTGACGCTCGCGGGCGGGCCGCGACCGGTGCCGGACGAACGGGTGGTCATCGGGATCCGCACCACCTTCGAGCATCTGCGGCGCCTCGGCATGCAGACCAGTCCGGTGGTGGTGCTGGAATCGCTGACAGCGCAGGTGCGGATGCTCTGCGCGCTGGCCGGGGAGAACCCGGAGCCGACCAGGTCGCACCTGGTGCTGCTGGCCGCGCGGATCGCCGAGTACACCGGGTGGATGCAGCAGGAAGCGGGCGACGACCGGCGCGCGCTGTCCTGGACGAGGAAGGCGGCGGAACTGGCCGTCGCGGGCGGAGACCACGAGATCGTCAGCTATGCCTTCGTGCGGGAAGCCGGTCTCGCGCTTTACCGGCACGATCCGATCGCCACGATCGAGCTGGCGCGCCGGGCACAGCAGGCGGGACCCGCCGGTTCGCGCACCCTCGCGCTGGCCGCGCGGCGGGAGGCACAGGGCCACGCTCTGGCCGGCGATCGCAGCGAGTACGAACGCGCGCTGGACAAGGCACGGTTTCAGGCCGACGCGGCGGGCGCCGACCCATCGGCGTACCCGGTGCTCGGCTCCACGGCCCCCGATCCGATCGGGCTGGCCCGGGGCTGGTCGCTGTGCGACCTCGGCCGGCCCGGTGAAGCGGCCGAACTTCTGGACCGGGAGCTGACCCGGCTGCCCACGGACGCGCGGCGCACGCGGGCGCGGTTCGGCGTCCGCAGGTCGCTGGCCTACGCCCTGGCGGGCGAGGTCGACCAGAGCTGCCAAACCCTGGCCGGAACGCTGGAGGACGCGGCCCACGTCGATTCGGCGACGATCCGGCTCGACCTGCGGGAACTGGCCAGGAACCTCGGCCGGTGGCATGACCGCGCCTCGGTCCGCGAGGTCTACCCGGAACTGAGGCGCGTGCTGCACCAGCGAGTCTGAAGCTCAGCGCAGTCCCTCGCGGCAGGCGCAGGTCAGTTCCGCCCGTTCGGTCCGGACCTCGCCGGCCTCGGGCAATTCCAGAGCGGTGAACTCCTTTTCGGCCGCCTCCCAGTTCGCGACGGCGTCCCTGCATCGGCCCAGCCGGTGCAAGCTCTGCGCGACACCCCGATCGGCGTGAGCCCGATGCCCCTGGTTCCCTGACATCGCCGCCAATTCCAGCGCGGCCTCGTAGAGGCGCAATGCCTCGACGTGGTCGCCCTTGGCCTGGGCGGTCGCCGCGCGGTCACGGAAGAGCCGGGTGCGGAGGTCCGCGTCGAAGACCCCGGCTGCGATGCCGGCGGCCTTTGCCTGGTAGCGCTCGGCTTCGGGGATCCGGCCCGCCAACCGGTGCACGTTGCCGATGTTGGACAGCGCGTAGGCCATGACGCACGCGTCACCCGCTTCGGCGGCGAGGTGGTGTGCCTCCCGGTGGTCGACCAGCGCCTCGCTGGGAAGCCCGAGGCGCTGCCGGACCGAGCCGAGGTTGTTCAGCACGTGCGCCAATCCCTGCATGTGCCGGGTTTCGCGCAGGATCGGCACCGCGGCGCGGTGCTGGCGCAGCGCGACGTCCAGCTTGCCGTGCAGCTCGTTGAGGTAGCCCAGATTGCTCAGCGCGTGTGCCTGCCCGCGCAGATCACCGACTTCCTCGTACTTCTCCAGAGCAGCCTCGAAGCGGGTGATCGCCTCCTCGTGCCTGCCGAGTTCCATAGTCGGGATGGCGATGGCGCACAAGGCGGTGGCCTCGCCCCCGGCATCGCCCATCCGCACCCAGCAGGCCAGCGCACGCCGCGCCAGATCCAGGGCTGCGGCCAGCTCGCCGCGGCGGTTGTGCACGGTGGCCAGCCTGAGCAGCACGTGCGCCTGACCGGCCGTGTTGTTCTCGTCCGAGGTCACCAGCCGCCGGGCCAGTTCCATCGTCTCGGCCCAGTCGTCGAACTGGCTCGTCGTGTGGAAGTAACGCCAGATGAGCACCGCCAGCCGCCAGGCGTGCTCGGGCAAGTCGTGCGCTGCTGCGTAGCGGATGGCGGCCACCAGGTTGTCCCGCTCGGCGGTGATCCACGCCGTCGCGGCGTCGGCGGTCTCGAAGGTCCGGGCCACCGGCGACGTGCGGGTCACCGCGGGCAGACGAGCACGCTCGAACGGGTAGGCCGTCCCCGCCGCATCCGCCAGGGTGACCAGGTAGAAGTCGAGCAGCCGGAGCACAGCGCCGGTGCGCTCGCCGGGCTCGGCAGCGGCGAACTCCTTGAGCGGGTCCAGCATCTGGTACCGCTCCGGCGTGACCTCCTCGACCAGGCACACCTCGTGCAGTTCGTCGAGCACCAACCGGGCGTGGGCAAGAGGGTTGTCCACCAGCGCCGCGGCGCCCGCGACGGTGATGTGCGGCCCCGGTGCGTGTCCGAGCAGACGGAACATCTCCTGCTGATGCTCGCCCAGCTGCTGGTAGGAAACCCGGACGGCCGCGGCGCCCGCGTCGTCGCCGGTGTCGGCGTGCCAGGGCCCGTTTTCGGCCAGCAACCGGAGCAGGTGTTCCAGCGGCCAGCGGTCGTGCCGGCGGAACAACGCGGCGGAGACGCGGATCGGCATCGGCAGGTGACCGCACCGCTTGACCACTTCGGCCACCTCGGTGGCACGGCCGGTGACCCGCAGCGGCCCGGTCAGCGTGCGGAACAACGCGGCGGCGTCGTCCGGCGGCAGCGGGGCCAGCCGCACTTGCTGTCCCGTGTCCGGCTCGCCGACCCGCCTGCTCGTCACGATCGCGAAGCAGTCCGGGGCGTCCGGGAGCAGGGCGCGGACCTGCTCGGCGGATTTCGCGTTGTCCAGCAGGATCAACGTCCGGGTGCCGTACAACTCGTTCTGGTACATCGTGATCTTGCGCCCCGGCGAGGCGGGGATCTGTTCGGCGGGCACTCCGAGCTCGAGCAGGAGCTGGGTGAGCGCGTCGCCCATAGTCGTCGCGGTGACGTTCGGGGTGAACCCGTTGAGCCGTAACAGCAACTGCCCGTCAGGGAATCGCTCCCGCAGCCGGTGCGCGGCTTCCACGGCCAAGCCGGTCTTGCCCGCTCCCGGCGCGCCGCTGACCCACACGGCTTTCTCGCCGGTGCCCGCCGCCGCGGCGATCAGGTCGAGTTCGGTTTTCCGGCCGGTGAAACCGCCGGGCCGGGACGGCAGGGAGCTGGCGGGCTCACCGCGTTCGGCCCGGGCGGCGATGTTGCGCAGCCTCGGTCCCGGCTCGAGATCGAGCTCGGCGAGCGCGTCGCGGGCGCTGCGGAACACCCGGATCGCCTCGACCCGATCACCGTTGGCGAGCAGCGCGCGCATCAGCAGCTCGGCGTGGCGCTGGCGATCCGGTTCCTTGCCGACGATGCGGCGCAACCGGTCGCGCGCCGATCGATGGTCCCCAGTGGTCAGCTCCAGTTCGGCGAGATCGCCGACGGCGTCGAAATAGCTGTCGGCCGGCGAGATCACGTCCGTGCCGCCCACCCGGTCGATGTCGATGTCCTCGAGGAATCGCCCGCGCCACAGGTCGACTGCGGCGCGGAGCAGCTCGATCTGACTGCGCGGATCCCGCTCCCGACGGGCCTGCTCACGCCACCGGTCGAAGCGGTGGAGGTCGACCTGTTCCGGGGAAACCCGCAGCAAGTAGCCGGTCGCGGTGGTCTCGATCGCGACGTCGTCGACCGGGCCGAAGGCCTTGCGCAACTTGTTGATGTATCCGCGGACCAGGACCCGGCGCTCGGGGTTGGCTCCCCAGACGATCTGGGTCAGCCGGTCGGCGGAAAGCGGTTTGTTGGCGTGCAGCAAAAGCACGACGAGCACGAAGCGCTGCTGCTGGTCGCCCAGGGACACCGGAGCGCCGTCGTGCCACGCCTCCATGGGGCCCAGCATCCGAAAATCCACTCCGCCTCCCTGTTTGCGAGCTTGATGTCCATCACTAGGTCGTGCAAGCGCCCGTTCGTGTGTCACCGAAAATGGCCAATTTTCGTCCTGTATGGCATCGGGCGGACACCTTCGTTTCCGGGGCGGCGCGGACCGATCCACGACATGTCCACTTCTGGTCCACTAACCCGTCGCAAGCTGCCGGTCGTCGAAGATCGGCCGGGAGGCTCGTTGATGAACAGCCATGGAGAACTGGTGCGGGAACTCAAGTCGTTGCGCAAGGGCCGCGGGGTGCACGCCGGGAGGATCGGGGAGCGGATCGGCCCGACGCTGCGCGTGCTGTGCGGCGTGACGGAGGACGACGGTCCGGTCGCCATCCGGGAGAAGCTCGTGGCGCGGTTGACCGGATTGGCCGAGCAGTTGCCGGGGGACATGCGCCTGGCCACCGTGGCCGCCTTCGCACTCACCGCCGACGTGCGCATGCCGCTGTACCGAGACCGCGTCGGCTGGGCGGCACCCCGGATCGATCGCGACGCGCGTACTGTGCGCCGCCGGGTCGACGAGGCTATCGACCAGCTCGCGGAACTGGTGGTGACCATCCCTCTCCGGCCGGACGGGGCCTGGCACACCGCGGAACTGCACGTCGTGGTGACGCTGGACCGGCCGCAGCACGAGGTGCTGGAGCAGTACCGCATCGTCGCCGACCACGACGGACTGCACGAACTCGACTTCGCCTCGCCGGCGTTCGAGCTGCGGGGCCCGCTGGACGTGGACGTGCTTTATGGGGGGACCCTGCGGGCCGGTGGCACGGCGCGGGGCCGCCTGTCCCTCGCCCCGCCTGAGCCGCTCGCGAAAGGCGACACGCACGCCTTCGCCATGAGGTACCGCCTTCCGCGGCCGCAGGTGCTGCGGTCGTACGTGGTGCGCGAACTGGAACAGCCCTGCGATCTGTTCGATCTGCGTGTGCGTTTCGCCAGGTATCGCATTCCGCGCCAGGTGTGGACATTGCGCGATGTCACCGGCCCGCGCGGCGGTCACCAACAACGGGTGGATCGCGCGGGGGAAATACATCAGCGATTCCAGCGGCTCTTGCCGGGCCGCTCCTACGGCGCGCGCTGGGACGGTGATGAAGCGGGGAACGAATTCGACGGGCACCACTGTTCGTGTGCGGATCGGAGCGCGCCGCGGAGCACCGGTTTCGCCGAAGAACGGGTCTGGAGCGTGAGCTGACCGGGGTGTTCTCCAGGTACCGGGACGGTGCCGGAGGTGAGGTCGAGCTGGCCGGGCAGCGCGCGTCCGGCCATCAGCTTCAGATCACGTCGGCCCGTTCGCGCTGACGAAGCTGCTGTTGCCGTATCTCGCTGGCCGTGTCGTCACCATGGCCCCGGCCGAACGGACTGGGAGGTGCGACTTCGACGACCTGCACTGGGCGCGCACGCAGCCGGTGTTCCACGGTGCGCTGGCGGACATCCCTGGCGGCAGGGTACCCAGGCCAGCGTCCCCGTAGGTGGTCCACATCTGATCCACACTCGGTACACGTAGCGAATTCATGCTTCCAGAAGGCGCCATCACGGTGCTGAAAGGATGGCAGTGCGATGGACATCGACAAATCCCTTGTGGACTCACAAGTGCCCCGGCTGGAGGGTCTGGCCGAGCTGACACCGACCTTCTCGGTGTCGGTGCTGCATTGCCACCCGGACGCGGACCCGAAGGCCGCGTTCCACTCGCTCGTCAGTTTCCTCCGGACCACACTGGAGTCGCGGGGCCGGGCACAGTCGGTTCGCTGCCTCGGCGAGGTCGTGCTCGCCGAGTCCGACCAGATCGACGGCATCGGATCGCTGTTGGAGCTGGGCATCGATGGCCTGTACGCGTCCGCTCGTGAGCGTCGCACGATGCCGAGCTGGTCGGGAGAACACCAACAGGTGCTCGATGTCGCCAACCAGTTGACGGTCGTGGTGCGCCGTGGAGCTTTCGTGGTGATACACGCGCCGGTGAGCGACGAGGCGTTGCGCAAGTGGTCGCAGAAGTTCAACAAGCTCTATCGGTATCTGCCGAGCGCGATCCTGCGGAGGACGCTCCAGGGTGACGGGAAGACCTTGTGGCTGCGCGGAGTCCATCGCCGCCGCGTCACCAAGGCCGACAGCAAAACCCTGGGCGGTCTGCGGATCCAGGAGGTACTCGACGATGAGGACGGGAGCTTCGCGTTGAGCGCGGCCGTGATCGATTATCTGCCCCTGGACGAATCCGCCGTAGTGCGGGGCAGACTGACCGTCAGCCCGGCGAAGTCGCACCTCTACTGGAAATTCCGGGTCGATCTGCTGACGTTCCTCGCCGCCGCCACCGAAACCGTCGCCCTGTTCGAGAAGTCTTTCGCGGTCGAACCGCCGGAGGAGCAGTTCTGGCAGCTGGCGGTGCCGGAGACCGAACTGGCCAACGTGTACGGGGCGTACGACGTCACCATCGCCGAACCGGATGAACTCCCCGACGCGGCGGACCCGGACGGAGAACTGACGGAACGGGCGGAGCTGTTGCGGAACTCGTTCCTCGAAGTGCGCGGGCACCCCAAGTCCCCGGCGTTCACCGCGGTCGTCGGTCGCGAGGGGGCCGAGGTCGGCTCGCTGTCGATCAAACCGGTCGCCCGGGGAGTCGGCTTCGATCTGGACGTTCGCTTCGCCGGAACGCCGTCGAACGAGGCGATGGCGCGGCAGATCCGGGACGCGATCGGCAACGGTGAATTGTTGAGGATCTACTACGAGTCGGGGCACACGTTCGACGAGTACCAGATCAATCTGCAGAACCAGACCGCGCCGCCGTTCGCCAACTTGGACTTCACCGATTTCGGCAGTCACCGTGTGAACCAGGAAAAGCCCTTGGTGCGCGGCGACCAGGCCATCCACGACGCGATCGGCCTGATCAACGACCACTCGTTGTTCGCCTGGGTCACAACGACTTACACCACCGGGTGGCTCGTCTGCGACGATGGCGCGGGTGAGGTTGCCGACTTCCTGCACTTGGTCAACGGCACGCTTACCGCCATTCACGTCAAGGGGGCACAAAGCATCTCGTCGACCCGGCACATCGCGGTGACGGCGTACCAGGAGGTTGTGGCGCAAGCCGTGAAGAACCTGCGCTTGCTGGACAATCGGACGCTCGTCGAACGCTTCGCCACACCGCGGATCGCACGCCCGGCGGCCTGGCTCGACGGCACCCGGCACACAGATCTGTCGGGGTTCGTCACCGCACTGCGGGCGCGAACCACCCTGAACAAGACCAAGGTGGTGATCGTGCAACCACACCTGCTGCGCTCCGTGCACGATGCGGCCCGACAAGCAGCCGAAGAAGGCAAGCCGACCCGCGACTCGCGCAGCCTGACGCTATTGGACGGCCTGCTCCGAAGCGCGCGGAGAACCGTTATCTCGCACTGGGACGACCTCGCCGTCATCGGCAGCGAGTAACCTCCTCCCGCGGTACAGCCTCGCCTTTCTCGCGGCCCGGATCGCGCGCCATCGGGTTGTCTCAGAGCTGATCACCGAGTGCCGTCGGGCAGGTTGACCACTCGACATTCCCGATCGCAGCCAGTGAAGCCGTTTCGGAGCGCTACGCGGTCCGCCAGCGGGGCATGCGGAGCGCGTCTGCGCCGGACAGCCGCTGACAAGGCGGCCGCATTGCTAGTTCTGGACGCCGTCCTTGTGCGGGTCGAGGTCGATGCGGCCGCGCTGGCGGGGCCCGCCTTCGCCGAGGAGGTTCCACTCTTTGACCGTTGCGTTGAACCGGTCCCGTTGTTCAGCGTCGCTTTCGGCGTATCTCTTGGCGGCGGTTTTGATGCGGTCGGCCGCCGTCAGGTAGCGCGCGGTGGACTTCTGGAAGAACGACTCGACCTCGCCGCGCAACCCGATCAGGGCGGTGTCCGCCGCGATGGGAACGACTCCGCGGCCGGCGAGCTGGCCGTCGGCGTAGGAGACGGTCGCGATGTTCTTCAGCAGGCCGGAGTAGATTTCAGCGACGTCGTAGCAGTGCTGGGCGATTTCCATGACCAGGTTGACGTCGACGGCGTACCTGCCCGACGCGGGCGGGTCGCTGTCGTCGCCGTCCGGGCTGTGCTGGGTGACGTCGTAGAGTTCCAGCAGGGTCCGGTCGACGCCCGCGATGCGCTCCTGGATCGCCGTGACGACTTTGAGGTAGTCCGCTTCGGCGTGGTCCAGCTCGCTGCCGAGGGTGCGGACGGCGCCGTCCAGATGCGAGAAGAACGTGCTCAGGGCGGGGAACCGGAAGTTGTCCTTGACCTCTTCGGTGTGACTCAGCACGAAGTCGACCAGCGTCAGCGCGGTGCCGACGCCGCTGGGAAGCGACTTCCCCAATGCCTTGACGACAGTCTCGGCGACGCCCCACACCTCGCTGACGGCGTTCACCTTGTGCTTGATCAGCTGGATGTCGGTCGGCGGCGGCGGAGCGGTTTCGAAGAGTTCCTTGGTGGCTTGGTCGATGAGGCGCAGGTTGTTGTTCCGGGCGGCGTTGATCGTCGTCGCCCGGAGCGCGTAGCAGTTGGCCAGCCATCGCACGAGGACGCGCTGGTTCTTCAGGGCCGGGCCGACAGTCGAGAGAAAGCCTCCTTTGAGGCTGTTCGCGGCGAGCCCGGTCCAGCCGGCCATCCAGGCCCGGTTGTTGTTGTCGTCGCTGGTGATGGCGAGCTTGTCGACGAGTCCGTTCAGCGCGTGGTCGCCGACCGAGTCGGCGGTGTCCATGGCGTCGTTGATCGCGACGAGGCTGGTCCGGGCCTCTTCGAGGGACGACAGGTCGGGCCCGCCCGCGAGGTCCGGGATCGAGTTCGCGAGATGTTCGCGTTGCTGCCAGGCCCAGTCGCCGACCTGGGTGAAGGCACCGGAGGCGTGGCATTCGACGTAAGCCTGCCGCGAGGTGTCCCATCCGTCGCAGGTGCCCGGCCGCTTCGCCGGGGTGCCGTCGTCGACCGCCCAGGCGACGATCGGGCAGGTACGCAGATGGATCATCGACTGGACCGGGATCGGCCGCAGCGCCGACGGCGCGCCGTCGATCTGGACCGTCCCGTGCTGCAGTGCGAGCCCGGCATCGTGGAGCCAGCGGCGTTCGAGCGTCTGCCAGTAGCCGTTGAGCGCTGCGGAGAGCAACGACGAGTATTGGCTATCGCCCAGATATCCGCTGTTCACTGCTGGCACCTCCTGAAGCGGCTTCGCCAACCGGACGGCCGGTGAGCAACGAGGCTAACAGCAAAAACAGCACGATTGTGACTTTCTATGGCAAAGTGTCACGTGGCTGGACGCCGATGCCCCGGTGAGACGGTGCACGAGATCTGGACCCGGCAGGAGGAAGCTCCCGGACTTCGCGCGGGGAAGGGCGCACGGAGCAGCGATCGCGGAGGCAGCGCACTGATCTCCGCTTGCCCGGAGTCCGAGCGCCTGCCGCACGCGTAAGCCTCGACATGGCTCGCGGCCGCTCGATGTCGGTGCGAAAGTGCTTGCAGGATTTGAAAAGTAGTTTCGGAGGGCGGATCCCCCGGGTGGCGAAGACATTCTCCCTCGCGGATGCTGCGAGGTCGGGAACTCAGCGCGCGCCCTGCGACAACCCAAGCGGGACAATGAAACGTGCCGCGGCGAGGGGCCTTCTGCGAAGACGATCAGCATCAGGTCATGGCTGAAGCGGGACTCAACGTGCTGCGCATCATCACCGACGACGCGTCGGCTGCCCTGGTGTGCGTAGTTGATGCTGCATCGTCGGAAACATCCGAACCTGACGGCGCGATCGGTCCTGGCGCGCGGGGGATTTCCGCGGAATGGCGCGTGTCGTTGCGGCTCACTTCCGGCGGCAGCGGAGAAGCTGTGCGCCGCCCGGATCTGGGCGCGCGTGATTGTTGCTGCGGTGAAAGGAAGAACGTGCCGAAGAAGGGTTTACGTCCGCTTCAGGCGGTACGTCTAGCTGGGGTCATTGCCGCGGGGATCGTTGCGTGCTCCGCGTGCACGCCCAGCCATGCGACAGGGCAGCAATCGAGCGGCGGAAAGGCACCTGCCCAGGTTTCCGGCGGTACCGCGCTGTCCGCCGGAAGCTCTTCGACGCCGCTTCCTGCCGCCGGTTCCTGCCGTCTCGGCGACCGCAACGGGCAACCGACGCCCGATCCGTCATGCACCCCCGGTGCGGTGAATCCGCAGGTCTCCCAAGCGAACATCGCCACCACGGTGTGCAAGAGCGGCTGGACCAAAACCGTCCGGCCGGCCACCGGCAAGACCAGTCGCATGAAAGACGCCACGGCGAAGGCGTACACCCTGCCCGCCGGCGAGGCTGGCGAGTACGACCACCTTGTCTCCCTGGAACTCGGGGGCGCGCCTGACGACCCCCGCAACCTGTGGGTCGAGCCGGGGAAGATCCCCAACGCCAAGGACGCGGTCGAGAACAAGCTCAAAGACGCCGTCTGCGGCGGCCTGATCCCCCTCGCCACCGCGCAGACCGCCATCGCCCGCTCCTGGACCACCGCCTTCGACGACACCGGACTGCGCGTGAACGGCGGCAGCGTGTGCCTGCGCGCCGAGCCCAGCCGATGCGCCCGCGGCCGGCGCGGAGACAGCACCGGCGAGTAGCCCGGGCCTCGGCCGCAGTTACTCGCGGATGAGCTTGATCGCCAGTCCGCGGAAGAAGAACGACGCGAGAAAGAGCGGCAAGAACCGCTTTCCAGTGCACCGGAAAGCGACGGTTTCGCCGTCGGCGGCGTCGAATGTCTCCGTTCGGTTTGAGTTCCGGCCGTCGCGGAGGAGCACAGTGTGCCGACCCGGTTCGACGGGCGTCTCGATCGTTTTGTTCATTGCGACCGACCCGACCGGTTCACCGTCGACCTCGACCTCGATCGCCTCGTGCGTCAGCTTGAGTGTCGTGGACATCAGCGACCTCCTCGCTCCTGGGAGCGGTCTTCGGCGGCCGACGCCCGATCCGCGGTCCGAGACAACCCGTCCTCTGTGGACATCGACGGCGGGAAGAACGCGATCCTAGATGCGTGGCGAGCTGTTACGACGTCGACCGCATCGGTGACCTGGGGGCAGCGGCCAGGCGGCGGGGGCGAGATCGGAAATTCCCTGTCAGCCGTTGACCGGTGTACCGCCGGTGATGACGGCACACCCACGGTGGGATTCGGAGTGCCGGGATTCGGCGGAAGCGACAGTCTCAAGTGGACACTCGTGCCCGACACGGCCACGCCCGCCGGGGCGAGCACGGCGGCATCGGCCGGACTGTGCGCACCACACCCCGCCGCTGGGCCGTTCGGGCGCGGGATTGCGACAAACGTGAACCTACCTTCGTCGGTGTCGGACTTGCCCGATCCTGTTCGAGAATCACGAACCTGAGGTTGATCACGTTCCGTTTCAACGACGAGACGATCCGGACTGGAGGCTCATGGTCCCGACCCGGCCATCCGACGCCCCAGGGAGGAGATGCCTCCGCACCTAGCCGAGCTCGGCGCCGAATCCGGAGGCCACGATGCGGACTCCCATTCGGTGCACGTCCTGACTCTCCCGTTCCGCGCAGGAGGAAACACATGCGATCGACACGTTTCAGGCTGAGCGTTCTCGCCGTCGGCTCGTTCGGCACGCTGGCTCTCGCCATGGGCGCCGTGCCCGCCGCGTCCGCGGCGGTGACACCGGCCGCAGTCATGAACAGCCTCGGTTCCGCGACCGGCGGGCACTACCTCGACGACAGCGGCGCCTCGGTTGTCACGGTGCTGAACAACGCCGACGCCGCCAAGGTGCGCGCTTCCGGCCTGAACGCGAAGGTGGTGCGGTACAGCCTGGGCCAGCTCGGCACGGTGAAACAGCGCCTGGACGCCACCGGCGGCGTGCCCAGCGCGGGCTGGGGTCTCGACCTCGCCCGCAACCAGGTCGTCGTCGACGTTTACGACGCCACCCCGAAGGCGCAGCGGGCCACGCTGCTCGAGACCGCCCGCCAGTACGGCGACATGGTCCGCGTCGAACACCATCCCGGTGCCATGTCGTTGTTCATCAAGGGCGGCGACAAGATCAGCAACGGTCAGGCGTCCTGTTCCAACGGATTCAACGTGGAGAAGGACGGCAAGAAGCTGCTCCTCTCCGCCGGCCACTGCGAGAAACTCGGCGGCGGCGGCCCGTGGAACGACGGGAAGACCGTCGACGCGGTGTTCCCCGACGAAGACAACATGCTCGTGGAGAACGCTTCGGGCGAGGGGCCGAGCGAGATCAACGACGGCACCAAGATCACCGAGTTCGCCGACGCGACGGTGGGCGAGCAGATGAAGCGCGCCGGGATCACCTCCGGTGTGACGGAGGGCAAGGTCACCAAGGTCGACTACACCTTCGAAGCGGAGGGCTACACGGTCTACCACGAGTTCTGCACGACCGCCCACTCCGACCACGGCGACTCCGGCGGTCCGGCCTACGACGGGGGCAAGGGCCTCGGCACCCTCTCCGGCGGAGACACCCAGACCTCGTGCTTCTTCCCGACCACGCTGTCGGCCAAGAGGTACGGCGTGACGCTGCCCAAGTCCTGACCCGCGAGCGCCGTCGGGAGGCACCGGAGCCGGTCCTCCCGACGGTCGCGCGCATGCGTCGTAACAGTGTTGGCGCGGCTCAGAGGTGTGCCGCGAGATCCGTCCAACCCGGAGCACCAATCCGGACGAACATAGGCGTCGTATCCAACGGAGCCGCGTAGTCGCGCAGTGTCCGGCCGCCCAGCTCAACCCGCTTAGTGTGCGGGTCGAACCACAACCCCGACGGCAGCGCGATATCGCGTGAGGCACCCGCCTTGATCATCGGGGCCGCCAGCAGGGCGGGGCCGAGCAGCCACTCGTCGTCGACGGTGTCGAAACGGTGGTCGGCGGGGAAATCGAAGTACACCGGCCGCATGATCGGCGTGCCGTCCGCAACCGCCTGCTGTACCTGGGTTTTCAGGTAGCCAGCCAGCTTCGCGTGGGTGCGGACCGCGGCGGCGTACAGCTTCGCGGTGTCAGCCGGGTAGGCGACTGGCTTGCCTGTCGTGGTGTCGACCGTCGTCACCGGGGACGTCGAGGCGTACATGAGCGGCATCAGCGACGCTGCCTGCGCCCAGCGCACCAGTACCTCGCGCGACGGCGGCGGCATGCTGTTCGAGCCGCCGATCATGTCCGTCTCGACGAACGGGTATCCGTTGGCCGAGATCGCCGACGCGCGGCGCAGCGACGTGCGCAGGCCGTCCCAGGTGGTGTCCGCGTCGACTGCCCGGATCACGAAGCCGTAGCGCTGGTTGCCCCAGTGCGTGCGGATTCCCGCGCCCTGCTGGTCGAACGCGTCGGTCATGTCCGCGCCGAGCTTCTGGTAGTCCTGCGGGGTCAGCGTCCCAGTGGCGGCGCAGCGGTCGTCGAAGAAGCGGGTGTCGAACTTGAAGCCGTCGACGCCGTAGTCCGCCATCAGCTTCCGCAGGTTGCCGGTGTACCAGTCGCGGGCCTGCGGGTTGCCGAGGTCGATGATGCCCGCGGTGCCGTTCCACCAGGTCACCGTGCACGGCTGGGCCGGGTTTCCCTTGGCGCGCACCAGATAGCCGTGGTCGCGGGCGTAGGCGTAGTTCGCCGAGTCCAGGTTGATCCAGAAGGTGGTCCACAGGCCGAACTTCTGGCCCGTCGCGTGGACGTCGGCGGCCAGCTTCTTCGGGTCCGGGAAAGTCTTCGGGTCGAAGGTCAGGTTGCCGTAGTTGGATTCCCATTTGTCGTCGAGTTGCACGGTGTGCCCGGCGACGCCCGCCGCTTTCAGGTCCCGTGCCCACGAAAGCACTTTGTCCTGGTCGATGTCGCGGTAGTACTGCGCCCAGGAATTCCACAGCGGACTCGCGTATTCGCTGTCGGTCGCGTCGCTCTTGGCCGGCTTGCCGACCTCGCCGAGGTAGTCGTCGTACACCGCGCGGCGGCTCGATTCCACGAACACCGTGCTCGAGTATTCCGCGGAATTCGTGACGGCCAGGTCGGCGCGCCCGCCGGCCAGCGCGACCTTCATCGGCTGCGCGGTGCGGACGAAGAGCCCGACCGATTTCGAGGTGAAGAAGTAGGGCTCCTGCATCATGTAGCTGGCGGGGGAGAACTCCGGTTCGTCCACTGTGCCTGCCGAAAGCGGGTACGGCTGGGCTTTCCCTTCGCTGGTTTCGCCGCCGCCGTACCAATAGCCGGACGTCGTCAGGTCGAAATGCGTCGCCCGCTGCCCGGCGGCGAGCCCGTCGACCGTCCACTTCAGATCGAACCGGTCCGGGCGAGGGGTGATCCGCAGCGTCACCGGACGGCCCGCGGTGCTGTCGGCCCGGGCGACGACGGTCGTGCCCTCTCTGGAGATCGACCGCACGCGCGTGGCCACGCCGCCGTCGAAGGTGAACGCGTCGGACGCGGTGCGCAGCAACTGTTCGCCGCCGCGAGAAAGGCTGATGCCCAGGCGGGCGGTGTCGATGCGCAGGTGATAGCCGGGTGAGTCGGGACCGCGCGGCACCGAGATCGAGGAGGGCGGTTCCGCCGAGGCAGGGGCCGCGACGGAACCGGTGAGGATGAGCCCGGCCGCCGCGTACGCGAGTCGTCGAGGCACTGGAGCCTCCTATTCTGCGTGAATATGCTCAATGTGACGCTCGAACCTGCAGTAGTAAGCACAGCGCGCTGAGGCTTTGTCAAGGGCCGTCGTGGCCGGAGGGAACGGTGCGGCGCGTGGGCAGGCTTCGCGCAGCCAGGGCGTCCCGGCCGGGCGGGCTCGGTACGCGGGTGCGGAGATCCGTGAGGGGAACCCTGAGGGAATCAGAGTCCCTCAGGGTTCCCCTCACGGACTTCTGAGGGAGCGGAGCGGGGACGGCGTCCGGACCTCAGGCGATCTGCACGGGGATCCCGGCGGCTTTGAGGGCGGCGGTGACGTCAGGATCGGCGTCGGTGTCGGTCACGACCTCGTGGACGTCGGTGATGTCGCAGATGCGGGCGAAGGCGCGGCGGCCGAGTTTCGAGCTGTCCGCCACGGCCACCACCCGGGCGGCGTTCTGCACCATGAGCCGGTTGATGTCCGCCTCGCCCTCGTGGCAGGCGAACGCACCGGCGGCGGGGTGCAAGGCGTCCACGCCGAGGAACAACAGGTCGAGGCTGAGCTGGCCGAGCACCAGGGTGGCCAGCGGCCCGCTCAGTTCGAAGGACTGCGGGCGGGCGACCCCGCCGGTGACGACGATCTTCATGTTCGGCCGCACGGCCAGCTCGTGCGCGATGTTGAGCGCGTTGGTCACGATGGTGAGGCCGGGGGCGTCGGCCAGGTCCGCGCGCATGGCCAGCGCCCGGGCCACGCCCGCGGTCGTGGTGCCGCCGTTGAGGCCGACGACCATCCCGTTGGACACCAGTGCCGCCGCGGCGGCACTGATCCGCTGTTTTTCCGGGGCGTGGCGCGCGGTTTTGTAGCGCAGCGGCAGATCGTAGGCCAGGTCGTTCGCGACGGCGCCGCCGTGGGTGCGGGTGAGCAGCTGCTGTTCGGCGAGGTGGTCCAGATCGCGGCGGATCGTGGCGGCGGAGACGTTCAGTTCCGCGGCCACCTCTTCGACGTCGAGCTTCTCCCGCTTCGCCAAGAGGTCCAACAGTGTGCTCAACCGTTCATGCCGAGCCATCGGCTTGTGCTCCCTTCGCACCGGTCCCCGTGCCTGCTTGCCCGCCGCGGCGTCATTGTTCACCCCGACGGCCGATCGCGCTCATCCGGCCCCGCCGCCGGTTTTCATCCGGAAGTCGTATTCGGCGGGCAGCGGGCCGGGGGAGACCGCGTGCCACACATCGCTCAGCGACGTCTCTCCCTCGCGGATCCCGGGCACGGTGAACCCCCGGTCGTACACCTCGCGCGCCCCGTCGAGATCGCCGAGCGCGAGCGAGATCCGCGCCCGCAGCAACGCGAACCGGCCTTCGACCGGCCACGGTTCGAGCAATTCCCGTGCGGCGCCGGGGTCTCCGGCGGCGATCTGCGCGGCGATGGCCTCCAGCGCCAGCGGAGCCAGTTTCGGCAGCAGGTCCAGCGCCCGCCGGTAGTACTCCGCGGCGCGCACCGGATCGTCCTCGGCGACGGCGAGGTTGCGCCACGCCCAGCCGTTCGGCTCCGCCTCGATCGACTGGCGCCACGCGGCCGCCGCGCCGGCACGGTCGCCCGCCGCCCACCTCGCGATTCCCCGGTGGTAGCAGGTGAGCCAACCCCGGTCGGGCACGGCCTCCAGCAACTCGGCCCAATGCCGGTTGACGAGCGTGTCGGGAGGTTCGGCGGCGGGCTCGGCCCGGGGCGCCACGCCGTCGAGCAAGTCCCGCCACGGCTGCTGGGCGGCGCCGAGGCTGGTCTCGGGAAACGGCGTGCCGGGCAGTTCCGCCAGCATCCGGCCGGTTTCCAGCGCGCCCCAGCCGGATCCCTCCGCGAGGAGCTCCCCGGGCGGGGCGTCGGCGACTGCGCGCCATTCGCGCCACCGCCGCTCCAGTTCCCCGGCGGCGGGCAGCCCGGCGGCGACCGAGGCGAGCGCGGCGGGCCAGTCCGGCCCGTGCACGATCTCCGGGTCGGCCGCGACCGGACCGTAGCTTTCGAGCCAGTCCCACGAGGCGCCCGCGGGCAGCCGCAGGTGCTCAAGCTGTGTCCGGGCCAGCCCGGCCTGGATTTCGAGGTATCCCTCCGTCCCGGGCGCGAGCCATTCCTGCCACCGCCGTCCGCCCGCGGATTCGCCCCACACGAACAGCTTCCGCCCGCGCAGCCGCGCCGTGGACGCTTGGCCGAGCCCGTGCCCGTCCGCGTCCACGGCGGCGATCCACGGCGGGCCGTCGACCTCGAAGAAATAGTCGGCCGCCGCCGTCGCCCGAGCGGGATAGGTCAGCTCGCCAGTGACGTTGACGAGTTCCAGCCGTCCGGAATAGCCGTAGTGCCACGCCTTGCCCGCGGGGGCGAGCACACGGGTCCCGGCCGTCTGCGCCACCGCGGTGTTCGACCACCAGTACACCGGCACGTCACGCTCGTGCGGATTGCGGATCCGCACCCCGACGAACAGCCGCCGCGATCCTTCGGGCAGCCAGAAATCCAGCTGGTACGGCAGATCGCGGGTGCGTTCCCATTCCCACAGCCGCAGCACCGGCTCGCCGCCGGGCCCGGGCGCCTCGGCGGCGAACATCGGCGCGCAGGTCAGCGTGGTGTGCCCGGTGGTGCCGAGGTTCCATTCGACGCCGCCGGCGAACCACGCGTCGCGCAGCGCCAGGTTCGCCGGCTGGAACACCGGGTTGCGGAACACCAGGTCCCGGCCGGTTTCCTTGTCCAGCAGGGAATGCAGCCGCCCGCCGAGTCCGGGAAGGACAGTCGCGCGCAGCAGGTCGTTCTCCAGCACCAGCGCGGGCAGCCGCCGTTCGGTCCGGTCGCGGCCGTACCCGTCCTGCGTCCGGCACGGCAGCACCGTGTCCAGCCGGCCGTAGGACAGGTTCTCCGCCAGGTCCGCGGGAAGTTCGCCCGCGTTGGCGACCGACGCGGCCGGTTCGGTCCGGACCAGCGGCGGCAAGGGGTTCTCCGGGCCCAGCTCGGCCGCGGGAAGCACGAGTTCGACGCTCGTGATCGTGCTCATGCGTCCGGCAGCCGTTCGCCGGAGGCGGCGTCGAACAGGTGCGCCGCGCCGGTCCGCGGCGCCAGCGAGATCTCCTCGCCGCGTCGCCACGGCGCCATGCCCGGCGTCCGCACGGTCAGCACGCGGTCCCCGGTCCGGCAGTAGAGGTACTGGTCGCTGCCGAGTTCTTCGACGACTTCGACGACCGCGCGGTATCCGGCGCCGCCGATTTCCCAGCCCTCCGGCCGCACGCCGACGACGATCCCCTTCCCGGTCAGCGCGGACCGCTGCGCCGGGGTCAGCGGGAGCGTGCCGTCGCCCGCCGCCGCGCCGGAACCGTCCACTGTGGTCTCGATGAGATTCATCGCGGGGGACCCGATGAAGCCCGCGACGAACACGTTGCGCGGGCGTTCGAACAGCCCGACCGGGGAATCGCACTGCTGCAGCACGCCGTCGCGCAGCACGGCCACCCGGTCGCCCATCGTCATCGCCTCGATCTGGTCGTGCGTGACGTACAGCGTGGTGGTGCCGAGCCGCCGCTGCAGCGACGCGATCTGCGTGCGGGTCTGCACCCGCAGTTTGGCGTCCAGATTGGACAGCGGCTCGTCCATCAGGAACACGCTCGGCTCGCGCACGATCGCGCGGCCCATCGCCACCCGCTGCCGTTGCCCGCCCGACAGCTTCGCCGGTCGCCGGTCGAGGTATTCGGTCAGGTCCAGGGTGGCCGCGGCTTCGCGGACCCGGCGTTCCCGTTCGCCCTTCGGCATGCGCGCGAGCCTGAGGTGGAAGCCGATGTTCTCCGCGACGGTCATGTGCGGATAGAGCGCGTAGTTCTGGAACACCATCGCGATGTCCCGCTCTTTCGGCGGCAGCGCGGTGACGTCCTTCTCGCCGATGCGGATCGAGCCCTCGTCCACGCCCTCCAGCCCGGCGAGCATCCGCAGGGTGGTCGACTTGCCGCAGCCGGACGGGCCGACCAGCACCAGGAATTCGCCGTCGGCGACCTCCAGGTCGAGCCCGTCCACCGCGGGGCGCTCGACCCCGGCGTAGTAGCGGGTGGTGTCGGTGAAACTCACGGTGGCCATCAGAGTCCTACTTTCCGGCGCCGAGGGTCAGGCCGGTGATGATCCGGCGGGCGAGCACGACGTAGAGCAGCAGCATCGGGAGCACGACGATCGCCACCCCGGCGATCAGCCCGCCGTACTCGGACTGGTAGCTGGCCGCGCCGTAGAAGGTGAACAGCGCGCGCGACAGCGTGAAATGCGCCTGGTCCTTGAGGAACACGATCGCCAGCAGGGTTTCGTTCCACAGCCCGATCGCGTTGAGCGTCAGCGCGGTGATCACGCCGCCGCGGGCCAGCGGAAGGACGACCGAGACGAACACCCGCACCGGCGAGGCTCCGTCGAGCGCCGCGGCCTCTTCGATCTCGTCGGGCAGCGACCGGAAGAACCCGGTCAGCAGGAACACCGTGAACGGGATCGACAGTGCCACGTAGAGCACGAACAGCCCGTACTGGTTGTCCAGACGGATTTCGCTGAACGCGACGAACAGCGGGATGATCACGGTCTGGAACGGCACTCCCATGCCGATCGCGACGCCGTTGGTCAGCACGCCCGAACCGCGCACCCCGAGCCGGGTGAGCGCGTAAGCGCACGGCGCGGAGATCGCGACGGTGGCGATCGTCGCCAGGCCGACCAAGACCACGGTGGACAGCACGGCGTCGCCGAATCCGGCGTTGTTCCAGGCGTAGACGAAGTTCCGGAACGGCTTGCCGACGTGGAACCACTGATACGGCAGGGCGAACGGCTTGGTGAAGATCTCCACCGGGGTCTTGAACGACGCGGTGATCAGCCAGTACAGCACCAGCAGGTTGCCTGCGGTGAACAGCCACACGATCGCCGAGCCGAGCAGCCGCAGCGGGCTGAGCCTGCGGCTGCCGGGAGCCGGGCGGGGCCGGCGCGGCGGGGTGCGCCTGGGCTTGCCCGGTGCGCCGCCGCGCGGCGGCGTTTCCGTGACGGTCACGGGGTCTCCTTCAGAACTGGATGGCGTCACGGCGCATCAGCCGCCGCAGCAGCACGACGAGGATCGAGACGAGGGCGATCATCGCGACCGCGCAAGCGCAGGCCGCGCCGAAGTCCGGCGTGCCGTTCGAGCCGAAGGTCCGGTCGAACACGTAGATGCCGAGCGTCCACGCCCGGTTCGGCGGGGCGTAGGTGCCGGGCCCGGCGAGCACGAAGACGAGTTCGAAGATCTTGAGCGCGTTGATCGTCCACAGCACCCCGGCCACGCCCACCACGTCCCAGGTGAGCGGCAGCGTGACGGAGCGGAACTTCTGCCAGGGCGAGGCGCCGCCCAGGTCCGCGTCCTCGTAGAGCTGCGGCGGGATCTGGTCCACCGCGGCCATCAGGATGGTGATGTAGAAGCCGGAACTGGCCCAGATCAGCGACGCGGTCACCACCCCGGTCACGTTCTCCGGAGCGAGGAACTTCGCCGCGTCCGCGCCGAGGTGCTCGAGCACGTAGTTGGCGAGCCCCTGTTTGCCCGGCTGGTACTTGAACACGAAGCCGAGGAACATGCCGAGCGCGACCGGGGCGACGATGTTCGGGAAGAACAGGATCGCCCGCACGATCTTCCCGCCGCGCATGTCCCGCAGCACCATGGTGAACAGGAACGCGAGCAGGAAGGTGCCGACGCCGCCGAGGAACACGTAGATCAGCGTGTTGCCGAAGGCGTAACGGAACGAATCGCTCTGCCACATCCGCACGTAGTTCCCGACCCCCTGCGGCCGCGGCGTGTCGCCCGCGCCGGACCAGCTGGTGAAGCTGAGCACCACGGTCGCGATCGTCGGCAGCACCAGGAACGCCAGGTAGAGCGCCAGCGCCGGGGCGGCGAAGGGCCAGAACAGCTTGCGTTTGCGGCTCAGATGCGGCCCGAGCGCGGGCCGCCGCCCGGCTCGGGCCGCCCCGGTGATCGTCGCCATCAGTGCTGGCTCTTCCAGAAGGCGGCGGACTTCTGCGCGAGCTGCGCCACGAACGCCTCCGGAGTCAGCTGGCCCTTGAGCAGCGCGGTGTCCGCGGGGTCGAACACGTCGGTCTGCCATGTGCCGCCGGCGATCGCGTCGATGCCGTCGTACTGCAGCACATGCTCTTTCTTCTGGTCGTCCAGGACCGTCTTGACCGGCTTCAGGTCGTCCGGCACCGCGAGGTCGGGCCGGGGCACCAGGTTGTCGGCCACCGCGGGGATGCCGGCGAGGTTGCCCTTGTTGAGGAAGTAGGCGATGAACGCCTTGGCCGCGTCGGCGTTCTTGGCCTTCTTGGGCACGGCGAAGCCGATCGACATCTGCTCCACGGTGTCGTGCGTGGCTCCGGGCGGCATCGGGAACTGGAAGGAGCCGTAGTCGATCTTCGTGCCCGCGCCTTGCTTGTCCAGGTATTCGCGGGTTTCGCTGGGCGCCCAGCTGCCGACGTACAGGAAGCGCGCGTCGCCGTCCGCCCAGCGCTGCTGGATCTGCGGGAACTTGGCCGCGTCCCAGCCGTCGATGAAGTACTTCGAGATCCGCGCGGTCTGCGCGGCCGCCTCGCGGAATCCGGGAACGTCGGTCCACGCGCGCCCGGTCGGGTCCTGCGCCGCCTTCGCCAGCCCGCCCGCGCCGACGTAGCGTTCGGCCAGCTGGGTGAAGTAGTACATGTTGTAGAACGGGATGTCGCCGTCCTGGCTGACCGCCGCCTTGCCGTCCGCCTTCGCCTTGTCGAACAGACCGGCCAGCTCGTCCACGGTCTTCGGCTGGCCGAGCGCGCCGCCCTTGGCCTTGTCGTACCACCAGGCGCTGGACTGGATCTCGTACGGCACGAGGAAGCTGTGCCCCTCGCGGTCCTTGTTCTGCGGGAAGTCGTACGAGGTGGGGGAGAGGACGTCCTTGACCGTCTTGTCGCCCTCGCCGATCTTCATGCCGAAGACGTCGTCGAGGCCCTGCGTGCCGCCCGGCGTCATGATCGCCGCGCCGACCTTGCTGACGTCCTGGTCGAACAGATCGGGCACGGTGCCGGTGTTGAGCGCCGGGACCAGGTTCTGCGTGTAGGCCTTGCGGCCGAGCCACTGCACGTCGACCTTCACGCCGGTCTTGTCCTGGAAGCACTTCAGCGCTTTTTGCAGCACTTTGCCCTGCGGCTCGTCCGCGGTCCACATGGACCAGTAGACGACCTGCCCGCCGCCCGCCGGTTTCACCGCCGGTTCCGGACAGGGGGACGCAAGGAACTCGGCGGCGCCGGGGAGCGCGTTTTCCCCGGTGCCGCCGCCCGCCGCGTCCCCGCTGCCGCACCCGGCGAGGAGCAGCGTCGCCGCTAAGGTCGAGCCCACGAGCTTGTGAAACCGCATCAGCCACCACCTGATCGAGGTCGAAGACCACACACTGAGTGCGTGTTGCTGCGCATTTTTAGGGTTGATCAATCACTTGTCAACATTCCGCCCCAGGTTCGCCCCTGCATCGTGACTCGCGGAGACTCCCGCGATGACCTGCTCGAAGGGGGTCGAATGGCGGGTTGACAGCGCAAAATCAAGCATCAAGACTGTGTGAACTTGTTCGTTCTTGTCGATTGTTGACGTCGATCGCCTGCGAGGAACCGAGCCATGCCACGCTTCCGCACATCGTTCGCCGCCGGTGCGGCCCTGGCCCTGACCGCCGGGTCGTTCACCGGGCCCGCCGTCGCGCACGCCGGCCCCGGCTACTCCGTGTCGGTCGGGGCCGTCGCCGAGTACCCGTTCCCGACGGACACCCCGGCGGCTCCGTTCCTCGACCGGGACGGGACCTTCCATTTCCAGCAGTCCGCCGCCCTCTACGGCAAGGAGGGCCCGCGCGTCTGGGACTTCTACACCGGCACGGACTTCGACTCGGCGCACCGCGACGCGGGTCTGAGCGACGCGGTGAACCCGGCCGAACCGAGGGATCGCAACAACGACACGACATGGCGGTGCAACACCAGCCCGACCGGCCGCGAGGCGACCGACCCGCCCGCCGGGTCGAGCTACACCCAGAAGAACTTCTGCGATCTCGTCGGAACCTGGGTCGATCCGGACACCGGTGACTGGTACGGCCTGGTGCACAACGAATTCACTCCCGAACCGTTCGGCGCCTACTCGTTTTCGCACTACGACGCCATCGACTGGGCGGTGTCGACCGACCGGGGCCACACCTGGCGGATCGGCGGACACGCGATCACGTCGCCGTATTCGACGAAACGCGGCGACACGGCGGCGTTCCCGAACCAGACTTTCGACTACGGCGACGGTGATCCGCGGCTGTTCGCCGATCCTCAGTCGGGCTACTTCTACGTCTACTACGGCTCTCGCGTCGTGACGAAGGCCGGCGCGGGCGGCGGCGGGTTCAGCGGCCTCGCCCACGTGGCCCGCGCGCCGATGTCCGGGAAGATGGGCACCGGAACCTGGCAGAAGTGGTACGACGGCCGATGGTCGCAGCCGGGCGTCGGCGGCAAGGAAAGCAACCTCGTGCCCACCGGCGTCGACCCGCGCGGCTACACCCCGCCGGAGAAGGACTACGACCCGGCGCGCACCGGCACCGCCGCCCAGCAGGTGGCCGCCGGCACGCTGCCGCGCAAATCCGACCTGTTCGTCATGAACATCGCTTACGACGCGCACCTCGGGCTGTACATCGGCGAGCCGGAGGCGGTCGATTCAGCGGGCCCGCAGCGGTTCTACGCGACCGAGGACCTGGCGAACCCGAAGTGGCGGCTGATCGGCGACACCGGCTCCTACCGGGACCAGTCGTGGTACCGCTGGTTCGTCGACTCGGCCAGCCGGACCACCGGGACGATCGTGGGCAAGACCTTCCGGTCCTATTGCTCGATCTCGTGCGCGGACGGCCGCGACGGCGTCTACGCGGACGTGACCGTCACGTCCGCCGCACCGGCGCCGTCGTTGGTCGATCCGGGCCGCGTCTACCGGATCGGCTCCGGCCGCGTGCTCGCCGCGTCCGGCCGCAGCGGCACCACGTCGGTGCCCTCGTCGCTGGCGGGCAACCGGGCGGACTGGCGGTTCACCCCGGCCGGGGACGGCTCTTACCGCATCACCAACGCCGCGAGCGGCCTGGCATTGGGCGTTCCGGCAGTGCCCTCCGGTCGGGCCTGGGGGACCGCGCCGATCCTGAGCGACGGATCCGGCGTTGCCCAGCAATGGTTCCTGGTCCCGGCGGACGGCGGGACGCGGCTGGTCAACCGCTACAGCGGACTGGTGCTGGCGCTGTCGGCGGATCCGGGACGGCAGAGCGAGACCACGCCGGTGCGCTCCTGGACCGACCGGACGGGCAGCCTGGTCGGCGACGGCCGCACCGCGGGCGAGCAGATCCTGCGGCTCACCCCGCGCCGCTGACGCGCCCCCGCTTGACGTCCGTGAAGGGCTCCTTGAGGGATTCTGATTCCCTCAAGGAGCCCTTCACGGACAGCTGATCAGGCGATCGCGGCGGTGAAGACGTGCAGTGCCGAATTCGACGGCAGGGTGATCGCGACGACTCGCTTGCCCGGCGTCAGCGGGACGGAGTTCGCGAACACCCGGTAGGCGACAGTTGGGTAAGCCGGACCGGCCTTCGTGTTCTTGCCGGACACCGAGGCGACCGTAGTCGCGCCGTACTTCGCCGGATCGGAGCAGCACCAGTTCGGGAAGCCCAGGTCGGCTTGGCTCGTGCTGCCGTCGGCGTACCGGACGACGACCGTGCCATGCGCGGCTGACCCGGTCCCGGTGCCGCTCAGGACCAGCTTGGAACCGCTGCCCTGCACAGCGACAGTTTGGCCGCCCGCCACGACATTGTCCGGTTTCCCGGCACCGGCGTCGGGCCAGGTCGACTGGGCACCGTCAGCGGTGAACAACGCACCCGGTTTCAGGCCAGCTTCGGCCAGTCCCTCCGCACGGAAGCTGCTGCCGCCGCCGTCGAGATCTCCGTTCGCGACGTGTGCCGCATCAGTGACCCCGACATTTCCGTATGCCGCGGCCATCGTCGCGTACGGCACCGTGACCATCGCCGACCCCGCCGCTTCGCGAGTGCCCAGCCTGGCCTGGTATTTCGCCGTGGCAGTCAGCTCATAGTCCGCCGGGTGCAGCCCCGCGTCCGGCGTGAGCCGCACCGGGACCTGCACCGTCTGGCCCGGCCATACAAGCGTGGGGGCTTGCGAAATGTCCGCGTGGAAACCGTTGGCCCGCACCGACAATGCAACATCACGCACGGGCAGCGGAGTGCTGTTGGTGAAGCTGACGGTGGCCGACACGGCCTGGCCGGGAGCGGCCGTCGCGGGGGCGGAAAGCCGCACCGAGGCGTTGTCGTCAGCGGGGAAGAGCCCGCCGACCGCGCTCGCCCCGAGCAGCCGGATGTCCTGGGCGGCACCGGAATCGACCGAGCCGGTCTTCACCCGCACGACGCCTCGCGCGGCGGGGTCGTACCACCAGCCGGACGGGGCCTTGTCCAGCTCCGCCTTGCTGGCGTATTGCCGCAGGATGCCGTGGCCGCCCAGTACCGCCGCCGGCTTCGTTCCCGTGTGGACTGACAGCTGGTAGTTCCGCGTCGCCGGTTTCCCGGCGTAGGACCCGGCGCTCGCGCCGATCCCGACGGTCACCGTGCCCGGCCCGGACTGCGGCGCGTCCACGGTGAAGGTCTGCCGCGCCTGCTCGCCGCGCTGGTAGCCGCGCGTCACGCCGTCGTCCTCGGCGAGGGTGAAGCTGCCCTTGCCCTGCGGGTACACGTCGACGTCGAGCTGCCCCTTGGCGCGGGTCTGCCAGGACGTCGTGCCCTCCGCCCACATCGGCACCACAGCCCCGCCGCGGACGAACAGCGGCAGCTTGTCGAGCGGCGCGTCATAACCGTCCACTGTGGTCGGACCGGTGTAGGTCTTGCCGCTCCAGTAGTCCACCCAGGTTCCCTTGGGCAGATAGATGCCGTCGCGCACGGAGGAGCTGTCGTAGACCGGGGCGACCAGGAAGTCCGTGCCGGACAGGAATTCGTACTTGGCCTTGTCCGTCCACGCGTTCGGATCGCCGGGATACTCGAGCGCCAGCGGCCGGACCTGGCCGACGCCGGTCTGGTGCGCCTGCACCGAGTAGCTGTAGGTGTAGGGGAGCAGCCGTTCCTTGAGCAGCAGGTATTCGCGGTTGATCGAGGTGTAGGGCTCGCCCTGGCGCCAGGGCTGCTTGTCCGAGGAGGCCCAGCCGTCCATCGTCATCGCGACCGGGAGGAAAGACTTCCACTGCAGGTCGCGGACGTAGGTCTGCGGGGAGCCGCCGAAGATGCCGTCGATGTCGCCGGTGTTGTAGGCGATGCCGGACAGCGTCGAGCCCGCGTAGGTCGGGATCTGCCATTTGATGTAGTCGTAGGAGCCGGACTGGTCGCCGCTCCACAACACACCGCACCGCTGCGCGCCGGCCCAGCTCACCGGCTGCCACACGAAGCCGCGCGCGTCGCTGTTGTCCTCGATGCCCTTGTGCGCGGTGTCGCAGGCGTCGAGGGCGAACTGGTAGCCGGGGCCGACCCAGGCGACGTCCAGTTTGCGCACGCGGACGCCCGCCTTGACCTCCTCGGCCTGGTTGGGCACGCCGTTCTCGGTCCACAGGCCGAGCTGCATTTTGTTGTCCCGCAAGCCTTCGCCGGTTTGCTGCAGGTTCTCGTAACCGCAGCCGTAGCCGTCGTTGACCAGCATCCAGCCGTTGGGCATGCCGTGTTCGGGATAGTCTTCGGCGACCTTCACCGCGTCGAGGGTGTGCCGTTCGCCGCGGTTGGCGTTGTGCAGGTAGCAGTCGGAATCGCCGGTCTCCAGGCCGTAAATGGGCGGGAGGAAGGGTTTGCCGACCAGGTCGGTGTAGCCGGAGATGACGTCCTTGAGCCCGTCGCCGACGACGTAGGTGGCGTCGAAGCGGCGTTCGTCGTGGGTCGTGCGGACCGGATCGGCGAACGAATAGCTGCCGGGCGCGAAGGTGTTGCGCAGCACGCCGTATCCGGCCGTCGAGGCGTAGAACGGCTGCGAGTTGGGTGCGCCGCCGTCGTTCCAGTTGTCGTCGGCGAAAATCTTGATGGTCTGGTCGCGATGACTGAAGCGGCCGTTCTGCTCCCCGCCGCCGACGTACTGTTCGGCGCCGCCGCGGGCGAGCGTCTGCGTGGTGGTGTCGCCGGTCCAGGACAGCGGGGCGGATTCGGCCCAGAGTTGCTTGCGGTCCGCGCCGTCGTAGAGGGCGAACTTCAACGGGTGCTTGTAGGCGCGGAGAGTGGCCTTTCCGGTGCCGATAGCCCAGTAGGAGCCTCGGTCGACGCGCTTCGGCACCACGGGAGCTTTGCCGTTCGGCAACACGATCTTGCTGCCCGCCGGATCGGTGAAGGCACCGTCCGGCGCGAGCCAGACCCGGACCGCGCCCTCGGCCGGGAAGCTGACCCGGACGGCCGCGGCGCCCGCGGTCAGGGTGGTCACCGGGCCGTCGGCGGAGAGGCCGGTCAGGTCGCCGAGCTGCCCGGCGGGCGCAGCGGCGGCGTGGGCGGTGGCAGGGGTCGCGACGGCCAGCAGGACCAGCACTGCGGCCAGGGATCGGAGAGGATGCATAAATCTGCTCATTGCATACCTTTCTTGCGCATTAAAATGCACATGCGCTTCTGTATAGCGCACTCGGGCAGCGAAGTCACCGGCTGAACCGGTGGAGCAGACTTCCGTCGGTGTCGGGAGTCCGGAGCTTGAGCCGGATTCCGGGTGCCGCCGGAGACGCAGGCCTCCGGTGCCGAAGGCCTGTGGGCGTGCCGTGCTGGATTTGTTGGACGGCGGGGGATCCGTGCGGTGTCGTCTTGCCGTCGCTCAGTCCCGAACGTCCCGCTTTATCCGGTCAGCAGCCGCGCCGCCACTGCTGCCTCGAGTTGCTCGTCCAGGAACCGCCGTGCCGCGCCGAGCCGTTCGTCGTCGGACAGCCCCGAGGACCCGTGCGGCACCAGGGGCATCGTGACCGCCTCCCGCGGCCGGGTGGCGAGCAATGCCGAGAACTTCGACCATTCGGCGTCGGAGAACTGAGACCCCGGCTCGGCATACACCGTGGGATGGCCGTCGCTGGTGATCGTGACCGTCGACCTGGTTTCGGCTTCGCACGGCGCCGCGCCGAACGGAACCGCCAGCGGCCGAGCGGAAGCACGGCGCGCACCGGGATGTCCAGCGCGGCAAGGACATGGGCGACGTTCACGCTTTTGCCGCCAGCTCCCCGCTGGACGTCGAGCACCCGGCTCGTGCCGCCGGGCGGGACCCGGAAGGTGATGTCGACGACGGGTTGGGCGTGGCGAAGACGATCATCGCAACGCCAGCAGCGTCGCACCCACCACGGCGGCCCGGTCCCCGTGGTGCGCCTGGACGATCGCGGGCGCCCGCAGCGCCCCGAGCCGATGCGCGACCTCGCGGGCGAGCGGGTCGAGCAGCAGGGCTCCGGCTTCGGCGAGGCCGCCGCCGACGACCACAGTGGAACACCCGGCCACAGCGGTGGCCCACGCGATCGGCTCCGCGAGCGCGCGGACGCACTCGTCCCACGCCTCGACCGCCGCGGGATCTCCGTCGCGGACCCGCGCGGCGACGGTGGCCGCGTCCGGGGCCCCGGCGCGGCGCGCGAGCCCGGAGGCCGACGCGACCTCTTCGACTCGGCGGCCGTCGGGCAGCCGAAGCTGGCCGACCTCGCCCGCCCACGGGCCCGCGTCGAGCACCTCGCCGCGCACCACGAGCGCGGTCGCGAACCCGGTCCCGACCGGCGCGAACAGCACCGGCCCCGGTGCTCCGGCCGCCGCGCCGGTGCGGGCCTCGGCGAGCGCGCCGGCCCGGACGTCCTGCCCGAAAGCGAGCGGGACGTCGAGGCGCGCGGCGACGAGGTCGCGGACGGGTACGTCTTCCCAACCGAGGTTGACCGCCTGGACGCACCGCCCGGCGCGCTCGTCCACAATCCCTGGGACGACCAGCCCCGCCGCGTCGACCGGATGACGCGCGACGGCCCGGGCCACCAGGTCAGCGAGCGCGGCGGGATCGCCGAACGGAGTCGGTTCGCGCCATTCGGCGAGAACGGAACGTCCGTCGGTCACGCGCATCTTGACGGTCGTGCCGCCGACGTCGATGCCGAGGACGGCCATCAGACGAGGATGACCGAACGGGTCAGGGACCGGGGGCGATCGGGATCGAGCCCGCGCCGCCGCGCGAGCGCGACCGCGAACCGCTGCGCCACGACCAGCCCGGCGAGCGGGTCGAGGTCGTGGTGCACGAACCGGGCGCCGGTGCGGGCGATCTCGGCGGCCAGTCCGTCCGGGGTCTCGCCGAACGACCACACGAGCCGGCCGGGCTGCGCGATGGCGATCGGGCCGTGCCGATAGTCCATCGCGGGGTACGCCTCGGCCCAGAACTGCGCCGCTTCCCGGGTTTTCAGGGCGGCCTCGCAACTGATGCCGACCGCGGCCCCGCGCCCTACGAAGGTGACCTGCTCGGCGTCGAGCAGGTCCTCGACCGGTTCCAGCAGCGCGCGCTCGGCCTGTCGCGCCAGCTCGGCGATGTCGTCGCCGAGGCCTGCGCGCAGCAGAGCGAGCGTGCTCGTGGCGAACCGGGTCTGCACCACCGAGCACTCGTCGGCGAACGGCAGCGCGACGACCTCGGCCGCGGCGGCGGCCGCAGGTCCGTCGCCCACCGCAGTGATCAGCGTGGTGGGCTGCCCGGCGAGCGCGGACAGGAGCTCGATGATTTCGGTGGTGGTGCCGGACCGGGAGATCGCGACGACGCGGTCGTACTCGCGGCCGGCCGGATACTCGGATGCGGCGAACGCGTCAGTGACTCCGAGGCCCCGCTGCTCCCGCGCGGCGGCGTAGCTCATCGCGACGAACCAGCTGGTGCCGCACCCGACCACGGCCACCCGCTCGCCCGGCCACGGCAACGCGTCGGCAGCCGCCGCGGCAACGTCCGCCGCGGCGAGCCACATCTGCGGCTGGGACGCCAGTTCGGCGGACACGAAGGACCCGGACCCCGGCGTGGCGAGCGCACTGGACGCGGCGGACTCGGGGGAGGACGGCTCTGTCATGAAGGCCCTTCGATCCGTGAGCGGGGGCCTCAGTGTAGACGATCGTTTGTGACTGAAGTAGCCGATTTACGTCATCTTCGAGCATCTCGTGCGTCTGTTGTACTCGGCGGGGCGCACCTCGTGGTGATCTGCCCGGCCGCAAATCCGGGAAATCGCTGACGCCACGCTGTCTCCGGACGGTGCCCTCGTGATCGCGTCGGAAAAGGACCATCGGGACGCAGCCATCGCGGATCTCCGCCGCGAGAACGAGCGGCAGATCCGGACCGAGCTGGGAGATCTCGAAGCCCGGCCGAGCAGCTCGTCGTCCTAATAGGACGAGGTCGCGCGGCCGCGGGTTTGAACGGTCGGCATCGCCTCGAACGGCGGGGGAGTCCGGCCGGACGCCAATCGGTGCGCGGCGGCGCACGCTCGACCGGCTTTCGCGGCTACAAATACCACTGCACGTAGCCACGTTTGAGCGACGAATGAACACTGGTGCAGTACGCGTAGCTCCAGTTTCCGCTCTCTCCGCCTTCGTAGGGACCTCCCACCGCCGTCCCGTTCTTGCACAAGGCCACCGCTTGATAGGCGGCCCTGCCGCCGCCCGTGCAAGACGCGCCGAAAGTGTTGCTGTCGTGCCAAGTCCGGCAGTGCCCGATGGCTGGCGCCGCGTCAGCCGACTGCGGCACTCCCGTCAAGCCGAGGACTCCCGTGCCAAGCACGGACAGCATTGCCGCACCGGCGGCGCCCGACCTCCGCCGGAATCCTCGATCACGGCCGCGACGAAGCACGGCTACCACCACCCGCCGCAGCCGCCGAAGCTGCTGCACGCTCGCAGATAGAAGTGCTTGACGTGCGAGTAGCTGCCATGCGACCCACTCGCGTTGCTGGTACTGCCGTCTTTGTACAACTGCACATAGGTGTAGGACGTGGTGACGCCGATCGACCAGGATCCCTTGTAGTAGCCGCCGCCGGTCGCGTACCAGGTCTTGCAAACGTGCGAATTGCCGCTGTGCCCGTCGTACAGGGTGGTGCACCCGCTCGCTGCCTCCGCCGGTGCTGTGCACAGCGTGAAAGCCGTCGCCGCGGCGACGGCCGCCAACACGCCGCTGAGCACCCGCTGTCTCTTTCTTCGGTGAAGGGCTGTCGTCATGGTGAATCCCCTTTCGTCGATCAGCAGTTGTTCCGGAGGAACCACACGGCATGCCAGTCGGCGTGCGGTTCGGCGGAGTAGGCGGGCGAGCCATTCGGGAGGTCGTGGAAAAGCCGCAGCCCGAGACGGACAGCTCCCGGCCGCGGTAGTCGCTGTCCTCCCAGATGCAGAACGAGCCGTGCGGGCAATCGCTCCCAGCGGCACACCGGCTTTTCCTCGCATCGAAACCCCCTTCTCCGGTGGAAGTGCTCAGGGGGTGGTACGCGACGCTGGAGCCCCTGATAGGAAGTCAATGCTCGCGCACGGGAAGGCGGGCCGCGATGGTTTAAGCCAGAACTCAATACATGAGCGGCGGAATACGCGCGATCCCGATGATCTTCCGAGTGCGCAGGGCGGGGTCAGCAGCTGTTCTGCCGGAAAAGTATGAGCAATATGTTCTTCGCATCTGTCCGCGCTCGGCTCGGGAAAGCGCGGGATCCGCCGCGTCCCGGTTTCCCGCACGCGACCGGCCGGAAGTCGTGGCGACGCGGTCGGCTATTCCAGCGGTCGCCCGGTGTGCTGGGGCGTCGACAGCAAACCGGCCATTGCCGGGTCGGGCGGACCACCCGGCCGCCAAGCCCGTCACCGATTCAGTTGGCTAGCCACAGCCGGACCTGCCAGAGCAGGACGGTCAGGGCGTCGCCGCTCTGCTCACCCCTGGTCCCGGCCGGGCAGGGAATCGCAGTACTGCCGCAGGTGCTGCGCCTCGGTCCGGCTGTACAGCGGGAACGTGAAGCGCGAGCCGTCCGGCCAGGTCAGGGTGTGCGCGCGGAACTTGATCTCCGGAGTCTGCGGCGTGCGTGCCTGCCAGACGATCCGCGGCGGGGGCGCGCCGGCGGGGTCGGCGATCGTCGATCCGGTGTCCACCACCGCGACGCACGACGGCGAGAACACCAGCCACGGGCCGCCCAGCTTGCGCAGGCGGTCGACCAGGTCGAGTGCCATCGCGTTCGCCGGGCCCTGCACGTCAGCCGCCCGCTTGCCCTTGGCCCCGCCGCCGCTGCCGTCGCTGTTCATCACGGCGAACACGAGAAAGGCCGCCCTGCCGGCGCCGCGCAGAATATTCCAGAAGAACCGCCGGACGACCCCCTGCCCCTCGACGGTGCCGTCCCGGCGTCTGCCGGGCACGTCGAAGCGCAGCTTGTCGTCGCTCAGCCGCAGCGCGACGACCGGCTCGCGCCACTGGCCCCGCATCATCTCCTCGACTCGCTCCCGAAACCCGGGGCGGACCATGAGCTGCTCGGTTTTGCGGTCGAGACCGTCTTGATGCTCGAGGATCTTCCGCGCCGCCTGCCGTCTGCCCTCGGTGGGCGCCGACTGGGCGATCTCCTCTGGGGTACCGGCTAGATGTCGAGGTTCCCGCGGGTTTCCTCCGGGCTCTTGTCCCCACCGATCTTGCTCTTGTCGAACCACGGTTCGTCTCCTTCGGGGGTGACGGCGTCCTTGCCCTCGGCGTACCCGGACTTCCCGACCGCGATGCCCGCCTTGACGCCCGCTCCGGCGATGAACGGCTTGGCGCCGACCGAGGTGCCGAACGCCGTGGTGAGCACCCGGTTGCTCGGCTGGAAGCCCTGCGCGGCGGCGCCGAGCCCGAACTTGGTCTCGCCCGGCATGACCCCGACGCGCAGTTTCCGGGTGAAGACCTCGATCTTGCCCGAGAACTTGACCAGGAACTGCATGAACGTCTCGAGCAGCTTGCCGAACTTGCCGAGGTAACGGGTGACCTTCGCCAGCACGCTGGCGGCCTTGGCGATGGAGGCCGTCATCGCGGCGGCGACCGAGCCGCCGAAGCTGATCACCGAGGCGGCGAGCGCGGGCAGCCAGAGGGTGATCAGCCAGGAGACCAGCTCGGTGATGATCGCCTTGATCACCTCTTCGATGACCACCATGACCATCGACCACATCTGCAGGACCTCGGCGACCGAACCGGCGGCCGAGCCGACCCCGCGGATGCCCGAGGAGAAGTCGCCGAGCGCTTCCTTCGCCGCGTTGCCGGCGTCGTCCACCCACTCGGCCAGCGCCGTGTCGCCGGTCCGCTCGAAGTCGTCGGCGAGCGCGACGAAGCCCTGCGCGATCGAGGAGAAGTTCTCCGACGCGTGCCCGATCGCCGGGCCGTCCCCGGTGACCTGGTGCAACGCGTCCTGGAGCGGCTGGACCAGTTCGAGCAGCATGTTCAGCCCGTGGCCGACCAGCCAGCCGATCGGGTCCATCGCGAAGGTGACCATGTCGCCGGCGGCCGCGCCGACGAACTTCGCCCCGTCGCCGACCAGCGCGGCGCCCGCCGAGGCCAGCTCGCCGGGGTTGTCCGCCTGGACTGCCTGCTGGGCGTGCCCGGCGATCGACTTGCCCGCCTTGTAGACCGTCCCGGCCACCGGCACGTACCCCGCCGCGCGATCGAGGTTCGCGCCCGTGCTCTCGTCGTACGCCTTGACGTTCAGCGTGTCCGCGATGCTCTTCTTCTCTTCCGCCATCAGGCCTGCTTCCCCCCGTCGATTTCGGCCTCGTACCGGCCGAACGTGACCTTCCCGGCGTCCTCGGCCCCCCGGTACATCTCGGCGGCCTTGTTCAGCTTCGTGATGAAACCGTCCACGCCGTCCTGCATCTCGCCCAGCAGCGAGCGCAGTTCGTGCAGGCGGTCGGTGTAGCCCTGCTTGGCGAAGGCCCCGACGACGCCCCACGCCTGGTCGGACACGTCGGCGGCGTCGATCTTGCCGCCGAACTTGTCCCCCTCTTGCTCGTAGTACGGGAGCTGCCGGACGTACCCGGCGATCGCGTCGACGTTCGTCTGGATGTTTCCCATCGAGAAAGCCCCTCAGTCGCGGCGGAGAATGGAGTTGTCGTCGAAATAGTCGTCGTCGTCCCGCGGTCCGGGGCGGCGCCTCGGCGCCGCTTGGCGCGGAGTCTGCTGCGCCGCCTGGTGCTCCGACGCGGGCTCTTCCGCCTCGGTTCCCCAAGCTTCCGCCTGCGCCTGCCGGACCTGTTCGGAGGTGTTGACGCCGAACGCGTCGCCGAAGGCGTCGTCCACGATCCCGGCCTGCTGCCGGACGGCTCCGGCGACAGCCTCGCGCAGGGTGTTCATGATCAGGACGGACAATTGCGCGGTGTCGAGGCGCGCGGCGCCGGCGGCGAGCCGGATGTCGGTCACTGTTCCGCTGGCGCCCGCGACCACCGTGACCGCGCCGTCCGGCGAGGTCACGGCGTTCTCGACCTGCGCGATCCGCTCCTGCATGTCGCCGACCCCGGCGAAATTCGCCTCGGCCTGCCGCACCTTGGTCTGGAAATTCTCGAACTGGGCGATCAGCTCGTCGATGTGGGCGGACATCCCATCTCCCTTGTGCGGTTCGTCGGCGTACGTCCGAATTGTGCCAGATGCGCGTGCGAGCCGAGCGGGCATCGAGAAGATCGCGCAGCATCACCGAGCCGTTTCCGTGCGTGCGCGACGTCGCTCCCGACCCATTGTGCCGCACGGCAGGCGATGCGGTCCCGCCGTTCGATGATCCTTTGCCGCACAAGAGGAACTGGCACCGCCGAGCCGGGCACGAGCGGATTCGCGCTAACGGAGAACCGGTGTCTCCCGCTCGCCTGGCTGCTGTTGCGGCGGCCGGGCCGGTGAACGGGCCGGGCAGTGCGGACCTGTCGATCTTCCCGTTGCCCAGCAAACGAAAGCTCGTCGACAGGCAGGACCGCATCAGGTATCGGGGAACGGTGTGGGTCAGGTGACCCGGGACCGCCGATCCCCGGGAACGGACATCAGGGCCAGTCCCGGGGGCGCTGCTGCACCCGGAACGGGCGACTTCTCACTGAGTTCTCATTTTCGTGCGGGAGAGTGGGGCCAGGCGGAAGGAGGCGGCGGTGCATCTGGTCGTGGTCGACGACGAGGAAGCGGTCCGGGATTCGCTGTCGCGGACGCTGCGCTTCGAGGGCTATACCGTTTCGCTCGCCCGGGACGGGGCCGAAGGTCTCGACGTGATCCGGGCCGAGAAGCCGGACGGCGTCGTGCTCGACGTGATGATGCCGGTGCTCGACGGTCTGGACAGTTGCCGCGTGCTGCGCGCCGAGGGCAACTTCGTGCCGATCCTGATGCTGACCGCGCGCACGGGCGTCACGGACCGGGTCGCCGGCCTCGATGCGGGTGCCGACGATTATCTGGTGAAACCGTTCGCGCTGCGGGAACTCCTGGCCCGGGTGCGGGCGCTGCTGCGCCGGGTCGAGTACGACACTCCGGCGCGTCCGGCCGGGGCCGCGCTTTCCTTCGCCGACCTGGTCCTGGACCCGGAGACCCGGGAGGTTCGCCGGGGAGACCGGCCGATCCGGCTGACCCGCACCGAGTTCGCGATGCTGGAGGCGTTCCTGCGGCATCCGCGGATCGTGCTGACCCGGACGGCGATGTTCGACCAGGTGTGGGGCTACGACTTCGGCAGTTCGTCCAACGGCCTGGACGTCTACGTCAGCTATCTGCGCCGGAAACTCGAAGAGGGCGGCGAATCCCGGCTGCTGCACACCGTGCGCGGGGTCGGCTACGTGCTGCGGGACGACCCGCTGTGAAACGGCTGCGGTGGCGGGAGCGCTCGCTGCGCACCCGGCTCACCGCGATGGTCGCGCTCGCCATGGCCGTCGCGGTGGTCGCGACGTTCTCGGCCGCGTGGTTCCTGACCCGGGCCAACCTCTACCAGCAGTTCGACGCCCAGTTGCAGACCTACGCGCAGGTCGCCGCGAAGGCCGCGGACCCGGCGGAAGCGCTGGCCACCCTGCGCGCGGTGCAGCAGGACAAGCCGGGCCCGAGCTCCGGCCGGGCCGAGGCGATGGCGGTGGAGTTCGTGGACGCGGACGGGGCGAGCGTCGGCGTGGCGGGCGCGCCGCCGTTTCCGACCGGCCCGCAGGCCCGGTTCGTCGCGGCCGGGGACGCGGCGCTCGGCTTCGACGTCGAACGCATCGGCGGGGACCGCTACCGGGTGCGCAGCGTGCCGCGGCCCGGCGGGGGAGCGGTGCTGGTCGCGCGCAATTCCGAAGACCTGGAAGGAACTCTCGCCGAACTCGGCGGATGGCTGACGCTGGCCGGGCTGGTCGGCGTCGCCGGTGCGGCGCTGGCCGGGCGCGCGATCGCCAAGACCGCGCTGCGTCCGGTCGCCGCGCTGACGGTCGCCGCCGAAGACGTCGCCAGGACTCAGGAACTCGCCGCCGGCATCACCGTCGCGGGCAAGGACGAACTGGCCCGGCTGGCCGACGCGTTCAACGAGATGCTCGGCGCGCTCCGCCTCTCGCGCGACGAGCAGCGGCGGCTCGTCCAGGACGCCGGGCACGAGCTGCGGACCCCGTTGACCAGCCTGCGCAACAACATCGAGCTGCTGATCCACGCCGAGGGCCAGGACCGGGCACTGCCGCCGGAGGACCGGACCCGGCTGCTCGCGGACCTCGACGTCCAGTCGGTCGAACTGACCACCTTGGTCGGCGAGCTGGTGGACCTGTCCACCGGCGAGCGGGAGCCGGAACCGGTGGACCGGGTCGACCTCGCGGACGTGCTCGCCGCCGCCGCGGACCGGGTCCGGGCCCGGTCGCCGCAGGTGGAGTTCGCCGTGACGCTGGCGAGCGCCGAGGTGAAGGGCCGGGCCGGGGCGCTGGAACGGGCGGTGCTGAACGTGCTCGACAACGCCGCGAAGTGGAGCCCGCCGGGCGGGACGGTCCGGGCGGCGGTGCTGCCGGAGATCCCGGCGATCGTCGTGTCGGACCAGGGGCCGGGCATCGCCGAGGTCGACCTGCCGCACGTGTTCGAGCGGTTCTACCGGGCCGAGGCGGCGCGGTCGAAGCCGGGGTCCGGGCTGGGGTTGGCGATCGTGGAGCAGGTGGTCGGCCAGCACGGCGGGACGGTCCGCGCCGGAACCGCAGACGGCGGGGGAGCGCGGTTCGAGCTGGCGTTCCCGGCCGCGGGCGCGTGATCGGGCCAGGCGGGCGGACCCGGTCGCGGGGCGACGGCTGAGCGGAATGCGGCATCCCGTCCGGACCTGTCGGATCCGCTCGGCCAGGCGTCGCTGAAGAACTCGCCGCGCCGGGCGAATCCGTCGCGGATTCTCCCGTCCGATACCGATATCGGCGGGTTCCGCCCCCGCGTCCGAACCCCGCCGAGCGCTTCTTAACCGAACCCCGGGGAATTCTCATCAGCTTCTCATCCGGCCCGCCCACCGTGGGGCAGGTGACCGGAAGCCTTGTCAGCGCCACTCCCGCGAAGCGGCTCGCCTGGTGGGCGATCGGCCTCACCACGGCCGCGCTTTCGCTGATCGGCACGCTGTCGTTCGCCTTCGACCCGACCGTCGACCCGTTCCGCGACCCGGTCAGCGACTACGCCCTGCACCGGGTCGCCCGGGTCTGGTTCGCCCTGGCCGTGCTCCTGGTGCTGGCCGCCGGAGTCCTGCTCGTCGCGGCCGCCCGGGCCACGTCCTTGCCCGCCGGGCGCACCACCATCGTCCTTTTCGGACTGTGGGGCGTCGCGCTGGTGATCGAGCTGGTGTTCCAGGGAAACGCGGCGGTGGGCGAATCGACCTTCCACGGCACTGTCCACCGGATCGGCGGCGCTGTCCTTTTCGGCGCGTTGCCGCTGGCTTGCGCGTCGCTGGGGCAGCGGCTGAGCGCCAAGCCGCGCTGGGCGAGGACCGCGCGCCGCCTCACCGGTTGTGCGATCGCGGGCCTGGTCACCGCCGCCGGTTTCGGCGCCGCCCAGTTCGTCACGGCGTTGCCTGCCGGATTGCTGGAACGCGTCGCGCTCACCGCGGAACTGGCCATCCTGATCACCGGCGCCCGCGCGATCGGAAGGGCGGACCGATGACCCTCGTCGCGATCGCGCTGGCGGTGCTCGCCGCGTGTTTCTTCGCCGCCGCCGTCCGCTTTCAGCACCGATCGGTCGAAACCGCCGACGGGACCGGTTTGCGCGTCGCCGGCGCCGTCCTGCGCAACCCGATCTGGCTCGGCGGCACCAGCCTCGCCGTTCTGGGCAGCGCGCTGCACCTGATCGCGCTCTCGCTGGCGCCGCTGGCGGTTGTCCAGCCGATCGGCGTGCTCAGCCTGGTTCTGACCGTCGGGTTCCGGAACCCGGACCGTTCCGCCCGGGCAGTCGGCGCGACCGTCGCGGTATGCGCGGGAGTCGGCGGATTCGTCCTGCTCTCCGCCACGTCCGTCGGAGTCACCGCTATCCCCGGCCTCGCCAGCGCCCAACCGGCGCTGCTGGCCGGAGCGTGCGCGGCCGTCGGGGCATGGTTTGTCCGCGGCCGTGCGAAATGCCTGACCCAAGCTGCCGCCGCGGCAGTCCTTTTCGGACTCGGCTCCGCCACGATGCGCGTCGCTGCCCTGCATCTTGTCCACGGGACTCCCGGGACGGGCGCGGTAGTGGCCGCCGAAGCCGGACTGCTCCTGCTGACCGGCGGCTGGCTGATGCACCGCGCTTACGCCAGCGGTCCCGCCGCGGTCGCTGTCGCGGCGACCACTGTCGTGGACCCGTTCACCGCAATCCTCGCCAGCGCACTGCTGTTCGGCGAGCGACCAGTCGCCTCGCCCGTTGCCGCCACTGTCCAAATAGGACTGGCCGCCGTCGCCATCGCCGGCGTCGTCGCGCTTGCCTACGCGAAACCGTCACCTCGAACTGTTCAGGAGCGTCCCATGCCGCATTCCCAGTTGCGTATCGTCATCGGCGCCGACACCTTCCCTCCCGATGTGAACGGCGCCGCGCACTTCGCCGAGCGCCTGGCCCGCGGGTTGAGCGCCCGCGGCCACGAGGTCCACATCCTCACCCCGCAGCGCGCCGAGGTCCCCGATCCGGACGCGGGCTACACGCTCCATTACGTGCCGTCCCACCGCACGCCCTTCCATCCGACGTTCCGCTTCAGCACCCCGCGCCGCGCCCGTCGCACCGCCGCCGAACTGCTGGACGAACTCCGCCCCGACGTCGTCCACGTTCAGTCGCACTTCTCGGTCGGCCGCGGACTGCTGGCCGCTGCCGAAGAACGCGGCGTCCCCGCCGTCGCGACCAACCACTTCATGCCGGAAAACCTGCTCGGCTTCGTATCGCTGCCCGAACCGGTGACGTCGGCGCTGACCCGCTGGGCCTGGCGGGACTTCGTCCGGGTCTTCCGCCGCGCCGGGGTCGTCACCACGCCGACCCCGCGCGCCGCGCAACTGCTGGAGGAAAAGGGTTTCCCCGGCCCGGTGGCGGTGGTCTCGTGCGGAATCGACCTGGGCCACTACGCCCCGGTCGACCCCGCACCCGCCGATCCCGTGCGCGTCCTGTTCGTCGGCCGCCTGGACGCGGAGAAGAACGTGGACGACCTCCTCCGGGCCCTGCCGAAAGTCCCGACCCTGCACGCCACCCTCATCGGCGACGGTTCGTGCCGGACGGAACTGGAACACCTCGCCGCGCGCCTGGACGTCGCGGACCGGGTGACGTTCCGCGGTTTCGTGCCGGACGCCGAACTGGTGCGCGCGTACCGGACCAGCCACCTCTTCTGCATGCCGGGCACCGCCGAACTGCAAAGCCTGGCGACGATGGAAGCGATGGCCGCCGGACTCCCCGTAGTCGCCGCCGACGCGATGGCCCTGCCCCACCTGGTGACCCCGGGCCGGACCGGGTGGCTCTACCCGCCCGGCGAGACGGAGGTGCTGGGGGAGCGCCTGCTGGAACTGACCGCCGATCCCGCCCTGCGCGCGAGAATGGGCCGAGCTGGTCAGGAAGCCGTGGCCAGGCACGGAATAGCCCGGACCCTGGACGCGTACGAGGGTCTGTATCGAGCCGCGACTGGGGCGCTTCCGCACACCCCGGTGACCGGCCAGGCAGCGTAGCCCAACCTGGTGGCGACTTCTCTGCCTACGTTCCCTTGATCTGTTTCAGCAGGCGCTTGCGTTGGTGCGACACGGGTTGTGCCCGGTGCGAGCAGATCTCAACCGGCCAGGGGAGCTGCGCATCGTCCGGGGCCAGCGACGCGAGAGGCCCGGCGGGACCGGCTCCAGGGATGAGCGGCGGCACCACGTCGTCAGGGCGGCGGGAGGACGTCCGCGACGTCGGCGACTTGCTTGAGGAACTCGTCGGATGGGCTGCCCTTGACCGGGTCGGTTTCGGCGATGACGACCAGCTTCCCGTCCTGCCGCGACCGGTAGTGCTTTCCGGTGAAACGAAAGCCGCCTGCTTCGAGAACCTCCGTTCCGAACGGGGTGACGTCACCGGATCCGTACGTGTCTTCCAGCCCGCGGAGCTGTGCGGCTGATTCGGCCGACGGCATCTTCACCCACGTGACCGATCCGGCGATGGTGTTCCCGTTCGTGTCCTGCACGACGAACAGCAGCTGGTCAAGCTTCTGGCACGGGTGGCGCAGGAAGTACTGCTGAACCTGGCCGAACGACTGGACGGCGCAGCGCAGCTCCTTCTTGAGCTTGTTCCTGACCTCCTTGAGCGCCAGCCGTCGCCAGGCTTCGGCGCGATCGCCGTTTCGGGCGGCCTTCTTGCTGTTGGCCGTGTTCGCGTCGGACACGCTCTTGGACGTCGCGGCGTCGAGTCCGGCACCGACCGAAGCGACTGTGTCTCCGCCGCTCGCCGCCGCCACGACCGTCGCCAAGGCGGCTGCGGTCAAAACGCCGCCTGTCTTGATCCATCTGCCCTGGGAATCTCTGGGCTGGTTCGGGTCGAAAGGCACGCGCTGCGCTCCTGAGCAGAGTCGGGGACGGCTCGACTTTGCCGGAAGAGGAGCCGGCCGAAAACTGCGAGCACGAGAATCACCTGATCGTCCCAATCTCGGCAGCCCTGCCATGGCGCGTTCGGATACTCCCGGCGAGTATGCGGAATCGTTTACGCATTGGTTCTCGCCGCCCGTCAGCGGGAACCGAACAGGGAAGGCCGACATGGTTGACCGCCTCGCCGTCACCGGCGCGGCCGACTGAACGGCAGCTGGAGTCGGAAAGGCGAAAATTAAGGTGTGGCGGCCTGAAAAACCGCCCCCGGACCTTTAAGTCCAGGGGGCGGTTTTGCCATGGCGGAGCTAAGGGATGCCCGTCTTGGCACCAGCGTCGTCGGCGCGCACCTTCACCGCCCGGCCCCGCTCCACCGCGTCATTTCGCGGATCCTCAGCCGCGAAAGGTCAGGAGCACAGGACGAACTCGGCGACGTCGAGGCCGAGCTGGCGGCCGGCGTCGTGGTCGAGCCGGGTGTGCACGCCCGCGGGGATGCGGCTCAACCCCGCTTCGTCGGCAGCGTCCTGGAACGTGTCGAACCGCCGGACCACGTTCGGCAGCGCCTCGGACGTGACCTCCAACGCCCAGTTCGGCCCGTACTCCTCGCTCAGGACCCGCGCGCCCGCCTGCGCGACGACGCTGTGCGCGCCGGGGTAGGCCGGATCCGCCGGGGTGGTGGCGAGGCTCGACCAGTCCGGGATCCCGTCCGTCGCCGGGTTTCCGTCGTCGGCGGCGAGGCGGACCGCGGTGATCGGCCGCCAGATCCGGTAGTGGTACTTCGCTTCGTAGAACGCGATCACGGCGTCGGCGAAGGTCAGGTTCAGCTGTGCGAACACCCGGGCCGCGTCGATCAGGCCGCTGCGCGAACCGGCGACGACCGACTGCGCGATCTCGTTCCAGTAGTTCCAGATCGGCGCCGCCCAGAACCGCGCCTGCACGGTCTGGTCCGCGGTGCGGGTGGTGCTCGTGTCCCGGCCCGTCGCGGCGACCTCGTTCAGCGCTCTCGCGTACCGGGCGCTGTCCAGCGCGGGGTACGGACCGGGCCGGAACTGCCCGGCCTGGTCGAGCACGAACGGCGTCACGGCGGGCCAGTGGGTGAACACCGCGGGCGCGAACGCGGGCGGCGTCGGCCGGTACTCCCCGGGGGCCGTGCCCGGCGCCAGCACCGGCGGGACCGCCGCTGAGCCGTCATTCGCGCGCAGGCCGAGCAGCAACCGGGCCACCAGCCGTCCGGCTCGCACGCCGCGATCGCGTGCGTCCGGCGGAATGCCGGCCAGCTGCCCGGTCAGCAGGGTCGCCAGTTCCGCGGACCGGGAGGGGTAGAGCGCGGCCAGGACGTCGTGCGCGGCCTGCGCTGCCGCCGCTTCCGGGGCCGCGTGGCCCCGGACCTCGAGTGTGAACAGGTACGGATGCCCGCTGTCGGCCGTCGCGACGACGGCGTCGTGCATCGCTGCGTGCAGCAGCGCGAAGCTGCGCGTCGGGTGCACGGTCGCGGGCTGAAGGCCGGGCGTGCGCACGATCGCCAGCAGTTCGCGGTTCCAGGCGAGGACAACGTCCGCGCCGCCCGGCCGGATCGGCGTCGCCGCGGCGGCGGGCCTCGGCAGGCCGGTGGTGGCGAGGACGGCGGCGGCGGCCCCGCCGGTGACGAGCAGTTGCCGGCGTGACATCGATGCGGTCATTTCGCTCCTCGGGTCGTCGGAAACTCCGCTTACGGATACGGTCTCCGGTTACGGCGTAACCCCGGTTCGTATCCCTCTGGTGGTGGGAGAAAACCGGTGGGGAGAAGGCGGGCGGTGCCGGTGGCACAGCGGTTCCGGCGCAGACGCGCCGAACAGGACGAAGCGGGCGCGGCGCCCCGCGCGCGGCTGCACGCGGTCGGCGCGGACGTCTACCCGGACTGGGAGGCGGTCTACCGCGACAACGTCGACCGCGTGTTCCGGCTGATGTTCTCGAAGGTCGGCAACCGGCCCGACGCGGAGGACCTCACCACGGAGGTCTTCCTGACGGCGTTGCGGCCGCTGCGGGTCTCGGCGAGCGTGGGCGAGGTCCGGGCGTACCTGCTGGCCACCGCGCGCACGGTGCTGGCCGGGCATTGGCGGCGCACGCTCGGCCGGGAGATCACCGCACTGGACGAGGAACGCGACATCGCCGCGTTCGAAGCGGACACCGTGGACCCGGGCGTGCTCGCCCGCGCCGAGGCGATCCTCGCGCAGCTGCCCGAGCGCTACGGCCGGATCCTGCGCCTGCGGTTCCTGCAGGCCTGCTCGTTGAAGGAGGCGGCGGCCGAGCTGGGCACCACCGTCGGCAACGCGAAAGTGCTGCAGCACCGCGCGTTGCGCCAGGCGGCCCAGCTGGCGGAAGGGATGGAGACGTGAGCACGCGAGGCGTCCGCCGGTTCGTCAAGGACCTCCTGCGCCGGCGCCGGCCGCGCCCGTTCGAGGCCGGCCCCGGCGACGAGGCCGAGCTGCGGACCGCGGTGCTGCTGCGCGCCGCGCGGCCCGGCGGCGCGGCTGCGAGCGAGGAGTTCGTCGCCGCGCTGCACCGCCGGCTCGCCCAGGAACTGCGCGAACCCGCGCCCGTGCGGGGCGGCAACCGGCGCCGGTTCATCCAGGTGTCCTCGGTCGCCGCGGCGGCGGCCGCCGCGGCGGCCGCCGCCGCGGGCGCGGGCGTCGAGTACCTGGTGACCTCAGGGGCCGAACCGGCCGCCGCGCCCCCGGAAGAGAAGACCCTGCGGCCGGAGAACGGCCAGTGGCGAGCTGTGGTCGCGGCCCAGGACCTGCCCGAAGGCGGCGTGCTGCCGTTCGACTTCGGGGCCGTCGCCGGGTTCGTGCAGCGCTCCGGCGGGCAGGTGCGCGCGGTTTCGGCGACGTGCACGCACCTCGGCTGCCGGCTGAACCTGGACGCGCCGGCCCGGCGGCTGAACTGCCCGTGCCACCGGACGTCGTTCGCCGTCGACGGCGCGGTCCTCACGCACCAGCTGCCGGTGACCCCGCCGCCGCTGCCGCACCTGGTGGTGCGCGAGTCCGGCGGCGTCGTCGAGGTCCTGGTGCCGGGGGAGGGAGCGTAACCCCCGCACGTATTCCTGGTATGAGGAAATCCGTTGGGGTGAAACACTTCCTGCTCATCACCGCGGCCGCGCTGGCGTTGACGGCCTGCGCCGCGTCGCCTCCCGCCGCGCCGCCTCCGGCCGCGCCGATGACGTCGATGCCGGGGATGCCGGGGATGCCCGGGGTGACGCCGCCGCCGTCGTCGGGCGCGACCGCCAGTTCGACGGCGAATGCCGTGGGCATCAAGGACTTCGCGTTCGCGCCCGCCGCGACGACGGTGAAGAAGGGCACCACCGTCACTTGGACCAATCAGGACCAGGACGCGCACACGGTCACCAGCACGGGATCCGGTGGCCCGCTGCGGTCGCCGACCCTCCAAACTGGACAGTCCTATCAGTACACGTTCAGCAAGCCGGGCACGTTCGAGTACCTGTGCACCATCCACCCGTTCATGACGGCGACCGTGACGGTGACGCCGTGACCGAAGACGAGCACAGCCCGGAAGGGATGACCCGGCGCCAGCTCCTGCGGCACACGGCGTGGTTCGGCGCGGCCGTGGTGCTGACGGTCACCGGCGGCGAGGTGATCAGCCGGATCGCCGCGCCGGGCGACGCCGCCGCGGTCGACGACCCGAACGCGTTGCGGTTCGTCCAGGTCAGCGACAGCCACCTCGGCTTCACCGGACCCGCCAACACGGCCGTCGAGTCGTCGTTTTCCGAGGCCATCACGCAGATCAACGCGCTCGGGTACCGCCCGGACTTCGTCATGCACACCGGCGACCTGACCCACCTGTCGACGGCCGCCCAGTTCGACCAGGTCAAGCAGATGATGAGCACTCTCGACACCGGGCACGTGTCGACGGTGCCCGGCGAGCACGACTCGATCGACGACGCCGGCCAGAAGTACCGCAAGGCGTTCGGCGCGGGCACGGCGGGCGACGGCTGGTACAGCTTCGACGTCAAGGGCGTCCACTTCATCGCGCTGGTCAACACGCTGAGCCTGGAGAAGCTCGGCCATCTGGGGCCGGATCAGCTGGAGTTCGTGCGCAAGGACGTCGCGAAGCTCGGTTCGGACACGCCGATCGTGGTGTTCAGCCACATCCCGCTGTTCGCGATGTACCCGACGTGGGGCTGGGGGACCGACGACGCGACCCAGGCGCTCTCGTACCTGCGGCGGTTCTCGTCGGTGACCTGCCTCAACGGGCACGTGCACCAGCTGTTCACGAAGACCGAAGGCAACATCACCTTCCACAGCGCGACAACCACCGCGTATCCGTTGCCCCAGCCGGGAACGCGGCCGGCGCCGACGCCGGTGACACTGCCCGCGGGCAAGCTCAAGGACGCGCTCGGCATCCGCGAGGTGTCCTACCGTCCGGGTGGGCCGGGCCTGGCGGTAAAGGACGTGAAGCTGGCATGAATGTCGTCCTGCGCCTCGCGACGGCGGTGTGCCTCGCGGCGAGCGGCTATCTCCACGCGCGGCTGTACGTCGGCGGCTATCGCGTGATCCCGGTGATCGGGCCGTCGTTCCTCCTTCAGGCTTCCGCGGCGTTCGCGGTGGCCGTACTGGTGGCTCTGGGCGGCCCCTTCCTGCTGCGGCTGGCGGCGGCCGCGCTGGCGGCGGGCGCCTTGGCGGGCTTCGTGCTTTCGCGGACGACCGGGTTGTTCGGCTTTTCCGAACGGGGTTTCCAGCCCGCGCCGGAGGCTTTGCTGAGCGTCCTGACGGAAGCCGCAGTGCTCGTCCTGGTCGCGGTCACGCTTTACCGGACGCGCCGATCCACGCGGACGGCCCGCGCCTGAACTCCGACGGCGCACCGCGAGCGGAAGGCCCGCGGTGCGCTTCGGTTCACGACCCCGTGACGTGCGCGGCCGAACTGGTCGAGGACAGTCGCGCGGACCGGTGCCGGTGCTGCAAGGTCGCACGTTTCTCGCGTGCCGCACCTGCACTGCCATCGTCGGCCGACCCGCGCCTGCCACAGGCATTTTCTGATCTGACCCCGCTTTTTTCGCGCGGGCAGCTGTGCGGCCGTCTCGCGAACAGCTTCTCCGCTGTGCAGCCTCGACCAGACATCTGCGCTGGAGCCGAAAGCGCACCAGCCTTCCTCCGGCCACGCGCGGCGCGAAATCAGCGAGCTGGTGGCTACCGCGTACGCGACAGCCGAATGCGGCTGCAAGCCAACAATAATGAGCACCTCGAATAATGCGTGTCCGCCAGTCGAGGACGGACTATTCATCGGAGCCAGGTGGCGCAGTCGCGGCTGCAGCCATCGGCGTAGGGACCGGTGATCTCACCACGGTCGCACGTCCGCCTCGGCGGTCGACGTTCGTGCGGCCGAAAGGATGATCGCTGCCGGAACGCCCGGAAACGCCGTTAGGGTGGGCCAGATCATCGAACGGCGGTGCACTGGGGGCGCAGATGACGGTGAACAGGCGTGGTTTCCTGGCCGGAGTAGCGGGAACGGCCGGCTCGGTGGGGCTCGGCGCGACCGGTCCGGTATCCGGCGCGCAAGCGGAATCCCTTGCCCGGCAACCCCTTGTGGTCCGGCAGGGGACGAACGTGGCGGCCCAGCTGTCGCCGGACGACCGGACCGTCGCGATCGACCTGCTCGGCGTGCTGTGGCTGCTGCCGGCGCGGGGCGGAACGGCGAAACGGCTCACCGAGGACGTTTTCGACATCGGATTGCCGTCCTGGTCCCCGGACGGCACGACGCTGGTGTTCCAGTCCTATCGCGAAGGCGCCTTCGACCTGTGGACGATCCGGGCCGACGGCAGCGGCCTCCGGCGGCTGACGAGCGGGCCGTTCGATCACCGCGAACCGGTCTTTTCCCCGGACGGCCGCGCCGTCGCCTACTCCTCCGACGAAGGCGGCAGTTACGGCATCCGGGTGCTGGACGTCGCCTCCGGGACCAGCCGGGTGATCACCGACAGCCCGGAGGAGGAGTACGAACCGGCCTGGTCGCCGGACGGGGCGAAACTCGCGTTCGTCGCGGGCGGGACACGCGTCGACGTCGTCTCCGTCGCCGACGGCTCCCGTTCCACGCTGGTCAGCGAACCCGACGCGGTGCTGCACAGTCCGATGTGGACTCCGGACGGAAAGGACGTCGTCTACACCCGGGTCGTCGGCGGCCCGAGGCCGCAGCCGCCCGCCGCGGTGGAGCTGGCGCGCGCCGGGAAACCGTTGTTCACCGGGGAGGACGTGTTCCCGTTCCGCGTTTCCTGGCTCAGCGACGACGAATACCTCTACACCGCCGACGGTGCGCTGCGGCGGCGGAAACTCAGCGGAGGCGCGGCGACGGACATCCCGTTCCGCGCGCCGATCACCGTCGCCGAGGGGCCGCTGCACGCGCGGCCGCGGGATTTCACTTCCACCACCCCGAAACCCGCGGTCGGGATCGGCAGCCCGGTGCTGTCGCCGGACGGCAGCCAGGTCGTGTTCCGCGCGCTGAACGACCTTTACCTGATGGAGCTGGGCCGGTTGCCGCGCCCGCTGACCCGGGACGCGTGGTGGAAAAGCGACCCGGCGTTCTCGCCCGACGGAGGCAAGGTGGTCTACTCCACCGATCGCGGCGGCACGCTCGACCTGTGGATCCGCGACCTGAAAACCGGGCAGGACCGGCAGCTGACGAACCTGCCCGATCTGGCCGCGACGTCGAGCGCCTGGTCTCCGGACGGCTCGCGGATCGCGTTCCTCGACCAGAACGGCGCGCTGCACACCGTCGAAGTCGCGACCGGCGCCGTGCGGCAGGTGTTCACCGCGATCTTCGAGCCAGGCCGTCCGACCTGGTCTGCGGACGGCAAGGTCGTCGCACTCGCCGCGGTGAAGCCGTACTCGACGCGCTTTCGCGAGGGGCTGAACAAGATCCTGCTGGTGGACACCGAAACCGGCGCCGGCCGTTACGTGGACCCGATGCCGGAGCGGTCCATCCAGACCCGCGGCGACGACGGCCCGGTGTGGTCGCCGGACGGGCGGCGGATGGCGTTCGTGGCGGCCAGCGTGCTGTGGGTGGTCGACGTGCACCCGGACGGCACGCCCGCCGGCCCGCCGCGGGCGGTCACCGACGAGGTCACCGACGCGCCGAGCTGGAGCGGCGACTCGAAGACCCTGCTGTACCTGAACAACGGCCGGTTGCGGCTGATCGCGGCGGCCGGTGGCGCGCCGCGTACCGTGCCGACGCGCCTGACCTGGACCAACGCCCGCAACCGCGGCCGGGTGATCGTGCGCGCCGGGCGGATGTGGGACGGCACTTCGCACACTTCGCGCCCGGACACGGACATCGTGGTGGACGGCGGCCGGATCGCCTCGGTGGAGCCGGCGGGCAGCGGGCTGGACGGCGAGATCGTCGACGCGCGCGACGGCGTGGTGATCCCCGGGCTCGTCGACATGCACAACCACCGCCAGATGCAGGGGTACGGCTACGGCGACCGGCAGGGCAGGCTGTGGCTGTCGCTCGGGTTCACCACGACCCGATCGCCGGGCAGCCCGGCGTATCACATGGTGGAGGAGCGGGAGTCGATCCAGTCCGGCGCGCGGCTCGGGCCGCGGTACTTCGCCACCGGCGAGGCCATCGACGGCTCGCGCGTCTTCTACAACTTCATGCGGCCCACCTTCGACGAGCGGCAGCTGGAACTCGAGCTGGAGCGGGCCGGGAAACTGGATTACGACCTGCTCAAGGCCTACGTGCGGATCAGCCCGGAAATGCAGCGCCGGGTGATCGAATGGGGTCACCAGCGGCGGCTGCCGGCGACCTCGCACTACCACTACCCGGCGCTCGCCTTCGGCGGCGACGGCATGGAGCACATGGGCGCCACCAGCCGGTTCGGCTATTCCCGCACCTACTCCCTGCTCGGCGCCGGATACGACGACGTCGTGGCCCTGTTCCTGCGCCGCGGCGCGGCGCGCACACCCACGCTGTTCGCCGCCACCGCGCTGTTCCGCGACGACGAAAGCCTGGTCACCGATCGGCGGGTGCGGACGTTGTATCCGGCGTGGGAGTACAAGTCGCTGCAGAAGACCGCCGAGACCTCGAAGACCGCCGACCAGACCGCCGCGCTGAACAGCCTGGCCCGCCAAGTCAAGGAGGCGGCGGCGATCCTGCGCGGCGGCGGCCGGATCGTCACCGGCACCGACTCGCCGATCGACCACACCGCGGTCAGCACGCACATGAACCTGCGCGCGATGGTCGCCTACGGCTTCACCCCGTACGAAGCGCTGATCACCGCGACGAGCATCCCGGGCGACGTCCTCGGCGAACCGCTGGGCCGCGTCGCCCGGGGCTGCCACGCCGACCTGGTGGTCCTCGGCAGCGACCCGCTCGCCGATATCAAGGCCGCCGCCGACGTCCGCCAGGTCCTCGCGAGCGGGCGCGTGCACACAGTGGACGAGCTGCTCGCCCCGTTCGCGTCGGCCGGCTCAGCAGCGCCGGCCAGCGCGCGGCTGACGCCGGTTCCGGATCAACCGGACAACGCGGCGTTCTGGTGGCACGACCCGCACTACGTAGCGAGCGCCCGCACGTCCTGCTGCACCGGCGATTAGCGGGTTTTCGGCTTGGCCCCGGCGTTCGCGGCGCCGGGGCCAAGCCGCCGCCCGGCTCGCTAGGAGCGATCGAAGAGCGTGACCACGCTCTGCGGCGCCTCCTGGCCGAAGAAGTTCTCCAGGTTCTGTGCCGAGAGGCCGGCGACCTCGCCGCTGCGCGGAAACAGCCGGTCCTCGTAGGCGGCGAGCGCGCTCTCGACGTCGGGTTGCCCGGCCAGTTCGGCCGCCAGGTCGGCGCCGTCGTACATGGCGAGGTTCGCGCCCTCGCCGGCAAAGGGGGACATCAGATGCGCGGCGTCGCCGATGAGCGTCACACCGGGTACCCGGTCCCACTTGACGCCGACGGGAAGGGCGTAGATGGGCCGGAGGCGCGGCTCCACGTCGCTTCCGGTGACGAACGCCGTGAGCAGCGGCGACCAGCCGGCGAACTCGGCGCCGACTTGACGCAGGCCCTCGGCCGGGTCGCCGAAGTCGATCGACTTCGCCCACTCCTCGGGCTTGTTCAGCGCCACGTATCCGGCGACGCGCCCGTCGGCGTGGCGATGGGCGATGATGCCTTTGCCCGGCTCGACCGCCATCAGCGTGCCGCTGCCGATCGCCGCCACGCTCGCCCGGTGGTCCGGCCCGCCGGCGGCGAGGCCGATCTCGATGAAGCAGGTTCCGCTGTAGATCGGCTTGGCGGGGGTGAGCAGCGGGCGCACCTTCGACCAGGCCCCGTCGGCGCCGACGACCAGTTCGGCGTGCGCGGCCGCCCCGGTCGCGAAGGCGAGGTCGTAGCCGCCCTCCGGGTGGCGCCGAATCGACTCGAGTTTGTGCCCCCACTTGACGGTGCCGGGCGCGAGCGACTCGATGACCAGGTCCCGGAGTTCGCCGCGATCGACCTCCGGGCGCGCCGATCCGGGGTCCCCGGGCAGGTCGAACAGGACCGTGCCGGCGTGGTCGACCACGCGCTTGGCGTCCTCGCCCGGACGGACTAGGCCGAGGAACTCGTCGTACAGACCGGCCGCGCGGAGAGCGACTTGCCCGGTCTCTTCGTGAATGTCGAGCAAGCCGCCCTGCGCGCGGGCGGTCGCCGACGCCTCAGCCTCGTAGATCGTCGCGGCGACGCCGTTGACCTGAAGCACGCGGGCGAGCGTCAGGCCGCCCAGCCCCGCTCCGATGACGGCGACGGACTTCTGCATGGTGCGCTCCTCTGTCGAGCCGGCGCGCGCCGGCAAGGGTGGTGTCCGAGAAGGGGCGGGAAGAACCCGATCTCGGCAAGGAGCCGCTGACCGAGCAGAAATGTCTGCGTCGATGTGTGCGCGATGTCCGACGGCTTGAACCGCGGAGCATCGTTTTTCGCGACACCGTCACCATAGCTCAGCATCCGGTGCCCGGCGACCGGACGGTCTCGGTCCGGTCTGTCTCGTCGATCGCGTCCTGGGCGATCCGCGGGTCAGGCTCGGCGGAGGAACAGGTTGAGCGCGGCGGATACGTTGGCGCGCACGAACTCTTCGGGTTCCGCGGCCAGCATTGCCCGGATCGGGTCGACGCTGTTTTCGGCTCCGGGCAGGTCGAACACGACGCAGCCCGCGGCGTTGCGGACGTCCCAGTCGTCGTCCTCGCGGGCGAGTCGGTGCAGCGCGTCCCGGCACCGGTCGACGAGGGCGGGTTCGGCGAAGTCCAGCAGCGGAATCGCCCGGACGGCCTCGACCCGGACCAGGTCGTCCTCGGCGGTGTCGTTCGCGGTCGACAGCAGGAACGGTTCGAGCACCGGCGAATCCCCTTTGCCGGGGACGAGCAGCCGCAGTGTCTGGAAACGGCCGTCGGCGGTCATCCGGCCGAAGCGGTCGACCAGTTCGCGGGCAGTCGGCTCGGCAGGCACGGTTCCGATGGTATCGAACGGCCGGACAGCGTCGCCGACTGTCTACTGTGTACCGACAGAAGCTGCGGCCGACGTCGTCGCATCCCCCCATCGGGGTGTGACGACGGGCTGGAACGGCCTTCGGCAGGTAGCTTCCTTGCACGGACTGTCCGTACGGGGAAAGCGGGGATCGGATGACGGGGTCGGAGTCAGCAGTGGTGGTCGGTGTCGACGGTTCCGCGGCCGCTCTGACAGCGGTGCGCTGGGCGGCACGGGTCGCGCGGGAACGTCGTCGGAGTCTTCGCCTGGTCCATGCGTTGCCTGAGCTGCCGGTGTCCTTTCCCGCGGCCGAGCTGTCGTTCGAGCAGATGCAGGAAGCTGCCGGCGCGCGCGGCGCGCGAGTGCTGGCCGAAGCGGGCGACGCGGCTGCCCAGGCCGCGCCGGGCGTCGAGGCGGCGACCGCGGTGCGGGCCGAGGGACCGGCGGAGGCGTTGCTGGCCGAGGCGGCCGGCGCGAGCATGATCGTGCTCGGCAGCCCGGGCCGGAGCACGGCGGGCCGCGTCTTGCTCGGGTCGGTGTCGGTCGCGCTGGCCGCGCACGCGCCGTGTCCGGTCGCGGTGATCCGGCCGCACGTCGGTGAGGACGAGGCCCCGGCCGAGGGACCGGTCGTGCTGGGCGTCGACGGCACCCCCAAGGGCGAAGCGGCGATCGCGGCCGCGTTCGAAGAGGCGACCTGGCGGAACGCGCGGTTGGTGGCGGTGCACAGCTGGAGCGAGAAGTTCCTGGCCGAGATCTTCGAAGAGGGCCGGCGGGGAATGGACCGCGCGGCAGTCGAGGAGCACGAGCACGAGCTGCTCGCGCAACGGCTGGCCGGCTGGCAGGAGAAGTACCCGGACGTCGTCGTCGAGCGGGTCGTGCGGGCGGGGCGCCCGGCCGAGGTGCTGCTCGATCTCGCCGACCGGGCGCAGTTGCTGGTCGTCGGCAGCCGGGGCCGGGGCGGGTTCAGCGGCCTGGCGCTGGGATCCACGAGCCAGGCGCTGATCTCGTACGCGCTGTGCCCGGTGCTGGTCGCCCGCGGCGGGACTCGCCCGGGGGAGTAGCGGGCCAGCGCACCGGCCGCAGTGGGCGAGGGCGGCGACGGGCTGGTTTCCCAACCGGGAAGTTCGACTCCGGCAGGGCTGGGATCACCGCACGCCCGTCGTTGGTCCTTTGTGGACTATCAGTTCACGAATGCCGCCTTTACTCGGGCGACGCCGCGGACCGCGTTCTCGCATCGCTGCCCGCTGATGGCGGCTCCGCCGCATCGGCGGGCAGGTTCGCGCGGCCGAGACGGTCCACCGGCACGTCGTAGGTCTCCGGTCCCGTCCAGACAGCAATGGCCGCGATGCCGATGCACACTCCGGTGAACGCCGCGACCGGGAGCCACCCGTACGGCCCCGGACGCTGGAGGAGCGCCCCGATGACCGGGGCGAACCCGACGAGGACAAGGCCGATCTGCTGCCCGATAGCCATCCCGGAATAGCGCACCGGGGTGGCGAACAGTTCCGCGAAGTAGACCGGGTAGACGGCGCTCCAGAACGAGTACAGCACCGACATGAACAGGAACGCGCCCAGCGAGATCAACACGATGCTGCCGGTCGTGATGAACCAGAAGAACAGGAAGAGCGACAGGAGACTGCCGACGGCGCCGATCAGGAGTGTCGGTTTCCGGCCGATCCGGTCGGAGAGTGACGCGGCGAGCGGCAGGACAGCGATCGACAATCCGAGGGTGACGGCGTTGACGATCAGCATCGGCGATTTGCCCACGCCGGCCGTCTCGCTGGCGTAGGACAGGCTGAAGAAGCTGAAGATCGTTTGCGAGGAGGCCATCAGGGTCATCAGGACAACCCGTAGCACCGCCGTCGGCTGGGTACGCAGGACTTCGACGCCCGGAACGCGCGCGACGGCGTCGGTTTCCTGCTGTTTCTCGAACTCCGGCGGTTCGTCGAGGCGGGTGCGGACCCAGTACGCGATTGCGAAGACCACGACCGACGACAGGAACGGGATTCGCCAGCCCCAGGCGAGCATTTGAGCGTCGGGAAGCGCTGCGACAGGGATGAACACGAGCGTCGCGAGGAGCAAACCCGCCGAGCAGCCCGTCGAGGCCCAGCTGGTGAAGAAGGACCGATGACGGTCCGGCGCGTGCTCCAGGGTCAGGGTCGTCGCGCCGGCCAGCTCGGCGCCGGCGGAGAAACCCTGTGCCAGCCGGGCCGTGACCAGCAAGATCGGCGCCAGAATCCCTACCGAGCCGTACGTCGGCAGCAGTCCCACGGCGAACGACGAGGTGCCCATGATCGCGAGGGTGATCATCAGCACCCGCCGGCGTCCGATCCGATCGCCGAAGTGCGACATCACAATTCCGCCGACGGGCCGCGCGACGTAGGCGACCCCGAAGGTGGCGAAGGACAGTGCGAGACCGACGGCCGCATTGCCGGAGGGGAAGAACAGCCGGTCGAAGATGAGCGCTGCCGCGACGGCGTACAGGTAGAAGTCGTAGTACTCCAGCGTGCTCCCGAGAAACGCCGCTATCGCGGCTCGTCGGGCGGACGTTGTCGTGCGCGTTTCGTGGGCGGTGCGGGGCATCGTTGCTCCCTTGGTCCGACGGAATTCCTCGGGTGGCTGCGCTCAGCCTCGGTCGATCCGCTCGATCAGCGCGTACGTCAGCCGCCAGTGCGTGTTCCGGTCCCGCCAGGACGGCGGGCCGTCCGTCACCCGAGGTACGGGCAGGTTCGTCACGGCGGGGCTGTCCAGCTCGTACACCGCCGCGTACCGCGGCGCAGCGGACGAGGAGAACGCTTGGCACAGCTCGTAACGTGTCACGAAGCGGGACCGGAGAGCGCCCCGTGCCTCGCGAAGATGTGTCCGGTCGTAGAACGCGTTGAACGCCGTCAGCTCTTCCGCCCGGGTGCCCGGCGCCGGGTCCATCCCGATGAGCCGTACGCCCCGGCTGGTTCCGGCGTCGTCTCCGTAGGAAGCGAGCGATCGCCAGAGGAAACGCCAGCGAACGTCGAAATCCCGCTCGCTCAACGGCATCGGGGTGAACGGCATGACGAATCCGGGGTCCGAGTTGACGGTGCGGTAACGGGCGGCCGCGTGCTCGTCCATCGTGTACCGCGCCAGCCACATCGGACCGCGATCGCCGCGCTCGTCTTGTTCGGTCAACCGGTACCGCGCGCACGAGAGCATTCCCGGGTAATAGGCCAGCACTTCGGGTACATGGACGGTCGAATAGAAGCGATCGAACTCGCGCAACGCGGAGCCCCCGACCGCTGGGGTATCCACTCCGGCCCAGTACTCGAAACGACCGGTATCGGCAGGCGGCACTACAGGCTCTCGACCGTGAGGCGCTCCCGAGTCGGGGGTGCGGTCGGGTACCGCTCCAGGAGGTGCTGGATCGCGAGGTCTTCCTCTGGGAGCAGTGGCGTGTCGATAGCGTTCACCGCGGGAGCGAAGCCGTCGACGACGCGGGGACCGATGTTGAGTGCCGTCACCGCGGGCTGGGCCAGCGTCCACGCGTAGGCCAGGGAGCTGGGAGTACGGCCGAAGGCCCCGGCGATCGAGACGAACTCTTCGATCAGGTCGAAATTCTCGTCGGTCCAATACATGTCGGCGTAGCGGCGGCGGAAGCCCATCGTGTCCCGCAGCGAGTCGTCGTCGCGCGCATGGGTGCCCGCCAGCAGTTCTCCCGCCAGCGCGTTGAAGGCGAGCACGCTGACCCCGGCCGCGTCGGCGGCGGCCAGCTGCTCGCGCCGCGCGTCGCGCTCGAAGATGTTGTAGTGGATCTGTTGTGACTGGTAGGAAACGAGATTGTTGATCTCGCTGGCCCACAGCGCCCGGTACAGTTGCCAGGCTGCGGTCTGCGAGCAGCCGACGTAGAGGATCTTGCCCTGATGGACGAGGTCGTCCATCGCGTGCAGAGTCTCCTCCGCCGGAGTCGACGGATCGAAGAAATGCGCGACGTAGACATCGATGTAGTCGGTTCCCAGCCGCTTCAGCGACGCCTCGACCGCGGAGACGAGGTGCTTGCGGGTGAGACCGCGCGACGTCGGCCCGATCCCGCGTTTCATGTAGAAGGCGTGGTCGACCTCGACCCGGCGAGGCGTCGCGTTCCAGTCCTGGACCGTGGTGGGCGCGTCCGCCGTGCCGACCCGATTGCCGGCCTTGATGAGCAGGTTCACCTCGTCGCGGCGCGGCCGGATCGCCTGCCCGAGCAGTTCCTCCGCCCGCCCGTTGTGGTAGGCGTCCGCCGAGTAGAACGTGTTGATCCCGGCGTCCCAGGCCGCGTCGACGAGACGCCGCGTCGACGTCTCGTCCTCGAACTCGCCGATGAACGTGCCGCCGAAGAATGCTTGCGAGACAAGGAGTCCCGTGTGGCCGAGCGTGCGGTACTGCATTGATCGCTCCTTATATCGGTGAGGGTGGTACTACGGTTGGCCGACGGGCCGGTGCGGAGGGGCCGGGTGGTAAACGTGTCCGCCGGACCCCGTCGTCGTCACCGTCCCCAGAGTGAGGATCGGCATGTGCACCGCCGTGACGACGGCGCCGAGCCGAGCCGCTCGATCGAAGAGCTCGAGCCGTGTGGCGAACGACGATTCCGGTTCCACGTCGTAGCTCTGCAGCCAGCGCGGATGCGTGAAGTGCGCGGTGTGGTGCACGATGTCGCCGAGCAGCATGGCGTGCGCGCCGGCGGAGCTCAGCAGCATCGCCGTGTGACCGGGGGTGTGGCCCGGTGACGGGATCAGCCGGACCCCGGGCGAGAGTTCGAACTCGTCGGCGTAGGTGCGCAGGACGCCTGCTGACTGGAGCGCGTCAAGATAGCGCCTGATCCGCGCGGGCTCGATGTTTCCCGCTGCCGCCGCGGATCGCCAGTACTCCGCCTCCCGGTGGTGCAGCCAGACCTCGGCGGACTCGAAGGTCAGGCTTCCGTCCGGCTTGAGCAGGTGTCCGCAGTGGTCGAGGTGCAGATGGCTGATGACCACCCGGTCGACTTCGCCCGGAGCCACGCCGGCCTCTTCGAGCCGGTGCAACAGGTTCCCGCCTTCGCGGATGCCGGGGAACATCGATCGGGCCAGCGGCCCTATCCCGCAGTCGAACATCGTCGTGGTGTCCGGTGTCTGGACCAAGAACCCGCCGAAGGTCACCGGAAAAGGCGTGTCGGGGGAGCCGGCCCCGACGACGGGCATCCAGCAGGCGGGATCGACGCCGTGGAACCAATTCGCCCGCGGCTCCACGACGACGCCGTCGCTGAGGTGCGTGACGAGCGTGCGGCCGACGCGGAAGGACCCGCTCAGGAGCAGATCGTGAAGTGCTGTCTCGGACATGGTGACTCCGATGCTCGTCGAGGTCCGACCGGTCGAAACGGGAACGCCGCGGAAACAGCCGGGACGGTCGCCCGGCTTGAGAACGCTCAATCGCGGCGGATGCGGAGGGTGACTGGAATCCCGGGTGGCAGGCGTAGTGAAGACTATGCGCGAGACCGTAAAAGTGTCAACCAGCGAACTCTTGTTCGTATAGCGATACAAAGCGGAGGCGTCGGCCTCCGGTAGGATCCGCTGCCGTGACGGCTACGAGGAGCACGGGCGACGGTCCGGGTCCCAGTGATCAGTACGTTCAGTCGCTGGTACGCGGGCTGAACGTGATCCGGGCGTTCGACGAGGACCACCCGGAGATGACGCTGAGCGAGATCGCCGCGGCGACGTCGCTGACGCGGGCGACCGCGCGTCGCTTCCTCTCGACCCTCGTCGAGGTCGGCTACATGAAGTCGCACGGTCGCTGGTACTCGCTCACGCCGCGTGTTCTCGAGCTGGGCTTCAGCTACCTCTCGTCGCTGAGCCTGCCCGAAGTCGCGCAGCCCTATCTCGAGCGGCTGTCCCAGGAAATCGACGAATCGAGCTCGGTCTCCGTGCTCGACGGGTCCGACATCGTGTACGTCGCGCGCGCCACGATTCGTCGTCGCATCATGAGCGTGACCATCAACATCGGCACCCGCCTTCCCGCGCACCTGACGGCGATGGGACGCGTCTTACTGGCGGCGCAAGCCCCCGAAGACCTCAGCGACTACCTCAGGACACTTCCGTCCGACGCCCCGACCGAGCGGGCGATCACCGACCCGGCAGCGCTCCGTACTGAGCTGGATCTGGTGCGAGAGCAGGGATTCTCTCTCATCGACCAAGAGGTCCAGGAGGGATTGCGATCGATCGCGGTGCCGGTTCTCGGCCGCCGCCAGCATTCGGTGAGCCGCAACTCGGACACCCCGCCCCGGACCGTGATCGCAGCGGTCAACGTGTCCACGTCGGCGAGCTCATTGTCCAGGGCGGACATCGTGGACCGCTTCCTCGATCCGCTCCGGCGTACCTCGGCGGCGATAGCGGACGATCTTGAGGAGACGCGCCGCGGGCGAGGGTGAGAGATCCCCTCCCGGGTGCCCGGCACAGGCAATGTCATGTCCGGTAAGGGAAATCGCTGTCCTGGCTGGGGTCGGCCGCTGCTCGCCGAGGCGGACTTGCTGATCGTGCCGACCTTGACTGCCACGCTTGGCATTACGGGCACGGAACGCTCCTTCGCGATGTTCAGGACAAATGCGGGACGGCGTCGCAGCTGGGCGTTGAACAGCTGCATCCACGACGCGTTCTCGGAAGACCAACGTGCCGCGGCGACGCCGCTGATGTGTCAACGGGACAGCCCACGTGGGCGGTGACAAAATAGGAAGCCTGAACTTGTCAACTCACACTGCGAAGATTAGGCTTCTTATTATGGAAGCTCGTGACGCCGTGAACCGCTCGACCGCTGTCGCGCTGCGGCTGGCCCTGGGGTCGTTCAAGCGGCGCACGCGCGAGGCCGCCGCGCAGGGGGAGCTGACGACGCCGGAGCTGTCCGTGCTGGCGCAGATCGATCGGGCCGCTCCGGTCGCGATCGCCGATCTCGCCCGGGCGCAGCAGATCACCCCGCAGTCGATGGGGGCGACCGTCGCGTCGCTGGAGAGCCACGGGCTGGTGGCACGGGCCCCGGACCCCGAAGACCGGCGGCGGTCGCTGCTGACCGTCACCGCGAAGGGCGGCGACGTCCTGCATTCCAGTCGCGATGCGATATCCGATCGCATGGCTGCCGCGCTCGGCGAGTCGTTCACCGATGCCGAGGTCGCTGTCCTGGCGGCCGCCGCTCCGTTGCTCGAAAGGCTTTCCCAGCGCTTCTGACCTGAACCCGCAGTCGCTCCCGTGCCCGGCACGCGGGGCTGCTCGTCGCGCCCAGTCGCACGTGAAGAAGGTTGCCGTGTCCTCGACCGAAGTGTCCCCGGTCCGGCCGGGTCGGAACGAGAATCCGTTCTCCTGGCGGTTCACCGCGCCGCTGTTCCTCGGTTCGGCTCTCAATCCGGTCAACAGTTCCCTGATCGCGACCGCGCTGCTGCCGATCGCCCGCGACGTGGGCATCCCGATCGGGCAGACCGCGGCGCTGGTCGCGGCCCTCTACCTGGCGAGTGCGATCGGCCAGCCCGCCGCGGGCAAGGCCGCCGAGGTGTTCGGGCCCCGGCGGGTGTTCGTGTCGGGCATCGTGCTGGTGATCGCCGGCGGCTTGTTGGGCGGGTTCTCGCAGAACCTGTGGATGCTGGTCCTGAGCCGGGTGGTGCTGGGACTGGGCACCTCCTGCGCCTACCCGACCGCGATGCTGCTGATCCAGCGCCGCGCGCGGGAGGCAGGGATGGACAAGCCGCCGGGCGGGGTCCTCGGCGGGCTGATGATCGCGGGGATCGCGACCGCGTCGCTGGGGCTTCCCCTCGGCGGCGTCCTGGTGAACGCGCTGACCTGGCGGGCTGTCTTCTTCGTCAACGTGCCGGTCGCCGTGCTCGCGCTCGTCGCCGCGGCCGGGTGGATCGCGCCCGACCCCCGGCGCGAGCATCGGCTGACCGCGCGGGAGATCGCCTCGAAGCTGGACCTGTGCGGCATCGTCCTGTTCGTCGGGGCCATGTTGTCGCTGCTGGTATTCCTGTTCGGCCTGCCTTCCGCGCGCTGGTGGCTGCTCGCGTTGTCGGCCGCGCTGTGGGCGGTGCTGGCGTGGTGGGAACTGCGGGCGCGGACTCCGTTCGTGGACGTGCGGCTCCTGGCCGCCAAGCCCGGGCTCGCCAACACTTATCTGCGCTTCGGCTTGACCCAGTTGTGCGTGTACGTCGTGCTGTACGGCATCACCGAGTGGGTCGAAAGCGTCCGCGGTTTCAGCGAATCCGCGGCCGGGCTGCTCCTGCTGCCGATGACCCTGGTCTCGGGTCTGCTCATCGCGCCGCTGTCCCGGCGCGGCCTCGTCCGGGGACCGGTGCTCGCCGCCGCGGCCGCCTGCCTGCTCGGCTCGGCCGGCGTCCTGCTGCTCACCGCCACCGCGTGGATCGGCCTGGTGGTCGCCCTGACCCTGGTCTTCGGGCTCGCCATCGGCTTTTCCACCGCGGGCAACCAGATCGCGCTCGCCGAGCACGCGCCCGCGGAGCAACTCGGCACCGCGTCCGGCTTGCTGCGCACCTTCGGCTACGTCGGTTCCATCGGCGCCAGCGCAGTCACCGGCCTGGTCTTCCAGCACGACGTCACCGACGGCGGCGTCCATCTGATCGCCTGGATCATGACGGCCGCCAGCCTCGTCCTCGTCGCCCTCACGCTCGGCGACCGCACCCTGCGGCGCTGACTTTCCCGTCAACCAAGGAGAAAACCATGCCCGTCACCACCATCGACCCCGTCACCGCGCTCGTGGTCGTCGATCTCCAGTCCGCGGCTACCGCCATGCCGACCGTGCACCCGTTCGACGGCGTCCTGGCCAATGCCGTCAAGCTGGCCGACGCGTTCCGAGCCAAACAGCTCCCGGTCGTGCTCGTCAACGTCGCCGGCGGCGCCCCGGGCCGCACCGAACACGGCTTCGGGGTCGCCGACCTTCCCGCCGGCTGGCAGGAACTGCTGCCAGACCTCGGCCGGCAGCCCGGCGACAAGACCGTCACCAAACACACCTGGGGCGCGTTCCACGGCACCGGCCTGGCCGAGCACCTCCGCGAACTCGGCGTCACCCAGGTCGTCGTGTGCGGGATCTCCACCGCGATCGGCGTCGAGTCCACCGCACGGCAGGCCCACGAGCACGGATTCCACGTGACCCTGCCCGTCGACGCCATGACCGACCTGGACGTCTCGATGCACGACAACTCGGTCGCGAAGATCTTCCCCCGGCTCGGCGAAACCGGGACCACCGCGGAGATTCTCGCCCTCCTCGCTGCCTGAGGGCTCTGCCGCACGCGCGCGGCGGTTCAGCGAGCGTCGGTTGCCAGAGTCGCTTCGCGGATCGCTTCGGCCACGCGGGCGACGGGTTCCGGCATCGGCTGGGGGAGCCGGGTGAGCACGACGCGCCGGTTCTCCGACGGTCCGCCCCGGACGGGGAGGACGCGGACGCCGGGCGGGACGGTCGGGGCGAGCATGCGCGGCACTGTGGTGATGCCGCAGCCGGCCGCGACGAGCTGGAGTTTCGCCAGCCAGTCGCGGGAGGTGTGCGCGATCACCGGTCGTTCGGCGAGTCCCGGCCAGGCGCCCATCTGGAGTTCTTGCGCGGCACCGGCGATCCAGCGCTGGCCGTGCAGGTCCGCGACGTCGATGTAGTCGCCGCGGGCGAGCGGATGGTTCTCCGGCACCGCGACGCACAGACTGCGTTCGGTGAGCACTTGAACTCGCAGCGGCGGGGTTTCGGTGTCCAGCGAACGGTACGGGGGAACGGACGCGAGCACGGCGAGGTCGATCGTGCCCGCCCGCAAGGCGCGCACCAGCGCCGGGCTGCTGCCTTCGCGGGAGGTCACGGTGATCGCCGGGTGCGTTTCGCGCAGCAGCGCCAGCGCGCGGGGGACGATGACGGCGCCGGCGGTGGCGAACCAGCCCAGCCGGACGTGGCCGGATTCCTCGGGCAGGCCGGCGAGTTCCCGTGCGGTGGCGTCGATCTGGTCGACGACGTCGGCGGCGCGGCGCAGCACGATCCGGCCCGCCGGGGTCAGCCGGACGCCGTCGTGCCGTCGTTCGAGCAGCGGCGCGCCCGCGGCCCGTTCGAGCGCGGCGATCTGCCGGGAGACCGCGGACTGCGTGTAGCCGAGAGCGGATGCCGCCGCAGTGAGCGTGCCCCGTTCGGCGACCTCGCGGAACACCCGGAGAGCGACCAGCGAAGCATCGGTGAAGGCCATGACAGTCACGCATACCATGGTTGAGGATATTTCGCTCCCTACATGACCAATAGCGGCTTAGCGTGGTGGGCATGACCCTGATCCACACGCCGTTCGGCTTCGCCAGCACAGCTGCCGAAGTCGTTGCGGGCATTGATCTTTCCGGCCGCCGCGCGATCGTGACCGGCGGTTCGTCCAGGCTTGGCGTCGAGACGGCGCGCGCCTTGGTTTCGGCCGGTGCGGAGGTTGTTCTGGCCGTCCGTGACACCGCTGCGGGCGAGCAGGCCGCGAAGGACGTCATCGAGACGACCGGCCGTGCCGCGGTGCGCGTCGCGCCGCTGGATCTGGCCGACCAGGACTCGGTGGCGGCGTTCGTCGCGGCTTGGGAAGGACCGCTGCACCTGCTCGTCGCGAACGCGGGAGTGATGGCCTGCCCCGAGCGGCGCAATGCGGAGGGCTGGGAGTGGCAATTCGCCACGAACCACTTGGGCCATTTCGCGTTGGCCACCGGTCTGCACCGCTCGCTCGTGGCCGAGGGCGCGCGCGTCCTGGCGGTCAGCTCCAGCGGGCATCAGCTCTCGCCGGTCGTCTTCGACGATGTGCACTTCGCGTTCCGCGCCTACGATCCATGGCTGGCCTATGGGCAGTCGAAGACCGCGAATGCGCTGATGCCCGGGGCGATCCTCACGAATCTCCAGCGACACACCGGCGGACGCGGCAGCGGGACGGTCGGGCCGGAGCTGATGAAGACGCCTCAGCAGGGCGCTGCCACGTCGGTGCTGCTCGCGACGTCGCCGTTGCTCGACGGCATCGGCGGCCGGTATTTCGTGGACTGCAACGAAACCCCGACGATCGACCGGCGCGACGAGGCCCCGCAGCTGCACGGCGTGGCGCGCTACGCCCTGAACCCGGACAGCGCGGAACGGCTGTGGACGTACTCTGAGAAACTGGTGGCGGGAGCATGAAGATCGCAGTGGTGACCGGTGCGACGCAAGGACTCGGCCTGGCGCTGGTCGAAAGCCTCGCGCAGCGGATGAACCCCGAAGACATCGTCTACCTCACCGGCCGCGACTCCACCCGTGTCCAGCAGGCAGTCGAAACACTGCCCGCCGGCGGCGCGCGAGTGCGCGGCGAAGTCTTCGATGTCGGGGTCCCCGACGCGGCGGCACGGTTCGCCGGACTGCTTCGGGAGCGGCACGGCGGCGTCGACATCGTGTTCAACAACGCCGTGATGCGAGTCGGCCCTGACGACGACCCGCGCGCGATCGTCGACGAGTACACCCAGGTGAACAACTTCGGCACGACCAGGGTCCTGCGCGCGTTCGCTCCGCTGCTGCGTGACGACGCGCGGCTGATCGTGGTGGCCAGCAGTCTCGGCACCTTGCACCACCTGGCCCCGGTCCTGCACAGCCGGTTCGCTGAACTGTCCTCTTTGGACGCTGTGGACGAGCAGGTGGCAGCGTGGCGAGACGCGGTCCGCGACGGCAGCGCCCGCGCCGGGGCGTGGCCCGGGTTCGTCAACATCCCGTCGAAGATCGCCCAGGTCGCCGCGGTCCGCGCGCTGGCGTCCGCGCGCCGGGCCGAGGACCGGCGGCGCGGCATCCTGCAGGCCGCGGTCTGCCCGGGGATGATCAACACGCCGACGTCGGGACTGTGGTGGGACGTGAGCACCGCGCCGAGCCCGGCGCAGGCGGCGGTCCCGCTGGCGGACCTGGCGCTGGGTCCGGTCGACCCGGCGCACTATGGGGAGCTGGTCCGGTTCGGCAAGGTGCTGCCGTGGTCTGTCGGCGGGGCCGCGCGGTAGCGAGCAGCTCGGACATCCGGCTGAACTGGGCAGGGAAATCCGCAGCGCACGACCGTCGCCGCCGGGCATGCGGACCCGATCGATTCGGTGCTCGCTGCGGGCAAGCTCGACGGAAGCAGGCGACCGGGAATGAGACTGCCAAACGATCTCTTCCCGGTCGCCGCTGATCCGCTTACTGCTGAAGGGAATTCGCGGCGTCGTGGATCACGTCGAGGACGAAGTCCGGGCGCGAGAGCATCGGGACGTGGCTGCTGTCCACTTCGTGGGTCTTGGCGCCCATGCGCTTGGCGGCGGATCGTTCGAGTTCGGGGTTCACGGTGCGATCGTTGGCGGCGACGATGAACCAGGAGGGCTTGGTGCGCCAGGCGGTGCCGGGAGCCTGCTGGGTGAACAGGTCTGAGACGGGCACGGCTCCGGTCGCGAGGACGAGCTTCTGTTCGGCTTCGGGGAGGTCGCCCGCGAAGTCCGCGATGCCGGAGGAGCGGAGCCATACGCGGTTGTCGGCGATCTCGACGTGGTCGAAGACGGGCGTTCGGCTGAACTGGTCCTGGTGTTGCTGCGAGGTTTCGTTTTCGTCGGGGGCGAGCGCGGCGATGTACACCAGTGCGCCGACGCGCTCGTGCGTGCCCGCCTTGGTGATCAGGGTTCCGCCGTAGGAATGGCCGACGAGCACGATCGGGCCGGGGACGCGGTTGAGCGTGAAGGTCACGCACGCGACGTCGCTTTCCAGCGAGTCGAGGCCGTGTTGCGAGGCGAGGACCTCGTGGCCTTCGGCTTGCAGGGCGGGGATGAGCTTGGCGAAGCAGGAGCCGTCGGCCCACAGTCCGTGGGCGAAGACGATGCTGGGCTTGGCTGCCATGATCTTTCCTTCCTGGCGAAGGTTCGAGAACGGCATTGGCCGGTGCGCCGGGACCGCCGCGGCGGGCCGGTCCTCAGCCGAGGTCGGCTCGGGCGGGTGATCGGCGGCTGGATGAGGAAGCGGGGATTGCGGTGCCGCAGCGGTTTGCGGCCAAGTCCTGGACAGCGCGTTCTTCTGTCATCGCTCGTGGTCCTCTCCGGCACGGCTTGGCAGGATCGGTCGCAACAGGGGAGCGGAACCAAACCATGCTCGCGGAGCCGGACTGGCTTGTCCAGATCCGGTCGCCGCGATCGGACCGGCTCAACCGGCGGGCAGGTACGGCATTCGGCGCACGTCGCGCGGATATCCGGCAGCGGTCGGCGGTGAATTGTCCGGAACGGGGTGCATCGTGCGATCGGCCACTCCGCCGGACGGCCGAAATCGATCCGCTGCCGCGGCATCGGTGGTGTTCGCTGATGCCGCCGTCCGCAATGAACCTCTTGATCGGGGCTTGGTGGTGCCGGGATGTACGAGATTCCGCCGACCGCGGCTATGCGGGACTGGGCGGTCGCGATCGACGGCGATCTCGCCGCGTTCCGATGCGCGTCGCGGAGCGAGCCGCTGGTTCTGCCGCGGATGTGGCCGGGGCGGGGGCTCGGGGTCCGCGACGCCGATGTCCGGGGCCTCGCGGCCGCAGTGTCCGAGGCGATGAAGACGCCTGGCTACTGGCTCGCACGCCGCCGAGCGGGTTGTCCGTGGGAGGAGCAGCCATGGGGTGCGGCGCACCGGGATGCTGAGGAAGGGTTCGTCTATGTGCCCGGGCCGTGCGGCACTCCGGGCGACGCGGTCGGATATCGTCCCGCCTGCCGGTTTCCGGTGGCATTGCGGGATCTGCGAGGCCTCCGGATCCGGCTCGCGGCCTGCCTTCACGCGTGCGTGCCCGGTGGCGCCCGGTCGTGAACCGAGTCGACGGCAACCGTGGATCCGGCGGTCTTTCGCGCGGCGGCACCAGGTCGAGCAGACGGTTCACTCGTTGCGCTGAGCGCGCAGTCCACCATCGGCCATACTGCGCGACATGAGCCAGCCATGGCCGGTGCACTCGAGGGAACGCGAAGATCGCCGCGAAGTGCGTGCTGTGTCCGGAATCTGGACGTCGACCGCCAAGTGCCGTGCTGTTCGCTACAACCGGACGTGTCAGAGCCGGTGCCTGGCCGCCCGGAACACACTCAGCTCTGAATCCCCCGATCCGATCTCACGATCCGTTGCCGCAGCGAGTCTTCCAGTTGTCGAGCGCACGCCACCCCGACGTTCTTCGTCGAGGGCTGCCGCCTGCGGGGCAGCTACGACGCGCGCACCCTGACCGCGACGCTGGAGTCCGCGGTCGAGGATGGATGCTCCCGGCGAGGCCATCGGCTCGTCGCACAGGAGGCGTCTGACGGTGATGTCGTCGAAGGGCAGCCCGTCTGTCGCCTTCGACGCTCCGGCCGCAGCCGGCAGAACGCCTTCGGGGTTGACTCCGACTGCGCCGCTGAACAGGGAGTCGAACGGCCGCAACGTCGGCGGGAGCCCGCCGAGACGGCGGCCGGGCAAGCCCGCTGGGACAGTCGGAGTTCGGCGGTCGGGCCTGCGGCGGCAGGCCCCTTTCTCTCGCCTCGGCCCGTTTCCGACGGAAGGGCGAGTGGTGAGGGCACCGGAATCTGCGGCTTTATGTGGCGCTGGTGTCTGGCCGTTCGTCGGTTGCCGAGGCTTGGAGGAGGCGGACGGTTTTCAGCAGGTCCGCTGATCGGTTGCAGCGGGCTGGATCTTCACGCCAGGCATCGAATGACAGGTGCGGTACCAGCTCGTCGACGCAGCTGGCGAGCAGCTGGTGTTGTGTGGCCGTGAGCCGGCCGCCGGACTCCTGGAACGCCGTGACGCAGTGGCTGATGTCCTGGCCGATTTGGTCGCTCGTGCTGAGCGGAGGCGTAAGCCGCTGCTGGTGCCAGAATCGCAGCGCGTGCAGTCCGGCAGGTCGGGGTGCGCCGTACCAGTGTGTCGGGGTGTATGGATTGACCTCGGCGGGGAGTGGGGTGCGCTGGCCGCGCCGTTTGGCTGCGCGTCGTGCGGCGGCATAGGCGCGAATCTCGGTGTGCCAAGCATTCCGGCTGGCCTGGAGCATGTCGAGGGCATCCAGCAGCGCCGCTTCGTTGCGCTGGAAGGGGCCTGCTTCGTGCTGAAGAAAGCTCAGCGTGGCGTGAAAGCCGATCGGCCGGTACAGCTGCACGCAGGACCGCAGCGCCGAGACGCGGTGCTGGTGGGGCAGGGCGGGGTCGCGCACTTTGCGGGCGAAGTTGCCGAAACTCACTTGGTACCACTCCGGACACGGTCGAGCACCCGGGACACCGTCGGCCGGGACACCGAGAACAGTTCAGCCAGCTCGACGACGGGTGTGCTTGCCGGCCTCGTGGAGCCCGACCGGGCGGGCCTGCTGCCAGGCCGGCAGCTTGGGCTGCTTGCCTTTCGCCTTGGCGATGGCCACGCCCTCAAGGGTGCGCATGCGCAGCCAGATCGGCTTCGAACTCGGGGAAGGCAGCCAGGATGGCGAAGAACGTCTTCCCCCATCGGATCGGGCAGGGGGTCGCAGACGGAGCCGTCCACGGACAGGGCGACTCCTTCGCGGCCAGGGAATCGCCGATCTCGCGGGCGTTGGACGCCGCCGGGCCGGGCGTGTCCAGCCTGGGCACGGCCGAGCGTGTCCCCGGCGCGGACCGCGTTCAGCGCTGCCGTCGTGCCATGGCGGTGCGGGCACTATCGGCAGCGGACACGACCACATACGAACCAACCACCATCCCGATGGCAACCATCAGCGCCCCCACGCCCCACAGGCCAGAGCTGTCCGCAGCAATCGCTGCCCCGGACCACGCCGCCGTGAACACCACGGACATGACCGGCACCACCACCCATCGAGGCAATCCGATCATCGTTCCGGCTACCGCGAGCACAACCAGGCACAGCACGCAGCCGGCGACTTGCCACGGTTCGTACGGTCCGGTGCGCTGCCCCGTGACCGGATCGACCTGATAAGTGGTGTCCGATCCCAACCACGACCACCACGTGGCGACGGTCAGGCCTGCCAGCACGATCGCCCCCAGTACCGAGCGCACCCGGTGCGGCGTTGGCCCGGGCGGGTCCTGTCGATGATCCATCCCGACAGTCTTCCTGCCGAGGCAACCAAACAACCACCCCCGTCATCGACGTCACACAACGCTGAAGCTTCCGCGCCATCAAGCTCTGAAGGCCACAGGCTCCTGCGGGCACGCTCGCGCGGGCTGCGCCCGCGACCCGCCGCGAGGCGACACGTCCCGTCGGCCGCCGCAGTTCCGGCGTTCGCGGTGCACGGTCTGGCGGACCGCCCAGCTGACTCTGCTCTGCGAGCCCGCCGAGGTAGTCCGTATCGGACGTCACCGTGTGCGGGGGCAGCGTCAAGCCACGTGCTGATCCTTGTCGGGCGGCATTCGCCGCGATCGTCCGCCCGCCGCAACGCCGTTGTTGCTGACGCGGTCGGCCGACCGGTATCTGGCCAGAGCGCGGGAACAGAACGAAGCGCTTCGGGACGGTGGTCGGCTGCGCGACGACGGTGCTGTCATGACTGGCACCGCCGATGTGATTGGCGTGGCGTTGGCGGCTGGGCCGGAGTGTCCAGACGGTGGTCAACAGCTCCGACGCGAGCACGTTATCTGGCTTTGGCACAGTCTGCCGAACTCAACCGGGGGGCTTGGGCCGGGTCCGGGCGGGGAGCAAAAGCCCAGGCTACGGCCGGGGGATGCGGACACCGGCGGCGCGGAGCTTGGTTTCGACCAGCGCAAGGGCCTTCGCCGCGGCCGATCCCTGTTCTTCGCCGTGGTGGGCGATCAACTGGTACCGGGTCGCGGCTTCGGTGCGGGCTTGCATGCCGGTGACGATCTTCAGGTGTGCCGGGTTGGCGAGGTAATGCTCGGCCATTTCGGTGGCGAGTTCGTCGATGCGGGGGTCGTCCGGTTCCCAGGCCGCGGCTTCGGCGCCGCGCTTGATCAAGGTGACGTAGCGGGGGTCGCCGAGGGCGTGCTCGAGGTCGGCGAGGTAGTCGTCGAATCCTTCGGGGGCAAGGGCTTTGGCCAGTACCCAGCCTTCCCTGGCCGCCGCTACCTCGGGCGCGGGGAAGCCGAGGCCGGGCATCCGCTCCAGCAGCGCCGCGGCGCGGTCCGGCAGCAGCGCCCGGTCGCCGTCAGCGAGGCGGCCCAGCAGGTCGCGCCGCTCGGTCAGTTCCTCGATTCGTTCGGTGAGCTGCCGTTCGACGTCGGCGAGTGCGGTGGCGAGGGTCGCGGCGTCGGCGTCGAGCAGGGCACCGATCTCGGCCAACGGGACCCCGGCGGAGGCCAGCGTCCTGGCCTGGACCAGCCGCAACAGCTCTGTTGATCCGTACCGCCGGTAGCCGGAGCTGTCGCGGTCGGGCTCCGCGACCAGGCCGAGTTTGTGGTAGTGCCGCACCGTTTTCACCGTGACGCCGACGAATGCCGCCGCCTGCCCGATGGTGACTCCGTTCTTCATCTGCTCAGCCTGCCTTGTGCTCGCGCGGCCTGGTCCGGTGCCGGTCAGAACACTTGACGGAGAAGGCTTCGCTGGACGCTCTGGAAGGCCGCCGCGACGGACATGCTGGCGTCGTCCACGCAGTTCAGGGCGGCAGTCAGGGTTTTGGTTCCGTCGGGAGTGCTGTACATCAGCGCCGCGTGGCCGCCTTGCGCGCCGTTGTGGGAGATGACGGTGCCGCCGGTTTCCGTGGTCAGCACGAAGACTCCCAGGCCGTAGTCCATGTTCGGGATGCCCGTCGGGCGCGGGGCGCACATCTCGGCCAGCAGTTCGGCGGGCAGGAGTTTGCCGCCCAGCAGCGCGGAGACGAACGTGGCCAGGTCCTGGACCGTCGAGATCATGTCGCCGCCGGCGGACACCCAGGAGGGGTCCTGCCGGGTGATGTCGACCGTTTTCCGCGCGCCGCCGTCCTCGTGCCGGTAGTAGGCATGCGCGTGCGGCTCGGGGATCTCCGCGTCGCCGGGGACCAGGGTGCCGGACAACCCGAGCGGCTCCGCGATCCGCAGCCTCGTCTCCTCGGCGGCCGGGCGGCCGGTGATCTTCTCGACCAGGAGCCTGGCCAGCACGTAGTTGGTGTTGGAGTAGCTCCAGCCTGTTCCCGGCTCGAACCGCGCCGGCCGGGCCAGCGCCAGCTCCACCAGCTCCTGCGGCCGGTATGCCGTGAACCGGTGGTTCAGCCACTCCTCGCCTTGGGGGCCGTAGGGCATGGGAATTCCCAGCGCGACGGTTCCGTCCGCGTTGACCTCGCCAGTGAAGTTGAACAGCCCGCTGGTGTGCTGCAACAGCATCCGGACCGTGATCCGCTCGTCCAAGCCGAACTCGGGCAGGTAGCTGGTCACCGGGGCGTCCAGCCCGACCTTGCCCTCGGCAGCCAGTTGCAGCACCAGGGTCGCGGTGAAGGTCTTGGTGTTGCTGCCGATCCGGACGTGCCCGGCCGTCGACGGCCGGGCACTCCCGCCCAGCTCAGCCGCTCCGGCGCTGCCGGCCCACACGCCTCGCTCGTCCCGTACCTGCAGCGACACCCCGACGAAGCCGGCCTCGACGATCTCCTCGAGCGCCTGTCGCAACTCCGGACGGTCTGCGGCGTGCTTGTCCTGGTGGGGGAGGGGGATCGTCATGGTGCTTCGCTCCTACGGATCGGTGCTGCCGGGGCGGCTTCCTGCCGCTGCGACGAGCTTTCACCCTGACCCGAGGTCAACCTCAACCATGGCCTGGCTCACACTTCCGCGGGGTTGTCACGCGGGCGGCTGGGTGACGAACCCGAGTCTCCGGCGTGCAACGATGAGGGCCCGTTGCCGCGGGCTGCTGTTTATGCCCAGTCGGCGACAAGCCCAGCGTGTGAGATCTTCGGCGCGTACCAGCCGCCCGGCGCCACGTCCTCGCACGGATTCCTGTAGTACCAGGGCCGTTTCGTCGACCTGGGATCCTGCATCCCGAGTGCGGTGGACGGGTGGGGACCGGTTCTCGGGAGCATTTCCGGCGGCGGGCCCGCGGGGTGGTACCGCGGCTCGACGACCGAACTGTTCCCCGTGGCCGGTCGTGGTGACGCCCGCGCTGACCCGGGCAGGACGAGGGCGGGAAAGCCTTCAACGTGGGAGAGCGGGGCGTCCGACCGCCGGCTGATCTGCTCGGACTTGCCGGTCGGAGCGAGTCTTGCGTCGAATATGCTTGTTGAAAGGGCGCTGATCGCACGCGCATCGGCAGCCGGGTATCTGGCTGGTGCCGGTCCAGGTTCGGCTTTCGTTTTCCTGGTGGAGAGCGAAGATCGTTGCTTGGACGCGGTCCTGCAGGCCGCGTTTGGTGAGGATGCCGCGGCGGCGTCGCGGACCGCGGTAATGACGTCCTCTACCGCGTGCCCGTCCAGCACGGGCACGAACAGCACGGGCACGAACAGGTCGAGCAGTAGCACGTCCGGGCGGGTGGCGGCGACGATGTCCAAGGTTTTGCGGCCGTCTCCGGCCTCGCCGACCACCTCGATGTCCGATTCCTGCCCGAGCAGACAGCACAGCTCGTCTCAAACGACGCGATGGTCGTCGGCGATCACTACCCGGATCGTCATGGCGCCGGCACCCGCACGGTGAGCGCCGCACCGCGTCCGGCTGCGCTCTCGATGTCCACGGTGCCACCAAGTTCGGCGACCAGATCGCGGATCTGGGTCAGCCCGGCCCCGCCGCGCGGGGCGGCGGGTCGAAGCCGGTGTCGCGGACGCAGTGCATCGGGAGCGGCGCAGTCAACCTCGTGAGCCGTGCTAAGTGAATTCGGCGGCCATCCGCTCGCGAGCTGCCGTCTTGGCTGCGGTGTACCTGAAATTCCTGGACTTGTCGACCGGATTCCTCCGGTCCAGAGGTGCAATCCGATCGGCCGCAATGGACGCTGTCCCCCCCCGCGGCACCTGCGCGATCCCGCGCACCACCACCGCATTGCCCTGCAGGACGCGTCTAGCCCGGTGAAACGAGCGGAAACAGGGCATGCGAGTGCAAGTTCGGCAAGACGGTTCCTAGTAGACACGGTCTCCGGTGGTGTCCATTCCGGTGGGGTCGTGCAGTTCGATCCAGAGGTAGTGAACTCCGTCGGCGTGATAGAGCTGGTAGGTCGAGGAGTAGGACCAAGGGGTGGCCATGTTCTTTCCGGTGCTGGTGGTCGACCACAGCCTCAGCATGCAGCCGCGCAATCCGATCAGCGTCCCGTAGGCCCAGTGCCCGTCGTTCCCTCGGGCCACCCAAGCGTGGCAGTCAGGTGTCCAGGCGTCGCCTCCGAGCCCGTCAGCGGAAGCACTGCCGGTGCAGAAGAAGAGACTGCCTACGGCGATCGCGCCGATGACTGCGGATTTGATGCCGCGCCGCTTGGGGGCGTCTGCCGAACGGGATGAGCGAGTTGGCTGTGGCGGGCGCTTCATGTGTCTCCTCAGGGCTGTTTGTGCTTCGTGCCTGGACGTGGGCGAATGCGGTGGTGATGTCGGCGGCGACGGATGGTCGCCCCTGCGGTGACCTTATGGACCTGGGTCCTTCCTCCGTCCTGGATTCGTCCTTGCGCGAGGTTGGCCAGTGGGTCGGGCGACCTGCCTCACGGGCTCACCGGACGGCGGACGTGCGCGCTGCGGATGTCCGCCGCGCCCCGGCCAGGCGGAGCCGTCCGAGGCCGAGGGGCGGAGGCCGCCATCGTGTGCTGCCGCCGGAGTTGCTGCGTTGTGGTCCGTGCGCGGTGGGGCGAGAATCGCCGCGGAGGGGCTTGCGGTCCTTCGGGGCTATGGCATCGGACCGCCGCGCGAGGCGGTCCGATGCCGTGGGAAGGTGTCGGCGGTGATGCTGGACGCTGAGCACACAGCGTTCGCGTTCTTCGATTCCTGCGTGCGCGATGGACACCGGGCGGCCGCGCCTGTGGAATTTCGTCGACGCACCGACCGGGCCGGTCGTGGAGGGGACACGGGTCTCCCCGGCGCCGTCCGGTCGGGTCCTCGCGGGAGCGTGAACCGCGGGGCGCTGCCGGTCACTGGGCGGCGACCATGGCGCAGCGGAGCGATCTGCCGTTCCGGTTGCACTGCGCGGACATCTGGGGATCCAGCCAGTATGCGTCGCGGTCCAGCAGTCGCATGTTCTTGGCGAATCCGCCGAACCTGTTCATCGAGCCGGTGTTCTGGTTCCCGGAGATGGACGAGCGTCCGCACACCTCGGTCCATTGGGGTGCGTAGCCGCCGATGTTGCGGAGGTGGATGGTCGCGTCCACCTTCGTCGCGTATGTCTGCAGGCATTCGCTGCCGGAGAACACCGGGTTGAGTCCGTCCTCTTCGGCGGGCATTCCACCGCTGTTGTACGTGGCGTTGCCCGCGAACTCGTCACAGCTGAGGGTGTCTTTGGCGTCGCTCAGCACAGCGCGGTCCCCATTGGCCGCCGCCCATCCGGCCTCGCCACAGATGACGGCTCTGTTGGTTTTGCCGCCTTCTCCGTCCGTGTCGCCGCCCCGTCCGCCCGGCAGGTAGTAGAGCGGCTTGCCCAGGTCATGGCTGCCCGGGTGATTGTTCAACTGGCTCTGGACCAGCCAGGCGTGCGCGGCCGCCTGCGGGTACTTGCCCGCGTTGAAGGTGAACGTCGGGGCATAGTTCGGGAAGACGCAGCCGCCGGTGGCGTTGGCGACGGTGTCGCAGCGGACTTCGTCGAGCGGCGTCGGAGGAGCGTGGCCCCACTGGCTCCATTGGACGGGGGGTATCGGGAGGGTCGGATTCCCGGTGGCGGCAACGACGTTGGCTTCGAGCCGGAAATCCGGGGTGAAGGAGTGGACCGCTTTTGCCGTTGTGTTGTCCCAGGAGTACCCGGTGGTGAGTTCGGCCGTGTGGCTGTCGCCGGGTATCCAGATCGGGGGGCTGGTCCATGTCGCGCCGGCGCCGGGTGTGCATCCGGAGCTGCACAGGTGCTGGACGGACAAGCTGATCTCGGCCATGGCGGGCGGAACGGAGATCGCTTTGACCGTCAGGTATTCCGCGAAGGCAGACGCGTCGGACAGAACCAGTTCCCGGGTGAAGCGGTACTCCGCCGTTGCGATGACCGCGTTCGTCTTCGCGTCGATCAGGCCGATGAGAAGGATCTTGTTCGAGCACTGGACGCGCCGGGTGTCCATCATCCCGGGGTCGCCTGGGTGGCACCAGTCGCCGTTGTCGTTCGGCGGCGGCGCGGGCTGGGGGTTGGCGGTGTCCGCGGGCGGGGCCAGGTCGACGCAGATCCGGCGGCCGCCGCGCACCGGTCCGCAGCGCGGCGACGGCGGGGCGGCGGAGGCGTGTGCCACGTTGGTGCCGTGCGGCAGCGGCGGGGTGACCCGGGTGTCCGGCGCCTGGAGCTTCAGGTCCGGATCGGGGTTGGCGGGGCGGGCGTCGGGAAGCGTCAGGTCGATCGCCGGGCCGTCGGGGAGCCCGTAGTCTCCGGGGACGAAGGCGACCGCGTCCCAGGCGATGTCGTCGTCGGCGTTGCCTGTGGTGACGGTGTTGGACAGGCTGACCGCGGGCGTGGCGGCGTTGAAGCGGTAGGCGCCGAGGGAGGCCCACTTGCCGGATGCGTTGGCGAGCTGGTTGATCGTCTTCTTGACGGGGCCGTAGGCGGTGTCGATCTGGTAGACGGCCTGGACTGCCCGGGCTCCGGTGTCGGGGACGTGGACGAACACCTCGCCTTGGGGCTGGGGCAAGGGTGTGTTCAGCTTCCATTGGCCGAGCACGGTCATGCGCCCGCCGACGCCGCCCAGACTGGCCTTGTCGCGGGCGTGGGCGTACCAGAAGTGGCCCTGGTAGCCGCCTCCGATCTGGTGGAGGTCGCCCTTGGCGTCGTACCGGCCCATGGTGTCGGGAGAGAAGGTGAACTGGAAGGTGCCCTGGGAGGAGATGATGCCGCAGTCGCTCCAGCTGTTGGTGCCGGCCGGGACGGAGTGCACGACGAGCGACCCGGCGGGCGGCGCGGTGCAGTCGGGTGTGCCGTACTGGAGGCGGTAGCCGCGGCCCGGTTCGGCGCGCAGGGTCTGGTACTTGATGCTCTCGTGGCCGCAGGTGTCGGCGCAGCCGGGTTTCCAGACGGTCTTCTCGTTGTGCCACCAGTGAAGTTGGTCGCAGCCCTCGGTGTGCTGGATCTCGCACGGCGGCGGGTTGGCGATGTCGCAGGCGTTGTCGGCGGTGCAGAACGTGTCGAGCGGGGGTTTGACGGCGCTGCGGTCCTTGTCGCTGAGCCACCAGGAGGGCTGGAACCCGGCGGAGGAGAAACCGCTGTCGCCTGGCCAGTCCTGACGCCCGGAGGTGCCGTACGAGTGGCCGGTGTCGATGGACCAGGCCGCCCAGCCCATCACCTTCTCCTCGTAGGGCCAGTCCTGCGGGTGCGCGGCGTCGTGGTTGGCGTTCGAGTCGAGGGTGGTGTCCATGAACGCCTGGCGGGAGGGCGGATAGATGGGGTTGGCGGGGTTGTTGTACCAGCCAAGGCCCCACGGAATGCCCGGGGCGCCGCCGGGCCGGTTGAAGCCGAGGTTGTAGTTCCACACCGCGGCGAACCAGTTCTCCGGTTTGGCGGGGTCGTCGTTGTTGACCGTGACGGTCTGGCCGCTGGTGTGGATCTCGTTCCATTTGTCCGCGAGGATCCGCAGCGACGCGGCCACGTTGACGGTGTAGTCCAGTGCGACGGCCCGTTGCACGGTGGGGGCCAAGGCGGTCTCGCCCGGCTTTTCGTGGCCGGCCATCCGCATGCCGTCGGTGATCTGGCCCACGCCGTAACCGCAGTCGGACTTGCTCCAGTCGATCTTCCAGTAGTCGTTCGGCGCCGGCCCGCTGTGGCCGTAGAAGCCGGCCGTCGATGCCAGCGGGCTGCCCATCTGGCCGGGGATCGCACCGGATTCGGCCTGCCAGAGGTTGGATTCCTGGGCGAGGACGCCGAGTTCGACCTGGGCCGGGATACGGCCGCCGCCGGTCAGGGCCGGCACCGGGAACAAGGCCTGCGGGTCGACGGCGGCAAGCCCGATCTGGGTGCGCCAGCCTCCCTGGGCGATCCAGTTGGCGGTCAAATCGCCGCGTACGGCCATGTCGACGGCCCACTCGACCTGATTGGGCGTGGGCTGCAGGGCCTGAGTGTTGATGTCGTTGCGCGGTACCGAGCACCAGCGGTCGGTGTCGACGGGGTCGTGGTCGATGGTGTCCGCTGCGCCGGTGCGGGCGCTGTGCGGCTGGGAGGCGCCGCCGGCGTCGGTCAAGGCGGGGGACTGGTTCGTGCCGGTGGGCACGGCGGGGGCGGCCACGGTTTCGGTGACCTTCTGTCTGGTGGCGGTCGCCGTGGCGGTGAGCATCAGTTGCCCGTCGTCCTCGGCAGGGGCGCGTTCGGCGGCCGGTTCGGCCCCGCTGAAGTGGCGGCCGGCGTCGGCGATGCGGGACAGGCCGGCGCGGACAGCGGGGGACAGCACCGGGTCCACGGCCAGGAGCCCTTTAGTGGACACGTCCGTGTCGGCGGCAGCGTCGATGCGTGTGACGCCGGTGCCTTCGGTGTGCACCGCACCCGTGGGATGTCCGGTCAGGAATACGCTGCTGGTCCCGGCCTGCCGCAAGGACAGGTCGGCGAGGCTGCCGGTGGCGAGGGTGGAGATCGTGCCGCTGCGCAGGGTTTTGGCGTGCGCGGTGGTGTGCGTGCGGTCGAGGAAGGCGATCGTGCCGTCGGCGGCGGGGCGGATGTCGAAAGGCACGCTGTCGGCAGCGGCCAGATTCCGCGTGGCGCCGGACCGGCTGATGTGGACCACGTAGTGGTTCAGGGCGGCTACGGCGCCGTCGGCGACGGGGACCGCGGAAGTCACCTGTCCGGTCACGGTGGTGTCGGCCGCCGTGCGGCCGGTGGAGTCAACCGTGATCAGTCGCGTCTTGCCGTCGCGGAACGCGGTGAAGGCAGCGGTGCGGGTGGCCGGGTTGCAGGAGGGGTCGAAGTAGGCGAGGGACGCGGTGAAGGGCAGTTTGGCGACGGTGCCTGTGTCGAGGTCGACGACGGCGGCGAATGCCCCGCCCAGCATGAGGTCCTGATGATTGGCGAAGGTGCGAGGGGCGTACACCACCGCCGCGTGGGAAGGGTCGAGGAGGCACTGGTTTCCGATCCAGGTGTCGGCGGGGACGCCCGGCTCGGCCACCACGGCGGCGGTCCGCCACGTGTAGGCGTCTTTGCTGTCGGCGATCAGCACATGCAAGCCGTCGCGGTCAGCGGCCGTCGTCACGGCACGGTCGTCGGAGGTTCGCCAATTCGGGCCGAGCTTGTCGTCCGGCTCCGCGACCCCTCCAGCGGCCCGCCGGACGCCGTGCACGGCAGTAGGTGCCGACGCGGTACTCGCGCTCGCGTCCGGTGCGCCGGAAACCGCGCATACGAGGCCTATCAGGGCCACGCCGACGGCTGCGGCGGGCCGTCGTCCACGCAGGGATCGCATGCGGTCCTCTCCTTCGCCGTCATGAGGGTGATGCCGACGAGCCGAGCGGCAGGACAGCCAGGCCCTCGGCTTCCGCGCCGGTGTGCGGACATCGGTGCTGGGGGTCCCGCGTATGTACGCCGGGGCCTCGGTTCGACCGGCTGCGGGAACTCGGTCGACACGCTCCCACCGGTCGTCCTGCATCTGTCCTGGCGCGAGGTCGGCCCGGGGCGGTCATCGTGACGAAGTTCTTGGCGGAACATCAGGTTCGGCGTTCTCGGGCCGCCGCACGTCCAGATCGCCGGGCGTGAGGTCCGTCAGGTCCAGCACGCAGCCGCCGGGGCGCGCCGCGATCTCGCCGGGGCGGTGCACCCGGCTCGTTGATCAGCACGCGGCGCGGCGGTTGCCTGATCCGGCTGGGACCGCGGCGGCGACCACCGCGAAGACGACCACCAGCGGCGCCCTTCCGGATAAGCCTCGCGCCACCACAATCACCCCGCAGGTCTCTGAGCTTGAGCTGCCGACATCACGCTGTCGGCAATCCCTCCTGCTTCCGTTCCGCACCAGGAGGGATTTGCCAGCGCCGCATAGTGGGAAATCCCGTTTCGGGCCCACAGCAGGGATGGGGCTACTACTACCGGGCAGTGATTTCGTGCATCGGGTCGCCGCCGCACATCCGTGACCACTGCGTGCCACCCGCCAAGTATCCTGTCGACTGCGTGCACTCCACGATCACCTGGCCACCCCGGCCCCACCGCTCGCCGTAAACCGTTCCCTGGATGGGCTTTTCCGGCGACCACGACACGGTCTTCACCCACGCGGCGTCGCACGCGGGCGAGAATCGGAGGTAGGCGTAGAGTTGGGCGTCCAGCTGGATGGTCTGGTCGGTGCGCGCGTCCGCGGCACAACCCTGCGCCTCCGGGTCCTTGCCGGTGCAGCCCGACCCGTGGCAGCGCGCAGACGGAGACGCGGACGCGGACCCGAGCGGCCCGGCCGCCGTGTACACGCCGGCGACGGCGAGCGCCGCCAGCGCCGCTGACACCACCCTGCGGCCCGTTCCAGCCATCGGGCGTCGCTGTCCTTCGTCGCTCATTGATTCTCCCTCCTCGCGGGGACTGCGCCCCGCTTCGACGATCACCACTCGCCCGTCAGCTTGTCCGTGCTCGGCACTCGCTCGGTGCCCATGCCGGTGTACGAACATCGGTGTTGGGGGCTTCGCGGGTGTACGCCCGGCCCGCCTCGGGGCTTCGGTTCAACCTGTTGCGGGAACTCTGTCGACGCGGGTCCGCTGGTCGTCCTAGATTTGTCCTAGTGCGAGGTCAGCCGGGGGGTGCTCATCGTGACCGGGTCCTGGGGGAACCTCAGGTTGTTGCCCGAATGACACCTGCGTGCCGCGGGTGTGAGCCCAGGGCACGCAGGGGCTGTCACTTCGGGTCGAGCACGAATACCGGGACCTGCCGGTCGGTCATCGCCTGGGTCTCCGCGTAGCGCGGGTACGCCGCGACGGCCCGTTCCCACCACTCGGTCCGCTCGGCGCCGTCGACCTCGCGCGCCACGTAGGTCTTCGTGACGGTCCCGTCCTGCAACGTGAACTCGGGGTGCGCCTTGATGTTGTAGTACCAGGCGGGATGCTCGGGGGCACCGCCTTTGGACCCCACGACCGCGTACCTGCCGTCGTGCTCGACGCGCATCACCGGCGTGTAGCGCAGCTTGCCCGTCTTCGCGCCGCGCAACGTCAGCAGCACCACCGGTGCCCCGCGCATCTCGACGCCCTCGGTGGTCCCGGTCTCGAGGATCCTCTTCGTCTGGTCCTGTACCCAGTCAGTGGGACTCAGCTCTGCGGTCTTGTCCGTCATGCCCCGCCCAACGCTCTTTGCGCAGCACTCATTCCGGCTCGCACGCCGCACGGAAAGACGGCCGGAACCGCGGGCAACTTGTCGACTGCCGCTTCGACACCTGAACCACAAGCAATACCAACACCGACACCGCCAGCAGAAAAAATCGCGTCGCAGGAGGGAAAACTCCGGCTTCACGCGGTCCACCTGGACATCCCCTGGTACCCGGACGCTTGGCCAAGGGCGAAGTCGTCAACATGTGAACCTGCATCGTGCCGACGTTGCTGCCGCACCTGAAAGCCCCATTTCACGCTGCTGGTGTGGAGGATGTCCCGGCCGCCCTGGGGGTCAACGAGCAGGTTTCCGAGATGCTGACAGGATTCCGACAGCCGCCCCAGCCCGAGCGCGTCAGGCCCGCAGGAGGGGACGCAGAGGGAATCCGGAACGACGGATCAGAAGCGGCAGAAGACGACCGTCTGACATTCGTCCCTGGCGATTCGGCTGACACGTGCGCAGAACGCAGGCTTGGCAGCGCCGTTCACCAACACTGGACTGTGACGCGCATCCAGGATGCGTGCACAGGATCGCCGGGCCGCGACCGCCAGGAGCGATCGGCTGCATGCGTCGCGGAGTGTGTCGGCAGAGTTGGTTGCTCTCGCGATAAGCCCGTCCGGGCGACGAGACGTTCCTCGGTGTCGCCGGCAGGTCCGGCCTTCGGCACACATGCAGCAGCGGGAGAAGGCCCGCCCGGCTCGAGGGGAGGTGTCGGGCGGAATTCCCTCGTCTAGACACAATGATGCGCTGCGGTCAGACCTCGCTCCACCACCCGAGCCCCCAGACCAGGTAAACCATCAAGAATGCACAGCTCGGCCGGCCGGTCGAGAGATTCTGCGGATGGGGCGGCTGAAGAGTCCGGCCGCGGCGCAGATGAGCAGCGCGGCTGTGCACAGGAGGGTCCCGGCTCGAGGTCCGAGCGCGTGGGCAACCGAGCCGATGATGTTGTTGGTGGCCAACAGGGTCACGCTCTGGATCACCGAGAGGATTGCCTGGACGCGAGCGAGATGCGTCTCGGGAGCGGCGCTGAGGAGCAGCGGGCTGAGGTGGCTGACGAACATGCCGCTCGCTGCGCCGACGCCTGTCGCGCCCGTGATGGCCATGGGCAGCGCCGGCGCGAGGCCGACCGCCAGTTCGCCCACGGCGACCACTGCCAGCGCGAGCGCGGCAACAATGCCGGGGCGGGCGAAGATCCCGCGGCGACTGATGATCAGGGTTACGACGATCGTGCCTGTGCTCTGGGCTCCGACCACAAATCCCGCGCCGGTCGAACCCCATCCGTGCTCGCGCGCCAGCAGCGGGATCAGCAGAGCGGCAAAAGGCAGCACGAATCCTGCCGCGCCCGCGACGAGCAACAGTACGGGTCCCAGTCCAGGGGTCCTGACTGCGACCTGGATCCCTTCCCACACCTCGCGCAGGATGTGCTTGCGCTGCGCGGGCGACGGCGGGGTGAACGGCGGACGCACCATAACCAGCACGACCAGCACCACAGCGAAGGTGATCGCGTCGGCCCATGCCGCTGCGGAGAGCCCGGCGAATGCCACCAACGCACCGCCGACAGGAGCACCGACCAGACTAATCACCTGCGTTCCGCTCTGGCGAAGCGCGACTGCCCGCGGGAGCAGTTCGGGCTCGACGAGCCGGCGGGGCATCGATCCGGACGAGGGCAGGTAGAAGGCGTCGTTCGTGCCGACTATGAGAGCGGCTATCACGAGAATGACCAACGGCGCTCCAGCTGCCCCCGAGACGACAGCCAGTGTCACGGCGACGACCAGCATCACGGCATCACCGATGATCATGACCTGTCGGGCTCCGAGCCGATCGCCGACGGCGCCGCCGAGCAGGAGCAGAATCGTCCGCGGCAGCGCGACCGCCGACAGAACCCATCCGGCAGCCAAACCGCCGTGAGCCGAGGCCGCCCACCCCAATGCGAAGTACAAAGCGGCGTCGCCGAGCTGCGACACCAGAGCACCGCCCAGCCAGACGTGAAAGATGCGGGGAAGCAGGGTTTTCTCCGCTGTACTGGACGACGCTGTCACTATGAATCTCCCCAGTGGCGTACGTGCGGGACCGGCATTCGGGGCGTCGAAATCCACCCACAGCGTGCTCGACCTCGGCCGCAGATACCAAGAGCGACCGATCATCCGCGGCGTGCGGTCAGCATTACAACGGCATGGCCAGTCGGCGAGTCGGGCGCATGTGGTGTCCGTTCTGTCCTGTGGGAAGCGGAGCACAGGACCGACCCGTAACACACCCGTTCCCCGTGACGGCGTGAGTCGGGTGGCTGCCAGCTTACGGAAGGGTACCCAGTGAACGAGCCAGTGGAATGGGACGATGAGGATGGTGGTCCAGTTCATCCGGCTCGGCGACACACACCAGGCCGCGGGGGACACTCGCGCCGCACACCGCTGCTGGCGTCAGGCCCTGCTCGTCCTGGACGACCTGCACCACCCCGACGCCGACGCCCTCCGCGCCCGACGAGCCGAGCACCCGCCTGCCTCGTAAGCCCCGGCGGCCTGCCGAGGAAACCTTCGATACCGGTGGGTCGGGGAGATCAGAACCGGATGCGGCGGTAGCCGCCCTGGCACTGCCGCTGGCTGATCCTCCGGTCGGATGTCGGAGTCGTTGCGCAGCAGGCCGTCGATGATGCAGACCGCAGCCCGCGCGGGATTCGCCGACGTCCGTGCGCTCGATGCTCGCGCCGGATCCGCACCGGTCACCCGAGCGCAGCGTCTCGGCCACCCGACTTGTCGAGAAGAACGACCGGCTCGCCGGGGCCGGGTTCCTGTGGGCCTTTGTTTCTGCCTGCGCTCGATCGTCCCTGGTTTGGGGAATCGCGCAGGCGAGCGCCCGCTATTGTCGGGTCATGCCGAGCCCTGGAGATGTGCCACCGGAGATCCTGGACCGGCTGCGCCGGATCTGCCGGGAGCTTCCCGAGGCGTACGAGGAACCGTCCTGGATCGGTGTCCGCTGGCGGATCCGAACCCGGACGGTCGCCCATGTCTACACCCCGGACGCGGACCGGGCCGCGGTCTACGCCTCGCACACGGTCGACGGCGAGGCGCCTACGGTATTGACGGTTCGGGTGCCCATCGAGGACCTGTTCGGCCTGACTGCCGGCGGGTTCCCGTTCTTCCGCGCGCCCTGGGGGGACAACGTCCTCGCCGCGGTCCTCGGTGACCACACCGACTGGACCGAGATCGCCGAGCTCATCACCGACAGCTACTGCGAGATGGCCCCGAAGTTCCTCGCCGCCCGCGTCATCAGCCCGCCGGCCACCGGCTGATCCGCGAGAGCACGTCGGACGCATGTCCGGCAACCACGCGACTCCCACTGCCACAACGTCTTCGCCGACCAGAATTTCAGCCCGGCATTGAATTCTCTTGCTGCACCGGCGGCAGCGCACTACCGCTCGACGGTACCGGACGCGCAGCCGTATGCGTACTGGCGGCTGAACCGGGGCTCGAGCCGGTCGACCGCGGTCGACGAGGTCAGCGCGAATCTGCGCGTGGAGAACGGCGCGTTCACCACGGTGTCGCCGAGCGCGTCGAGCTGGTTCAACGGCGAGGGTTCGCTGCAGCTGCCCAACAACCGGGTGGCGCAGGCGACGTACCTGTCGGTGCAGATGTCGTTCCAGACCACGGTGAACAGCCTGGCTGGCGTGCTGACGTCTACCGGGCACCGCTTCGCCGACCGCAGCCGCACCAGGCACACTGCCGTACACGAGTTGCTTGCCGCCGGCCACAGCCAACGCGCGATCGCCCGGCAGTGGGGCATGGGCGGAAAGCCCGCCGCCCGCTACGCCCGCGCCCTCACGCCGGAGGAACTGTTCACCGGCCAGTGGCAGAACCGGCCAACCAAGCTCGATGGCTTCAAAACCTACTTGCACGAACGATGGACCAGCGGTTCCACGAATGTCACGCCGTTGTGGAAGAAAATCGCCGCCCAGGACTGCACCGGCGGCCGCGGCGCTGTCAGCGCCTACCTGCGTCCGAGGTGCCAGAGCCACAACTCGCGAACAGCCGCGTTCGGTTCACGCTGTCACGACCAGTCGCCGTTGCCACAACCGATTTACCGGACGTCCGGAGCCTTCGGTGGCTAGGCGCCAGATAGGGCGCGTTCACGGGTCGGGCAACGTTACCGGGCAACTCGGCCCGCTGCGCGACTCTTTGGAGATCGCCGACGTCCACCGGCTCGCGCGGCCCGACGAGCACGCGGAGCCGTCCTGGCGCATCGAGGGCCAGAACTTCGACATCCGGCTGCGGGCCCGCGGTCATCGGCAGTACCTGCGCATGCCGCCGCAGCAGGTCTCCCGCCGAGTCCTGACCATGTTCCGGCGCAACGGAATCAGCTTCGCCGGACGACAGCACGAGATGCTGGTCCGTACCGGGGTCACGGTCTGGCCGACGACGTCAGGACCGAAGGAAGCACAGTTCGGCGCGGGCATCACCGCCCGGCACGCAGACCCGCCATCGGCATGCGCGCGACGACTGGCCGGGTGCCTTGCCTGCGCAACCCCCGACACAGTCACCGCGGTGCTGGCCAAAGCGCAGCCAGTCGGGAGCACGCCGTGAGCCTGGCGACGTTGCGCGACTACGACACGCTGCGGATGGACGGACCCTGCCCTGGCATGTCGAAGGTCTCTGTGGATGACGCGTCGAGCGGTCCGTCGGGAAAGGTCGATGGTGGCGTTCCGTTGGCTGGCCCCGGCTTTCGTCGCGCCTGGTCACTTGACGGTCGCGGTGGCCTTCCACGGCGTGACGACGTGTGGGCAGCCGTGGCCCGCGCCGGGATAGCATGCCCGTGCGGCGGAGAGGGTGACGGTGCCTTCCTGCTCGGCGTGGAAGACCGCCGAGGCGCCGCCGTCCGGTTTGGCCGCACCCGCGACCCGGTGAAGGACCTGCGGCTCGGCGGATTGGGGGATGCTCCAGGAGTAGGTGACCCCGCTGTCGCGGTAGCCGGTGAGCCGGACCTCGATGGTGTCCCCGATTTTCGCATGCACGGATCGACCGTTTTCGGTGTTCGTGAGCACGATGCGGCCGCTCGGCTCGGCGGCGGCCGGTGTCGTGGCGACGGCGCTCGCGATCAGCGCCAGCCCCGTCGCGGCGACAGCCGCATACTTCGTTGTCTTCACAATTCCTCCATGACTCCCGGTTCGCGCCCCTTGCCGATCCGGTTTCCCATGCTTGCGCGCCGTGTCTCCCGCGGCGAGCGGTGCGCCGCCGATCCACTCGAACGGGAGCGCCAGGCCTTCTGACGAGCTTGTCTGGCGGGCCACCTCTGCTGAACGAAGCTCGGTGCCGAACGGTGCGCGGTTCTGATGCGGCGGAATGAGCGACTGCGAAGTTCTGGCCGTTTGCAGGGCTCGCGGTGTTCCTTGCGTCCGGCATTGCCACCTCGATCTCCGGCGAGGCGGTGCACATCGACAGCAGTCTGCCTTTCGGCTGAAGCGTTTCGTCGCCGATGTGCCCGGCCCGCGTGCGCGCGGCCTCGAAGCGCGGCGAGCGTGCATGATCCTTGGTGGCCTCGGCACCGGGAAAGATGCCGTCCTCGCTGGGTGAGCCCGCCCTGGCAGAGCGCAGATTCCCGGTCGGCGCGAGGCGACCGGCTCCGGGCCGCGCCCGGAAGAGAAAACGCAAGTCGAGGGCGGCGGCAGTAAGCCGGTCCTGCCGCCTCGGACGTTCCGGTTGCGGAGGCACCGATGTGGGGGAGAGATACAGGGAGACGCCTCGCCGGCCTTGCGGTGTGCGCGGTTGTCGTGGGGTTCGGCGTGCATCTGGGGGTTGGTCGTCCTGGGTCGTGGGTGAGTGCGCAGTGCTCGACTCCGTCGCAGGCTTTCGAGGCTATGCCGAGGATGTCGTCGTAGGGGTTGAGGCCGACGGTCTTCTGGGCGGTGCCGCCTCCGAGGCCGCCGAGCGCGCTGCTGAAGATCCCGTGCACCGCGGCGACAGGCTTAGCTGCCACGCCACGAACAGCGGCATGAGAGGACGTTCCGGGGCGCATCAGCCGGGCCGCGAGTGGTCGCTGCGTGAGGCTTGCCGATGTCGCAATCAGTAGGCGGCGCAGGGGGACGGGTTCGACGCGCTGGCATTATCGTGTGGTGGGGATCGAGGATTTCGAGCCGGTCGTGTCGGCTGTGCTGCCGGACTTTGTCGCGCGCGTGCCCAAAGAGCCCGCTGGTCGCCTTGGCCGGTGGGAGCCGAAGGGTTATTCGCGGCACGGGACGAGGGTCCAAGCGGCGCTGGACGAGGTCGGCGACGTGCTTTCTGAACGGCTGCTGGGTGCGCTGGAACTGACTGTCGACCGGTTGGCCGTGGACATCCCGCACGATCTTGTGTCCGGACTGGCTCAGTCGACCGTCACGCGGTACGTCACAGTGTGGATGGGCGATGAGCAGTGCGCCGCGAAGCAGGCTGTGGCCATCGTCGAACAGGTACACCCCGGTGCGGCTGACCGCGTGGTGGAGCTGTTCGAAGCGTTGCGGGACAAGGCGGCTGTGCCGGATGCGGCCGGTGATGAAGCGGAGATCGCCGCGCAGCACGGTGCCGCGCATTTCGCTCTGGCCGTGATCGTGTCGACCGCGGTGCTGCGCTCGTTGGGCACCGCGGTGGCCGGTGCGACGCCCGCGATCGTCGGTGTGGCGCTGGGTGCTGCGGCGATCGTGTTGCCGACGGTGCCCAAGCCGCTTGGCTACACGGCGGCCGTGCTGACCAAGCGGCGCGCTGAATACCTGCTGCCGCAGTCTTCCTCGACGTCGGCCGCGGTCACGGACCACCGGTTCTGGATCACCGAAGGTTCGGTTCCCGCGAACGCCGATTTCTCCGGCAACGGCCTGGTCGCCGCCGTGGAAGACTGCGTGGTGATCCGGACGGGCGTGGCCGACGGCCACGTGCCGATATCGATGCACGTGCTGACCGGACCGCCCGAGGAACTCGACCTCACCGGCTGGGACGAGGTCGTCGAGATCAGTTGGACCGCGTCGGAGGGCGGTGCCGTCTTGTCCGGGAACGCATCCGGGTACGGCCGCCGGTGTTGGGAAACGCCGCCGTGGCCGGGCGACTATCGAGTCCGCGTGCAGGCGACCGGCCGCGACGATGCCGAGGACTCTTATCACCTGGTCATGTGGCAGGCGCCGGCCGCACCCGACGTCGTGCACAAGAAGACGGACCGGCTCGGTCATCGGCTGCGTGGGGAACCTGAACCCCCTCTGGTGATCGCACCCGACGCCGAGCACCGGTGGATCGAGAAAAGCTCACTCGGCGAAGCCGCCACGATCACCGTCGTGCGCGGTCTCACGCCGGAGGAGGTGGTCAGCACCCTCGGCGGCGACCCAGCCGCACCGGTGTCGATCACGTCGATCGTCGAGCGGCCCGCGTGGGAACGGCTCAGCTACCCAGGGTATGTGCCGCTGCTGGCCGTGCTCGAGGTGGACGACGTGGTGCTGGCCGTCGAGGAGAACGGCTTCCAAGGCTCCGACCGTGACAGGCTGACCGCGCTGTCTCGCAACGGAAAGGCCGCGAGCCTGTACTGGAACGTCAACGCCAACTTCCAACTCGCCCTCGCCGAGCGCGGGCAGTTGTTGTACGCGGGCCATCCGGGTCATGACCCCGGCGCGCCGCACTGTGAGGACCTGGACTTCGACGACTTCCGGCACCGCAACGCGAAGGGCCTGACAGCGATCGCCCGCTTCGCCGGTCGCGGCATCACCGCGGACAACCTGGCCGCGATCTACGCGACCGACCAGGCCTACGTCCTGCGGGGGTAACCGCCGAACCCCGCCGCCGACGCCACCGAACCTGCCTGCGTCCCGCTCCGCTTGTCCGTGTGATGTCCGCTCACCGGCATGGGCGGAGGTTCTCGGTCGCAACCGCTAGTCAGCGTTCGACGGAACGCGGGAAGTCGGTGCCGTGTCCTAACTCTCGCCTGTTTTGATGCCAACCGTCATCTGTCGCCCGGAGAGGGCATCAGGCCGATCTTTGCTGTCACCGCGCGGATCCGAGTCGGCGCGACGACGTTGGCGCAGTTTGTTCGGTCCCTGGCCGAGCCGGTCCGCGACCGCGGACGGCGATTTCATCGGGCCGGGATTTCGGCACTGGTGTGAGGGAGGGGCCAGGATGTTCGGTCGGAAGAAGAAGCTCGACAATCTGGACGTCGACTGGCGGGAGGTCAACAGCAATCCGCGTGTGGTCCCGATGTTCGACGTGGAGACCGCCGACGGGATCTCGTTCCGCGGTATCGCGGACGCAGGCCTCACGATCACCGAGCTCGCCCGCCTCGCCCCAGGGCAGACGTTGCCCGTGCGCTACCGACCGGCCGTGAAGGACCGCTACGTCTCCCTTGCCCGGGACGCGGACCCCGCCCACGTGCGGCAGCTCTCTGACAAGATCGCGAGCCGCAAGCGGACCTGATCCGAAGCCACGGGCCGGATCCCGGGCGAGCGAATCCGACGTTCGAGCCGCCTGATCACGGGATCGGCTGCAGCGGGCTGCCGCTGATCACGCCGTAACGTCAGGTGATCGCGCACGAGACCGGATGCGGTACGCGGCGACAAGGCGTACTCGTCCCGCGATCCGACAGCATGGATCCACGCTCTGTCACACACGCCCTAGTACTGCAACGGCAGTTGGATGAGGGGGGCGACCTCGTCGCCGACGGGGACAGCCTCCCCGGGTGACCGCCCCGCCACCTTGGGTCTGCGAATCCCGCGGCGAGCCGCCCAAGGGGCCTTCATGTCAGCGCATGAGCGGGACAGCGATCCGGCCGGGGAACCGCGGGTTCTCCGCTTCGTCGAGCATCGCGGCGGCAACAGTGTCCCGGCTCACCATGATGCGGAAGATGCTCTTGGGGGACGCATCGAGCCCGACGGTGCGCCGGTCCGGGCTGATCGGTTTGTTCGACAGGGGTCCGGCGTGGAAAACCGTCCCGCCCGCTTCGGTGACCACGGCGTCCGACTCGACCTTGTCGGCGACCTCCGCTCCGAGTCCTTTGAGGACCAGCCGGTTGAGCGCGCTTGCCGCCGCGGCCGAGGGGCCCGTGCCGTAAGCGCCCAGCCAAATGACGCGGGCGCCTGACGCCACCGCCGACCGGGCGCCCGCGGTCAGCACGCCCGGCTTCGTCCCCTTGGGCACACCCAGTCCGGACAGCACCAGTTCACTGCCTTCGAGCGCCGAGTCGATCTCGTCAGCGTGGAATACGTCCGCGACGATCTTGGTCAGCCCCGGGGCGTCCGGAACGGTGATCCGGTCCGGATCGCGGGCGATGGCCCTGACGATGTGGCCGCGTTCGAGTGCCTGCCGGGTGAGGGAGAGTCCGGTCGGGCCGGACGCGGCGAGAACGGTGAGGTGCATGAAAATCTGCTCCTAGGGGTCAATGCGAATGAGGGTTCCAGTTCGCGCGCCGCCGCGCGGGAGCCGGTTTGTCCGCCGCTTCCGGCCCTGCGCCCTCCCTCCGGCGAGACGCACGACCAGGTTTACGCGCGCGATCTGCCGAGCCGGATCTCAGCCGAGGATGTTCGGCTGTGCCGGGGCGTCGACCGGGTCGAGGTAGAAGCGGACCGCTCCGGCGCGGCCGTCCTCGACCCGGATGATGACAGTGCCGCGGATGGTCTCGACGACCCCGTCGGCCCGCGTGCCGATCATCTCCCACTCCGTCCACACCCGGTCACCGTCCACCACGGAGTCGACGACCCGGGCGTCCAGGCCGTGTGAATACCGGGCGAAGATCCTCGTGTAATTCGCGCGAACCTGGTCGGCGCCGCGGAAGGAGCGATCAGGATGCACCGGCATCACGCAGTCGAAGTCGTCGGTGTAGTTGGCCACCAGCTTTTCGACGTCGCGATCGGACATCGCCGCGGCCATTCGAAACGGAACGGCGCGCACTTCGTCGGTCGATGAACTCACTTCTCGACCGCCTTGTCCGCGGACGCCTTGGCGATCGCGTAAAGCTCGGGGTTGCCCGCGAATGGGGCTTTCCGCACGACGCGGACGCGCCTCAGCCGCCATTCATTATCGACCCGCCGCAGGTCGATGTGCCAGAAAGCGCGCACGACGAGCCAGTCGACCTCGTCGGCGGGAACGTGGTGGTAGGCCACCACGAAACTCCGGTAGGCAGCGTGGTCGCCCTCAAGCTCGACGACGACGTTGGAGGTCGAATGGTGAGTACTCTGGAACCCTTCCAGCACCGCCCGGCTGGTGGCCACGAAATCATCGGCACTCAATTCTCGCGACGGCGCGCCCAGGTGCTCGGAGACGTCCATCGTGACGGTGTCGGCGAGGATCGCACGCAGACCCTCCCAGTCCTTGAGATCCTGTGACCAAGCGAAACGGGCCACGGTCTCGGCGACAGCGACCCGGTCGGCGAGGCGGTTGACATCAGTCATGAAAATTCCTTCATCGAGAAAACGATCGGTGAAACACCGAGAAAGGGGCGCGTGTCAACACAGATTCGCGTGCGCTTTCTCCGCCCTCCTGATGAGCATTCTTCCGGGTTTCGGCCGCCGCAGCAGGGGCCAGGATGTCCCCTCCTGCCGGATGCCGCTGATATCCTTCGGTCATGTCGGACGCGAGCACTTTGGGAACGGTGTTGCGGGAGCGACGCGAACGCACCCGACCCGAACAGGTGGGCGTCGTCGGTCACGGTCGCAGGCGCACGGGCGGCCTGCGCCGGGAAGAGCTCGCCGAATTGGCCGGCGTGTCGACGGATCACCTGAAACGCATGGAGCAGGGTCGTCGGCATCCCTCGCCCGGCGTGTTGAACGCCTTGGCCCGGGCACTCCGGGTGAGCAGGGCGGAGTACGAGCACCTGTGCACGCTGGCCGGTTACGCGCCGGTAGAAGGGCGGGTGCCACGGCAGCTCAGTGACGGCGCGCGCAGGCTCGTGGACCGGGTAGAGAGCACGCCGGTGTGCGTGCTCGACGCCACGTGGACGGTCGTCGGCTGGAACCGGGCTTGGGAAGCGCTGGCCTGCGGCGCGCCCTCGCTCCACCCGCGCGAGGGCAACATCCCCTGGCGGGTGTTCGTCGGCCAGGGCGGCCAGGTGCTGCGGTCGCCGGGCGACGACGCGCGCTTCCGGCGCCTGCTGGTGGCCGAGCTGCACGCGGCCTCGGCCCGCTACCCCGCGGACGAAGACCTGGCGTCTTTGACCGCCGACCTCCAGCGCGCCAGCACCGTGTTCGCCGAGCTCTGGGCGAGCACGCCCACCGCCGGGCAGCACGACAGCCGGATGCTGCTGCAGCATGAGGAGCTGGGGCAGATCGCACTGGACTGCGACACCGTCCACATTCCCGACGGCGACCTGAGGGCGGTGGTGTTCACGGCAGACCCGGGCTCGGCCGACGCCCCTTCGCTGACCGAGTTTCCGCCGGACACCCGCAGCGCGCACTCCGGCCAGTAGCAAGCGGTGGTCGGCAATGGCCAGACGGCCCAAGGCCTGGCGGCCGGCTCGACTGCCAGGCGGATCCGCCAGGCAGCCACTGCCGCGGCCAGGCCTGCCCGCAATTGTTCCCGCCAGCGTGACCACGCCTCGGCCACCGCGTCGCGGACCCGGCCAGAACGGCCGTCGTATTCGGTGAGCGCCGCGGTCATCAGACAGCCGCCGGGCAGCAAGGGCGTTTCCAGGTAGTCCACGGAGTTGTCGCACGCCGCGCGCAGCCGCCGCAGACCTGGCGGCTCGGCCCGTGCGGGCTCGGCTACCCGGTGCCAGAAGTCCGCGAACGCTTTGTCCACTGTGGAGATCTGCAGCGTCTCCTTGGGTCCGGAGTGCTTGTGCACTCCGGACTTGCTCACCCCCGGCTCCTCGGCGAGCGGGCCGAGGACTCGGCCCCTGGTCTCCGGCGCTTCGACCGCTGACCGCCGTGGCGACCTGCGACGGGAATAGCGCACGGCCGTTCGCCATTGTTTAGTGAACGCCCGTACGCTAAAGTTGGCGGCGTCCACCGGGACCAAGAAGTGCGGGATGAGGGTGCGACGGCAGACAGCCGAGGTCGTGGACGCCTCCCCGTCGTCGACGGGTTGGGCGATTGGCGGCCGAACTGGGCGGTGCAGGCCGACGGGCGGCGGGTTTTCCACGGCGGCGACACGATGTTCCGCGGCTGCGGGCGGCTCATCGCGCGCCGGTTCAGCCCGTTCGACGCGGCGTTCCTGCCGTCGTACGGGACCCGAGGCAGGCTGCCGCGGCGGCGGAGATCCTCGACGTCCGGTACACGGTGCCCGATGCGCTAGGACGCGATGCAGCGGGCAAGATCGCCGGCCGCGTCGAGGTCACCGGCCCGGAACGCGAGTTCCGGGCCCGCGCCGGACGCCGCGCACACGTGCTGGCTGCCGGGGAATGGCTGGGCCTGTCCGCATGACCGCGATTCCTCGACGTGGCTCCGGCACGGACGCAGTCAGCTCAGAACAAGGGAAAGGACTCCGGGTGAGTACAGAGAGCAGGGTCGTCGCGGTGACCGGCGGCGGTACCGGCATTGGCGCGGCGGTGGCCCGCCGCTACGCGGCCGAGGGCGCGAACGTGGTGGTCCTCGGACGGCGGCGCGAACCGCTGGAGACGGTGGCGGAGGAAACCGGCGCGCACGTCATCGCGTGCGATGCCAGCGTGGCCTCGGACGCGGAGAACGCGGTCGCGGAGATCCTCGGCCGGTTCGGACGACTGGACGTCGTGGTCGCGAACGCCGGCGGGCACGGGCTGTCGTCGGTGGCCGACACCGACGACGAGGAGTGGGACCTGGCGCTGCGCTCGAACCTCACGAGCGCGTTCGTGTTCTGCCGGGCCGCGCTTCCCGCGCTGGAGGAAGCCGGGGGACAGGTGGTGATCGTGTCCTCGTTGGCCGGTCTGTTCGCGGGGCCCGACGTCGCGGGGTACACCGTCGCGAAACACGCGCTGATCGGCCTCGCCCGGTCGATCGCCCGGGACTGCGGGCCCCGCGGTGTCCGCGCGAACGCGGTCTGCCCCGGCTGGGTCCGCACCCCGATGGCCGACGGCGCGATGGAGCGGTTCGCCGAGGCGGCGGGGTTCGCCGGCGGGCGCGACGAGGGCTACCGCCGGGCGACCGCCGAGGTTCCGCTCCGACGCCCGGCCGAACCGGACGAGATCGCCTCCGTCGTCCGGTTCCTCGGCTCGCCGGAATCGTCGTATATCACCGGCGCGGTACTGGTCGCCGACGGCGGTGCGCACGCGGTCGACCTGCCCACGCTGGCCTTCGAACGCGTCGGCACGGACACCTGACGCCAGCCCCTTACCGCGTGCACGTCAAGGGATGCAGCTGCGTCGAAGGCAGGGAGAACTCGGCGAGTTGGCCGTGCCGGAAGCCTTACCGCATCAGTGGCAGGTAGGGCATCGTCCCCGCGCAGGTACAGCGCGGTGATCAGCCCGTCGGCGGACCGGACCCGGATGCGGTAGCCGCCGCTGTGCGGATCTCCTTCAGCGCCAAGACATCGTCGCGGACGAACTCGATGTGGTGCCGTTGCGGTCGGTGATCGCCCGCAACGGCAGCACCGAGCCTCCACGGCCGAAGCGCGGCGTCCGGCCCTCCTCCAGCACGGTGATCGTGTAGCCGTCGCCGGTCAGGGGCGAGCGGCTGCCGCAGTCCGGCTTGAGGCAAGGACCCCGGCGCCGCCTGCGGAAAGAACAGCAGCGTGCCGTCGTCGCCTGCGAACGACACCTCCTCGTCGACCTCCAACCTCTGGTCCACAGTGTGCCTCTGGCGCAAGCCCCGACCAACCGCATCAGACAGTCGACGCTGATCAACACGTCTCTGGCCCAGCCGCGTTCGAGCCCGTCATCCGAGCCTTCCAGATCAGAAACCCTCGCGCCCGTCCGCAGCCATCGACTGAGAACGCTTCGCACAACGGCACCAGCCAGCGGACGCTCTCTCGTCGAAGTCGATTCTCGGCGGGCTGACCTGCTCTCATGGCTGATATCTACGGTTTCTCCGGAAAGCCGGGCTGATCGCGCGGTCCGGTGCCGACTGCCGCGCATCGGGAACTCGTCGTGCCTGTTTTTGTGGCGTCGGGTCCGGTCTACGGCTGTGGTGAGGGTTCGCAGGAAGGCGGGGCGGTCTGTTTGCCCGGCCGGTAGCCGGGCGTGGACGACTGCAGGTTTGCCGAGCCTGCGCGTGGCGGTGCGTGCGGGGCCGTCGCATTGCGAGCCTGTGCGTGCGGGGATGATCGTCCTTGCCGGGCATGGGAACGCAAGGGCGGGTTTCCGTGCCGGGGCGGCGCGCGACGACAGCGGGTTTTCGCGGTCCTCCTGCGGATCGCCGAGGCCGTGCACCGCACCAGGACGGAAAGTTGAGTTTCGCCTCACGCCGCCGCATCTGGCGCTCACCGCGATGTTTGGGCGCCGCGCAGAGGACAGTCCGCCGTCGGCTCGATGCTGTCCGCCTCACTCGAGATCTGGCCCGATTGCGGAATGATCGCCGTCGCCGGCAGCAAGTTCGAGATTCCCGGCACCGGCCGTTCCCGCCGCGACCACGACCGCGACCTTGCCAATCGCAGCGCGACAATCTGTCGCGCTTCTGCTGTCGGCCGACCCCGGTGCGGGATCTGCCGACGGGTTGTCCAGTCTGGGGCCACTGGGCTCCAGCGGGGCAGAACTTGCCTTCGAGGACCTTCGCGAACGCGGTGAGGGGTTGACCCAGTCGCCGCTCATGTTGCCGGTGAAGAGGTGCTTGCCGCCGCGGGTCTCCATTGAGCAGGTCCATGCCCCGTTGACGGCGCCCGCGGTGCCGTAGACGGTGACCCCGCAGCCGAGTGCCTGCTGGATGGTGCCCGTGCCGGTCGGGCGGTACACCACGGCGGGCCAAGTGCGCTGGGCGAGGCCCCCCGCCGTCCGTGCCACGAGCGGGACGCATTCACGGCCTCCGGTGAGCACGGTGTCCCCGGCCGCGGTGATCCCGTTCCTGGCCTCGGCTTCGCTGCCGGGAGATCGCCGTGCGGGACTGGCTCAGGTGAACCAGGCCGAACTCGTCCGGCTGCCCGCGAGCGGCTTGGCGGGCAGCGGCAGCGACCCGGTGCTGGGCGGCCACGGCGGCGCCGGGGTGACGCGGCTGAGCTGGGCGCGCAGTGCGCCCAGCGGCAGGGGACGGCTCCGGGTCAGCATGGTCGTCGATTTGGGGTGCAGGTCCACGAAGGGATAGGTGGTGTACAGCGCGCCGAGCCGTTGTGCGAAGAGGCGGCTGCGCGCGGCCAGGTCCTCCTCGGCGGCGGCCGGGAGGATGGTGAGGAACTCGTTCTCGCTGAGCCGGACCGCTCGGTCCAGCGGCCGCAGGTCTTCGCGGATCAGGTCCGCGATGTTCTGCTCGGTGTGCATGCGGACGCGGCTGCCATAGCGGCGTTCCACCCAGGTCAGGTCGTCGACGGCGAGCAAGAGGAGGCCGAACGACACCGTGTCGGTGGCCTCGCCGAGCCATCCGTCGAGCGCGGACAGGCTGGCCAGGCCCGTGCTCGGGTCGACCGCCGGTTCGCGCGCGGCGGGCCGGCGTTTCTCGAGCCGGGCGCACAGGTGCCGCACGGTCGCCTCGGTCCGGCTTTCCACCGCGGAGTTCGCCGGTTCCACCACCTGGTCGAGCAGATCGGCGACTTTGCGCCGCGCGGTCGGCGGTAGGCGGTCTCCGAACGCGTCGCGCAGGCGGACGATCTCGGCGTAGGCCTCGTCGCGCCGCCAGCCCCACCGGCCGCGGAACCGGCGCGCTCCCTCGATCGACTGCGCGTGCGGATCGATCTCGTCGAGATCCTCCGCGATCACCGAGGCCCCGAAGGTCGGCGAAAGCACCGCGACCGACCATTCGCGCGCGAGGCTCTCCTCGGGGTGCAGGAGCACCGGAATCACCCCGTGCGGCAGGTCCGGACGCCCGGAATCCACCATCCCGACGACCGTCACCGCCGCCCGGCCCGCGATCTTGGCGTAGACCTCCCGTTCGCGTTCGAAGTACGGAAGCCGTTGGAACAGCGCGAAAACCACGACCTGCTCGCCGACCTGCTCGGCCAGCGCGGCCTGCTCGACCGCGTGCGACGCGATCACCAGCGTCCGTTTGGACAGCAAACCCGCGCGCGAAGGAACGTCGTGCGCTTCGGAACCAGACATGAAGGGGACCGCTCTCACCGGGGGATGAGACCAAAACCCTAGGGGCGGCGGTGGGAACCCGGCTAGACCACGAACGTGTGATCCGCCGGGGCCGCCAGGCGAAGCGTCTCGGATGACGGGCTTTCGCGGAGAACTGCATGCCTGATGCCCGAATTGTCGCGAGAGAGTCGGCTTCGCCGAGTACTCTCCTGGCAGAGTCCACAATAGACACTTGATTGTCTATTGTGGACGTTGGTGCGGCGCCGGCCGGGTGCGACCATGCTCAGGGTGTCCGGCCGATCTGCGCCCGGCACTCAGTGCGGAAGTTGACCACTGTGACGAAGAAGTTGTCGATTTGCCGAATAGCTTCGACGAAGCGGTAGAAATCGACGGGTTTGGTCACTAGGCGTTCGCATGCAGGTCGTAGCTGCGGCGAGGCCTCGGTCTTGCTGCGCGCTTCCCGGCCGTCTTTGCGGGGCAGGTTCAGGTCGAGCAGGATCAGGCCGAGGCGCGCGGCGTCCTCGAACGCTTCCCGCGTCGTCAGCACATCGGCGGACGGGGTTCACCCTGTTCATGATCTGGGGAGCGGCCACCGCGACCTTTCTGGCACTGCACTTGATGCCGGGCGATCGGGTGATCACGCTGCTCGGCGACATGCTGCCGCCCGCCGCCCGCGTGGAGCAGATTCGCCACGAGCTCGGCGGCCGAGTCAGGGAGCGACGGCGCGGCTCGGCGGCGGTTGGAGGAGGCCGAGGCGAAGATTCGGAGGTTCCAGGACGCCATCGCGGCTGGGATCGAGCCCGCCGCAGTTGTGGAGTGTGTCAACCAGGCGCAGGCGGATAGAGCGGTGGCGCAGGCCGAGCTGGCGAACGTGGGAGAGCCCGCCGGGCTGAGTGAGGCTGAGGTCTACGCGATGACCGACTCGCTCGGGGACATCGGCGCTGCGCTGACCGACTCGGAGCCGGGCAAGCTAGCCCAGCTTTACCGGGAGCTTGCTCTTGACCTGCGGTTTGACCACGAAAAAGAGGCCGTCGATCTGACGGCCTCTCCACGGGTGAATAATGTGTGTGTCCGAGGGGCGAGTTGCACACTATCCACACAGCTCGAATTGCCCATATGAGACGAAATCAACCGGCCGGTGACGCGCCTGCTTACAAGTAAGTGCGATCTCATTGCAGGTCCTGGCGGCTGCTCCGAGTCCGCCGTGCGTGACGAGTGGGTCGTCTTGATTCAGGAGCTCTGGGGAGTTGCCGCGGTGTGTCGGGTGGTCGATCAAACCTGTCGACCTCGACAGTGCGTTACGCTGAACTTCGCGACGACTACGCGAATGAGAGTGCTCAGTGGGTTTCACTGTCGACACGTTCCAGCTCGGCGTGTATGCGGGGATCGTCAAGAACCATCAGCAGGATGCGACGGCCGCGGAGAGATTCGCGGACAAGAACCTGCGGATTGGCGAGCAACCAGGCCTGATCGCTGGGCTGGTCGGCAGTCACGAGCAGGCCAAAACGGAGATCCTCACAGCGTTGCGGAGTCTGGAGAAGGTGTGCGAAGCAAGCGGAGCCGAACTGGATCGCGCTTGGAAGATGTACGACCGCACCGACCACGGTTCGGCCGGTCGGCTGGACCAGACCTATCCCGATCCCGGCGGTCCGCCGCCGATGCCGTCGCTGCCGGGGATCCCCGCCGGCCAGGGGCCGGAGGCCGTCCAGCAGACCGCGTTTCCGGCCACCCGGCTCGCGGAGCCCAAGGCCGACGGGTTCACCAACCCCGTCCAGATCCTCAACGATCTGGGCAATCTCATCAGCCCGGGGTACTGGATCCAGAAGGCCCTTGAAGGCACGATCGGGGTCAACCCGGTTCAAGAGTTCTCCAACTGGGTGGCCGGCGACTGGGAGCAATTCGCCAAAGCGTCGGACGCGTTGAACTCGTTGTCGTTCTTCTGTTCCGACCTGGGACAGGATCTCAAAGCGAATATCGACGCACTGCTGACGTCCTGGACCGGCAACGCGGCCAACGAAGCATTCCATTACTTCACCGAGCTCGGCGACGTGGTCAACGGATACAGCGGAGGGCTGGCAGCTCTGCGAGACAAGTACCGCGAGGCAGCGCAAGGAGTTTGGGAGTTCTCGGAGTCGGTCAATGACCTGATTCAAAGCATCTTCGACAACGCCTTCTGGGCTGCCATCGAGGTCGCCGCCGGGGCTGTGCTGTCCGAGACTGTGGTCGGCGCGGCGGCGTTTTGGGCGTTGGCGGCTCTGGAGTGCAAGAGCATCGTCGACGACTGGAAACAGATAAGCAACCTCCTGATGAATATTGAGAACACCGTGCGAGTCATGCACGGCGGCATCCTCGATGTCGTTGGCTCCAGCGGAGCATTTCAGGCACACCCATTGCCCGCCGGCTACGATCATCCCGGCGCGTGAAGATGACCGAAGATCGCCCGCAGTTTTCCGCCGACCCGGTCCAGGACCGTGCACGGCATGCGTTGCTGGTCAAATTGGCCGCGAACACCCGAAACCCGGTGATGGCGGAACTTGCTCGAGAACTGCTGGCCGGGAATGTGACTCCGAGACGGGTCGTCGAGTCCCAGCTCTACGCCAGCGCTCTGGAGAAACCAGTCGACGACTTCGCCGCCTGGTACAGCGGCTTGCCGGAGTCTGAGAAGGACGCTGAGGCAGCCAAAGGCGAGAACGCGCTCCGCGATCTGGCAGACGAGCAAGTCGACGAATCACGGAAGCCTCGAACTTCGCGCCGTCAGTTCGAAGACGATGAGTACATCGAAGACTTTTCCGAACGGGACTGGCTTGATGAGTAACAGCCGTCGAGCTCTGGATGAGGGGCCAGATCCGGTGTACTGGCAGAGCGCGCTCCTCCGGCAAGCGTGTTTCAGCGCTCTCCTGATCAGCCTGGCCTTGGCGGCGCTCGCCGTGCTGGGTCTGATTGTGCGACCGCATTGGTTGTGGGCGGTGCCGATCGGCTGCGCGGTGCTGAGCCTGCTTCTTGCTCTGCGGCTCAGGCTCGCGACGACCCGCGGCACGGTCGCGGCCCTGAGCGCGGCGGTCCTGGTCCTTGTCGTCGCAGCCGGATGCCTCGCAGGGCTCGCCGCGCATCTCACCCAGCGATCCTGAGCAGGCGTCCCGATGGGTCGGGTGTGCGCTACCGCAGCGCTCGAATCCGGCCCGAGAACCAGACAAACAGGGCAAGGCCAAACGGCCGCCGCTTGCTCGATCGCAGCCCTGAACCGTGCTGACCAGAACGGCGCCGTCCGAGGTCACTCGGTCCAGCTTGCACGGACGGGGCCGCAGTAACGCCGTGTCGCCCGCAGCCTTCACAGCTTCTGAACGCCCAATTCGGCGAAGAGTCTCCTGGTTCCCGGGTCGACCGAGTAGAGGACCGTGCCCCGGATCGACCGGGTCATCAAAAATCTCGAGGACTTGCGAATATGTAAGGTTGGATCCAAATGTCATTAACATATGAGAGTACCATGTGAGGTCTTGCTAGTGTTTCGGACCCCCCTGAGAATGGGGGTCCGACTGTCGTATACTCTCTTCATCAGCAAGTCCGAGTGGCGGAATGGCAGACGCGCTAGCTTGAGGTGCTAGTGTCCTTAACGGACGTGGGGGTTCAAGTCCCCCCTCGGACACACTCGCTATCTACACCGGGGCTGGCTGTCACATAGACAGCCAGCCCTTTTGGTTCGTAGCGTAGTTCCAGGTTCAGCTTCCCGTAGAGCCGGGCCAGGCCTGCGGGCTTCGCGTCCACCAGCGCAGCTCCGACGTCGCCCAGCGAATCGATCATCGCGTAGATCTCCGCGTCCGTGATCCTCCGGCCCGATGGCGCCCTCTCCAACTCGACCTTCGCCGCGGACCGCTCCGCCTGAGCCTGGTTCACCGCATCGACGACAGCCGACGGATCGACCCCCGCTCCGATGGCGTCCTGGAACCGACGAAGACGAGCCTCGGCAGCAGCCAGCCGACGCCGCGCGGCTTCACGGGCGTTCCCCGCCCCTCCACCTGCCGAGCCGAGCAGCGCGGCAACTGTCTCGTCCACGCGATGAGGGTCGAACAGCTGGCCGATCCATCCATTGATCGCCTCGACCACCGTGCTCTCACGCAGATTCACCGTCTTGGGATGGTCGGCCAACATCGCCGAACCTGGTGCCATGGTCCGCGCCGTACACCGGTAGTAAGCACCCTTCCGGATCGTCGCACCCTGCATCTTCCGACCGCAGACACCGCAACGAACAAGACCGCGCAGCAAGTAGAGCCGGGCAGTGCTGCGAGCACCGCGCTCCGACCTCCGCGACGTAGCGAGCCCGCCGCTCGACTTCGACCGCCGCAGCAACTGCGCCTGAGTGAAGGTCTCCACCGACACGATCTCCGGATGAGCAGGCTTCCGCGAACGGACGATCCGATCCGGCGTCGCGCGCCGGAAACGCACCACGTGGCCCGCTGCCACGTCATCCGGGTCCAGCAGCGTTTCGTGCTTAGCCCACCGGCCGAAGACGGCATAACCGGTGTATCGCGGATTGTCCAGAATCGCCCGGATAGTGCTGCCCTGCCACCCATCGGCGAGCCGATGCCCATTCTGATCCGGCCGCTTCGCCGACGGACAAGGAATCCCTTCCAGATTCAGCATGTTCGCGATCGCGCGGTCGCCGTTCCCGTCCAGGTACTCAGCGAAGATGCGGCGGACGACATCGGCCGCCGGCTCGTCGAGCGTGAGCAACCTCAGACGGAACCCCTCCGCCGCCTTCCGCGGATTCGGATGCGGTCCGCCGTCGATCACGTCGTACCCATACGGCGCACGACCGCCCTGATGCCGCCCCTCGTTGACGACCTGCGCATCCATCGCCGCACGCACCCGAGCTTGAACATGCTGCCGCTCAGACTCGCTCATCCCGCCGAGCACACTCATCAACATCTTGTGCGACGGATTCCGCGGATCGAACTTTCCGCCCAGCTCAGGCACCCACAGATCGACCCCGTACGCCGCGAACCGCGGCGCGATCAGCGAGAACTGATTCCCGAACCAGCACCGCGTGCCTTCACCCACGACCAGGGCATTCCACTCCCGGCGGGGATTCTTAAGCTCGGCGAGCAGGCGCGAAGCGGACGTCCTCCGCTCCCACGGCACCGACCGAGACTGCCCAACATCGAAGAACTCCTCGACGATCCGCCCGCCCAGCGGCTCGACGAACTTGCGCGCGTTCCCGAACTGCCAGCCCTTCGACGTCTCCGGGTCCTGGTTGTCCTCCGTCGAACACCGCCCGTAGACCGCCAAGGCACCGATCCCGTCGTCCACGGGCTCAGCCACCTCAAGGCCGAGAACCTCGTCTAATTTCGACCATGGGTCGCTGATTTCAGCTGTCATCGGTCGCCTCCCTCGCCGGTTCGTCGAGCACCGGCACCTCGGTCAGTTCGATCAATACGGCCAGTAACGCGCGTGCGGCTCCAGGCGTCAACTCTGGCAATTCAGCTGGCAGGATAACCCGGCACGGCCGATCGTCGATGCGCGCGTTCATGACTGGCCATCCGCGTCAGCAGGTCCGGCACCCTCACGTATGCGCTCGACAGCTCGGCGGATATCAGCGGTCAGGTAGCCGCGCACCTGCCGCGTTTGGCCGTCTTCGCCGGTCACTCGGTCGCGGGTCGGCCGACATCCCGCATCGGCCATCTGCTGCGAAAACGTCCTGCCGTCAGCATCCAACGCCTCCAGCAGCTCCGCGGTCGGAACAAACTTCCGGCCGCCGGGACAGAGGTCATCGCCCAGGTAGTCGACCAGCGCATCGAGCGGTTCCGGCAGTTCATCTGCGGACACCCCGGTACCCGCACCGAGGGCATGCGCGACGGCCGCATGGTCCAGGCTCGGCATGGCGTCCCGGCCGGCCGCGTGCCCGGTCAGCGTCCCTGCGGCCTCGCGCAAAGCCCGCCCCTGCTGACAGATGACCTGCCAATCCTCGTTAGGCATGTAGTAGGTGCGAACGGTCATCGCCAACACGTCGGCTCCGGCAGCTGTGTCGCCGTCCGGGCGGAGGACACCTACGCCCTTGTGCGAAGCGAGCAGCCGCGACGAATCGAACCCGCGGGTGTTCATCTGCTCGCCGAGCACGATGTTCGAGTCGCGCCAGTCCATCACGCGGAGCGCGAACCGCGATCCGAGCACCGCGCGCAGACCAGAGGGAATGGTCTTCGAGTCCGGCCGCTGAGTGGCTAAACGAGCACGATGCCCGCCGCCGGCCCCTTCTTCGCCAACCAGGTAAGCAACTCGCCGACATACTCACCCGCAGCGAGCTTCTTCCCTTGCACGTCAACGGGTGTGCGGTCTTCAAGCGGCACTTGCACCTCATCGATGAAGATCGCCGTGACCGGCATGTCCAGGAGCTTGTCCCGGGACATCTCCGGCGTCACCTTCGACTCCGGACAGACCAGGTCGTCGAGATCCCGCATCCGTCGGAACCGGCCTTGAACCTCCGCGACAAGCTCGACCAGCCAGTCGATGAGAGCCAAGACGTGCTCCGGCTCATCGCCAGCCATGAAGCGGTGCGCAACCCGCCCGGCGGCGACCCAATCTTTGCCAGCCTTGAAATCTGCCACGTAAAGCCGCACCCAGGGATCCAACACGAGCCCAGTCGCAGCCAACCGCGCTGCGAAGGTCTTGCCCTGCCGCGGAATCGCGCCGATCAAGAGTGACGTCCACACGAGCGGGAGATCAATCCGCCGGTCTCGCGCGTCGCGGCCGAACGGAACCGGTCGCCAGCCGTCCCACTCCGCCACGCCCAGCAGTGGTGTCCGGAGCGGCGGCCGCGCGTACGGGTCCTCATCCGCGACCCACATCGAGATCCGTCCCGCGTGCCCACCATTGCCGCGCACGCGCTCCACGATGAGCTGAACTTCGTCGACCGCCAGGGCCGACGCCAGCGCATCCCGGTTCTTCACAACGTCCGCGGCTTTGCGCGTGGCCGGCAGGTCGACAGTGACAGCCCATCCGTCGCCAACCCGTGTCGCCCGCTCCACCAACCGAAGCGTCTCGTCCTTTCCGATCAGCTTCGCATCCCGATACGCATCAACGAGAACCTGCGGGTCCATCGTCCACGTGAGCGTCCGCGGCCCGGCGAGCGCCGGTTTCCTTCCCGGACTGCCATCCTTACGTCGCCCCAGAATCGCCAGCGCCAACGACGCGACCGCGGCCCCGATCCACAGTGGATCGCCGCCATACAAGAGATCGACAACAGCAACCACGAGAGTCGCGGCGACAACCACCGCGCCGGTGACCTTCCACCGGAACAACGTCAGTGCGCGGATCTCCGTGAACTTGTCAGCCAGCTTCTCCGACTCTTCGGCCGCGTTCCGGTAGTCGCGCACCTTGACCCAGCCGCGCCACGCCCGTGCACCGACAACGACGCCGCGGACAACCGCACCGACGTACCGAACCGGCGACTTGACCACCCAGACCACGGCGTCCTTGACAGCCTGGACAGCTTGCGGCTTGCTCTTGAGCCACATCGGAACTCGCGGCGAATGCCTCCACCACAGGGCGAACCTCCGCCGAAGCGTCCTGGGGCGCGGCTGCGGCAAGGTGTCATCGATCAACTCGCCGTCCAGCACCGGACCGACGTGCTCGACCTCGCCTGCGGGCGTCCGGGTGAGGGTGGTGCCTGCCTCGTGCGTCGGCTCATCGGCCATGGCTCGCCGCCTCGCGAGTCTCGGCCGAAAGCTCCGCAGCGAGCCGGGACGACAACCCCCGCGAACACCCAGTGACCTCCCGCACCCACGCCGGCGTCACCTTCACCGCCGGCGTCCAAGCGTGCCGAGCGTCGGCAAGGTAGTCAGCGAACATCCGCCGGGCGGGACGTTCACGGTCAGGTGTCACCGGTTCATGAACGTCCGTGGCTTTCACAAGAGCTGCCTGTACTGCATCCGTGAGCTTGTCGCGCAGGTCGGTGACAGCCTCAGCCGCGACGAACACCACCATCGGCGGTACGGAATGCAGAACCACGCCAGCCGGCGATCCGGCTGCCCAGGATGACCAAGTGTTCATGACGTACGTGGCACCCAACGTGAGCCACTTCGCCGCGCGCACCCATCGCCCCGTACGGACCTGGTACCGCGCGGTCACCTGCTCCGCCCGCAGAATCCCGAGCAGCACCAGACACACCGTCGGGTCAAGAAACCAAGCCGTCAGCCATGGCAGCGACCCGAACGCAGATCCCGCAGCAGCGAACCACTGCACGTTAGCCGCGGTGAACGCCAAGCCAAGGATGATGCCTGCCCAGCACAGCCGGTCAACCTGACTCCGGACTCGCTCGACCTGGAGAGCCACCACGTCCGGATGAGTACGCCAGCGCCGGACGTCAGCCGCTTCGGCGGCATCTTGGGCAAGCCTCTGAGCACGAGGAATGTCCCCTCGTTTCCGCTCGGTCATCGATGATCACCGCCTCGGCGCGTGGTGTCGAACGACGTCACCGTCAGAGCGCGGGTCAAGACGTAGGCCGCGATCAGATCCGGCGCTCCGAGCACCACGAGCAGCAGCGTCGGGTTACCCGGATGTGTGATCACCAGCCACTGCACGCCCACGAACGACGCTCCAGTGAACAGCACCCTCCCGGCGAGCGACACCATCCGAGCGCCGGCCCGCGCTGTCTCGGCTGCGCGACGCGCCTTGCGCGCACCGATCCGCCACACGACGAACAAAGCAAACAAAACACCGACTCCAGCCAGAACCTGCGCCGACGTGAGAGTGAGCGTCATCGCGCCTCACCTCCTCGCCGACGCAGCCACACCGGATGCAAAGCACGTCGATCGGTGTCCGGCAGCGCGCCCCACACGCCAAGCGTGTCTATCCCGCCGACCCTCAGGTCGAGCTCAAGGCATTCGTCGATCACCGGGCACCCGCCGCACAACCAGGCTGCCAGCGCACGATCCGGTGGATCGTCTCCAGACAGCTCCGGCATGTCAGCCCGCTCGAACGCCCAGAAGCACAGGCCGTCCCGAGTCACCAGGTTCGTCAACACGTCATCAGGCACGGCCGCATACCGGTCGAGGCGAGCCGCGATCTTCGCGAGGTTGAAAGAATTCATCGCGCACCTCCGCCAACGACTCGGCGCAGCTCGGCAGCGGGAATGACCAGCCGGGAGCGACGCCGCACCGCGCGCAGCTCGCCAACCCGGATAGCGCGATGGATCGAGTCGAGGTCAACGCCGAGAATCCAGGCGGCATCGGCCGGCGAGTAGAACGCCAGGCCACCGGCGTCAGGCAATTTCTTCTGCATTGGGTAGTCCTTAAAAGTCTGAACGCTGATTTAAGCGTTAATAGAGAGCTGATTTAGTCGCACAAAGGCAGGAAGTAGTCCGAATGCGCGACGCGGCGAGGAATCAGGGCGTCGCGGAATCCGTCAAGCGCTAATGTCGGCGCTGAGGCGGACCACGGAGGAATGGGTGTCGGAAGACTGGGCAGCGGTCGCGAAGACCATCAACGAGCGCGTGCACGAGCTCGGATGGAAACAACGCGAGCTTGCTGAGCGCTCTCAGGTCTCCCAGGCGATCGTCCGGGAAATCCAGAACCACACGGTCGAGCGCAAGCGAAGCGACCGGACACTCGAAGCTCTGGCAGTCGCGCTCGGGTTGCACCCACAGCACTTGCTTGCTGTGCTGCACGGCCGCATCCCGCCGACACTGGGCCAGCCTCGCGAGGACATGGAAGACGCTGTGTCGGCACGCCTCGCCGTCATCGAACAGCGACTCACGCAGGTGACCGAGCAGCTGGCCGATCTCACCGACCTGCTCCGCCGCAATGGAACTTCGCCCGACTAGCAAGAATTCTTTTGCGTGGCCGGTCCAACGGACCGTCCGCCGGTTTTCCCTGTCATTTGTCATGCCACCAATAAACGACAGTTCGTCGGCCGCCGGGAGCTGGCTGCGGATGACACGTCCCCTGTTATCCCGTGTTATCACCGCAGGTCAACGTAGCCATCACGGGATTTCGTCTTGACCGCAAAAAGCGCGTTGCAGGCAGCCCGCAACGCGCTCGGGTGGAGTCAGGAAAAGCTCGCACGAGCAATCAACGCCCGCGCAGCCGCGCACGGATTACCAGAGCGTTCGGTCCCAAGCCGGAAGACCGACATCTCCCGGTGGGAGAACGGGCACGTGATGCCCGAACCGCCGATGCGCGCGGTACTGCGCGAGATCTACGGCCGCACCGACGACGACCTCGGGTTCCCCTCCGGCGACTTCGCCGGATCTTCCGGTGGCGAACTAGCCGAGCGACTGATCATCGCCCGCCGGGTCGACGACCAGACCATCGACCTGTTCCGCCAGGAGGTCATCAGCGTCCGCCACGCCGACCGGCGATTCGGATCAGCCGCGCGACTCGAACGACTCCGCGGTCAGATCACCGAGGTAGAGGGGCTGCTCAGACACACGATCTTGCGTCGCGACCGCGCTCCGCTGGCCAGCGTGCTAGTCGAGGCGTCAACCCTCGCCGGCTGGAACTCGCTCGACATCGGTGCCCTTGACCAGGCATGGACGCACTACGAGCGCGCGAAATACGCCGCGATGGAATCCGGCTCGACCGCGCTGCTCGCACACGCGACCGCGGAGCAGGCGTATGTGCTCGTCGACGCGGGCAACGCCGAGGACGCCCTCTTGCTCTTCGCGGAAGCCCGCTCGATCGGCGAGCACGCCCCAGACCTGCTCCGTGCTTGGCTCGCTGCAGCCGAAGGAGAAGGCCACGCGATCGCAGGCCACCGGGACGAGGCTCTCCGCTCATTCGACGAAGCCGATGCGCACTTGCCCAACGAAGTCGTCCACCCGGAACTACCGTTCGTCTTCCTCGGCGGCACCCACCTCGACCGCTGGCGCGGCAACGCCCTCGTGCACCTAGGAGCGCCAGAAGCAATTGAGCATCTCGAACGGGTAGTCGACGACGCCAGAACGACATCCTTCGTCCGGGCCGGTGCCAATGTGTACGTCGACCTCGCCCTTGCCCACAGCGCTGCCGGAGACCGAGAAGCCGCCAAAACCTACGCGCAACAGGCCCGACGGATCATCTCCCAGGTCGGTTCGGTGCGCATGCGTCGCCGGCTCGAACGGCTCGTGCTGCCCGGCGACTCACGCCTTGCGTGAGTTGAGGTAGTAGAGCAACGACACCAGCGTGCCGGAGCCAAGCAACTGCTGACGCTGCGCAAGCTCGTTGACCTGCGACAACGGCACCCACTCCACCCGGCCGACCTCTTCAGTCTCGGTCGGCTCGCCGACATGCTCGGCCTGACGCCACAAGTAGACGTCGACCGGTGCCGTGACCTGCCCCGGCAGCGGCTCGAAGCTCACCAGATGCTCCGGCTCGCCGACCGGCCGCCAGCCGGACTCCTCGGCGGCTTCGCGCGCGGCCGTCCCGGCGGAGTCGTCTCCGTCGTCGACCATCCCGCCCAGCAGTTCGTAGCCCCACTGCTCGGTGGCGAAACGGTAGCGCCACAACATCAACGCTTCGTCCTGGTCGTTCACGATCAGCGCGATAGCGATCCGGGCCAGGTGCACCACGTGGTACTCCCAGCGCTCGCCGTTCGGAGCTTCGACGTCGGTCAGCCCGACCTTGACCCACCGGTTGTCGTAGACCAGCCGCTCGCCGAACGTCTTCCACGACCCATACTCGTCAGCCACGCCGCGAGCCTACGGGCTGGTTGGTTCTCTCCGTACCGCCCTTCAGTTCGCCGGCCCGACGAGCAGCGTGATCCGCCGTTGCTGACGCGCAGAACCGATTTCCGCCGCCAACGCACGCGCCCGCTCAGCGTGAACGCGGCCTTCCTCGCGCTCGCCCAGCGCAAGAAACGCCGTCGCCAGATCCACGCGCAACGCCGTCTCCGCACGCGTGAAGGTCGGATCGAGACTGCTCAGCGCCGTGGATAGCACTTCGACAGCATCCGACTCGCCAATCCGCGCGAGCGCATGCCCACGCCAGCGCGCCAGATGAACCGGATCGAGCACGACGTACGGCCCGTCCACTGCGGACGCTTCGGCCGGTAGCAGCGCTGCGGCCCGATCGAACGCGCGCAGACTCGCCGACCGTTGCCCATCCGCAGCGAGTGCCTCCCCGTGCGCGGCAGCGAGCCACGACCGAAGAAGGCGTCCGGTGCCGCGCTCGGCTGTACGCTCGGCGGCTCGCAACAACTCAACCGCCGATGACGTCTCCCCGACATCGATCAGCACGAACGCCTGTTCAGCCGAGCAGTGCACTTGGAATGCCACGTCATCGGATTCGCGAGCCGCAGCCTTGGCGTCCTCGTAAAACTGCCATGACTCGCCGACGGAACCCATGTCCAGCTTCTGCCACCCCGCGAGCGTCCCCAGTTCAGCAAGCAGAGCCCCGAGCTGGTTGCGAATGCCCGGAGCAAGACTGTGCGACCGCAGGCCTGAGACCTGCCGAATCTTCGTGACGACCTCCTCGTGCGCCGTCGCGGCACCCAACTGCCGATCAAGGCGGCGCATGGACGTCAACTGATCCCGGAGCAGCACCAGGACGTCGCCGTTCACCCGCCGCGCAGCGCTGAGCCGCTGCCTTAGCTCGTCGTCGGATTCGACCCGACCGCGTGCGGCACCGGGCGACGCGAGCAGATCGTCAATCGGAAGACCGAGCATCCGCTCCAGGAGCCGTGCAGTAGCCGGCCGCGGACGCCCAACCGGCGACCCGTTGGGCTTACGTCCCGAAATCAACCGCTGAAGGTGCCGCACGCTGAGGGTGCCGGCCTCGCCGAACGTCCGCGCGAACCGCTCGGCCTCCACTACGAACTCGGCGAGCGTCTGGCTTCGTTCCCGAAGCCTCAACTCCAGAACCGTGCGCGGCGGGTCGTCGGCCTCTGCTGCCATCTGCGCCCTCCCGACGGGGTGCCAACAAATGTCCTCGCTATGTCGTCCGCGTGACCTGTCGCCTACATCAGCGCGCAAGGCAAGCTGATTTCAGATGTTACAGCCCGAACAGGCTTGTCAGCAGACAGGTGGCGGAGGACTCGTGAGCGACGCAAAGCGGCATGGGAAGGGTGCCAGGCTGTACGTGAGCTGGCACCGGAGCCAGGTCGACAACCACGACCACGCAGTTACCGACGAAGAGTTCGCCCGCGGCTGGCGCGATGTGCGCGGTCAGTACGAAGGAATCTGCGGGCACGTCGTGCTCACCACCTCGATGCTTGTCGCGCCTGGTCGTACCTGCGAGAGCTGTAACGCGTACCTGTTAGCCCTGTCGACGTTGTCGACCTTCGAACAGCGGCTCAGCCCGTCGCGGCACCGCAAAGCCTCGCACTTGCGTCTGGCGTACCGCCGGATCCTGAACGCAGTTGCTTCGGCCCTCGGCCCAGATCGTGGGTCCTCTGCTGACAACTGCCCCCGAACGCCGGCGGGGGCGGGTCGCGCCCCGACCGCACCCGTCCTCGCCGGTCACCACGCGCTGCGGGATGAGCGATGACAGCCGTATCGGTCTTAGCTTCCTGCCGCGTTAACGCGGCCAGCATGGACCAACGTGAGCTGGTTTCTTGGTTGCTACGGGTGATCTGTCTGAGGCTCGGACCGCGGCCAAAGGGCAAACTACTGTCGGCGGACTCGTGACGTCCCTGCCGCCGATCGCGATACCGGCGGTTCAGCAAGAGCTTGACCCGCTGCTACTGATGCCGGCCAGGCTGCTTCTCGCGTGCCTGCTCGCAGATGGCCACTGGCGTCAGGCGGTGGCCGTACGTCAGACACTTCAGCTCGATGAACACCTGTTCAGACTCCATGTCGAGCGTCTGCAAGCGGTCGGCTACTTGGAGGCGAGCGCGAATGGAAGTCACAACAGCCTTCGCCTTACCCGTCTCGGCCGCGACCGACTTGCTGATCATGTCGCCGCGTTAGGTCGCGTGACGGCAGTCGCCACGCGACTAGTCCAGAGCGCTCGTCGTGCGTAAGCCGACGCCACGCTAAGGGAGCCATGTGCCGAAAGTCGGGTCGGCGAGCCGATGAGGCCCACTCGTGACGGGGGCTGCCCCGCCCGTCACCGCTGTCACGAGCAGCGTTTTCGCAGGTCGAATGCCTTTGCGGCTGTCACGCTAAATGAGACGGCGTGACGCCGCGCCGCGACATCACGTGACAACTCGCGTTCTTCCGATGCTAGGCAGCAGATGGCGTCAGAGGCCGAGCGAACCATTCTTCTCCCCGTTGATGCCGTGCGCCTTGGCATCGCCCCACCCCGGCAGCATTCAGACTGATCGAGTAGTCATCTGGCACAACGCAGTCGCGCCGGCGCACGACTCACGTATGGCAGGAGGCCAGCAAACCAATGGTCGGTCGAACTCCGGGCGGATGGGTATCCGGGAATGCCGACGAGGACTCAGCCAGCGCTCGCGGCTGGCTTGTAGGCCATTTCATCGACCCCTCGGCAGGCGTACGCGCCACCGGAGATGTCGAAGTGAAGTGGGCTCGCCACCCCATCGGCGACCGACGGACAGAATGGACGTCGGGCGACCAGCGGACCACGCTCGTGCTACTGATCTCCGGCAAGTTCCGCATCGACCTCACAGACGGAAGCTGCAACCTGGACCGGCAAGGCGACTATGTGATGTGGGGGCCTGGCACAGACCACTCGTGGGAAGCCTTAGCGGACTCGACCATCATGACCGTACGGTGGCCTTCGTTCTGACTGTCAGTCGCTGCGGCTACTGCGCCGGGGCGCAGCGTGCAAGTCCGCAGCCTTGCCAACCAGGCTGCGGGCGGGCGTTCCGATGATAAGGCAGCTCAAAGAAGGCCAGCGACTTACCCGCAAGCTAGAGCACCGACCGCCGAGCTACCACCGTGAGCGTCGTTGTGACTGTGTTGATCTTCAGCGGGCTTTCAACCACTCAGGCTGGTCGTTGTTGTATGTCCGGCGCGTTCTAACGCCTCTTTCGCCTTTTATTTTTTCCCTTTTTAATATTCTTTCCCTTGGGGTTCGGGAGTCCAGTTTTTGAGCGGCGAAGCCACTCTGCAGCTTCGCGCCCACGACCAGTTGACCTATAGATTTTCTCAATATCCTCTGAGACGTGAGCATGTCCGGAAAAATACGCTTCCCTGAAGCGCTCCAAAGCTGCCTCTGTCTCGCCAAATGCCATAAGAAGACTACCATGATTGCAAGCGGCATGAGCATGACCGGCGTCAGCGGCTGCCCGATAATTCGCCTCCGCCTTGGGGCGGTCCCGCAGACAGGAGTAGACCCAGCCTAATGTGCACGCCGCAATGACATCTCCACCTTCAGCTGCCGGCGTGAGCCACCTAACGGCTTCCTCGAATTCATTAGCTTCAGCCAAGAGTTCGCCTAGTCGGACCTGAGATTCCGTGTCTCCACCCTCCGCGACTTGTCGCCACCATAGCGCCGCTTCGTCTTCAGAGCCCGGTATCTTATCGAGTATTGAGGCCAGTAATCCCTGCGATTTCTCTTCTCGCAGTTCAACAGATTTGCGCGCCCACGTCACGGCATCCTCGTACAAACCCTGCCGAGAATAGAAGACAGCGTAACTGTACGCAGAACCATCTACCTCAAGATTTATCGCCTCATCGAAGAACTTCTTGGCCTCTTTTCGCCGCGAGCCTCCTGATTTATCTAAGTTAATCGCTAAGCGAAGTACCGCAGATTCCGACCCCAGCTCAATGGCCTTCTGCCACCATTCTCGAGCTTCGCGTAGCTTGTTTCTCTCTTCGGCATCTAGCGCAAGGTTTGCAGCCGCATTTGCAACCCCCTTGTCTACGGCTTGACGCCAAAGATCGAGCGCTTCGCTTCGCCTCCCCGACCGCTCTAAAAGGTACCCGAGGCCATTCAATGCCTCATCTTCGCCGCTATCAACAGCCTTTCGATAGATTGACTCAGCTTCTTCAAGCCTGTTGGTCTCAGCGAGCAAGGATGCCAAATTCATGGACACATCAAGGGGAGACTTCTCCCCTCTTTTTGCTTCAACAGCCATTCGGTACCAGCGCTCTGACTGATCGATATCTCCTTGTTTTCGCAGCAGCAATGCAAGATGGTTCATCCCGTGAGCATTACCAGCTTCCGCCGCTTTACGGTAAAAATTCTCAGCAATCGAAGAATCATGTTGACCTTCGTGAATTAGTCCGATACGCGTGAATCCATCCGGATTACCTAGCTCTACAGCCTTTTCATACCATTTAAAAGCTAAGTCGTGCTCTCCCAAGTTCTCGTGCAGTGTGCCAAGTCGCATCGCGCCCAGCGGATCGCCAGATTGAGAAAGTCGCTCCCATGACATCTTCTCGACGTTGATTAGTTCGTGTCGTCTGGCAGCTGACGCCACCCCGATAAGGCCGTTATTTGTTTCGGCAAGGCCAATTGCCCTTGTCCACAGCAGTTCGGGTATAGGCTTCTCTTGGTCGTTTCGCATCCGCGCGTCCACCAAATAGTCGAAAGCTCGATAGCTTTGACCGTTATTTTGAGGTATCAGCGGGCTTGCAACACCCGATCTTCTCCTGGTGGCCCATGAGAAGGCTTGCTCAAGCCCCTCCGGTCGCAGGAGCGCCCCACCCGCCTCTTCTAGGTAAAGTTCATGTAGCTCTACAAGCAGAGCGCGGGGAATGGGGGCACTGATGCCAGCCCTAGCAAAATCCACAGCAGTGGCGATCAAGCTCGCACCGCGAGGGTTCATCTCGGCACCCCATGCAACAGACCACTCATCCAAAAGGCGAGGCCCAGCTGCCAGATACTCAGCTATACCGAATAATTCGGAGTGCTGAACTGCCTCAATTACGCGGACATCTTTGGATTTTGCCGCCCGCTGGAGCTCTGCTTCGCTCCACCGCCGTCGGACAATAGCCGACTGGCCGAGGTCAAGTATCCGCTGAAAGTCAGACCTTTGCTCTAAATTGTCATGCACATGGTCGGGAGCAAGTTGAATAAATCGTTGGTACTGCTCGCCTCGAATCGTTGCCGCTATTGCCACTCCCGCACGTTTAAGGTAAGCAACAAGTGGCGATGTTAAGCCTGTTGGACCTAAGTACTGTTCGAGATCGTCTAACCATACCAAAGACTCTTTACGATTGCTGATGATTGTTACAATTGATGCCCTAAGGTCCGACTTGTCAAACGGCCTGAAGAGCCGCTTGGTCGGCGCTATTTCCTGTAGAGTCTCGTAGACTATTCTAGTCTTTCCGGCCGTGGAGTCTCCGATTAGCAACACCAGCCCGCCACTTTTACAGACTTGTTGAAGCTTTATTTTCACTTCGGAATCGACGTCGCGTGTTACGTACGGAGGAACAGCGTTTCCTTGGTTAATTGGTGCTCGATGCACTCCAAATTCAAGCGGATCCAATTCCCGAACAAGTGGCCAACTTTCATACTGAGCAGCCCAAGTGGAGACTTGGTTTTGTCCAGAAGCTATGAAAACTTGGTCGATATTGAACTGATACCCTTGCCCTTGCTGACTCATGCGGCCCGAATGGTCAGCTTTGCCTTCGAGGGAGAATGACGGGTAATACTCGGAACTCATTTTGATTACCCTAGTGGTTGTACTGGGTTCCGCTGCCTTGCTGATAGACGCGACTACTGTCGCGAGCCTTCGCTTTCATTGCCACCTTCCCATAGTGACGATTGCAGCCTTCCTCAGAGTTCTTATTCTCTTCCACGAAAGCGCGCAGTGCAACGAGCAGAGAGTCATCGCTACAAACGGCTCGCCGGAGGCGACTCCGCCACTCCGCGGCTACTTCTGCTTCAGCTTCCGTATCACCTGAACTTAGAGCAAATTTAAGGCGATCACTTGTTTCGTCAAGTTCTGATTCAATGGCTGAAATAACCTTTTTGTCAGTACTGAAAAGTGACGCGGCTGACTTCTTGGACCGTTCCCATGCGTCCTTTACCATCAACCCAAGCAGTGAAGTTACTCCAGAGTTGATTAGCGCTACAATTTCAGCATCCATATTTCTCCCTAGGTCCCCGGTTTGTTTCTTGAAGTTTTCAAAGTCGATTCACGAGTGGATCTTTCTGGTTGGCCATACTTCTACTTCGCTTGGATTCATGCATATGTTACGGATGTGATCAAAACGTGTCCTCAGGGCGTCGCTCTATCGCATCGTGTATCTCGGGGTGCCTGTGGCTCGGAAACCTATTTCTAACAGGTCGGAAGCCTGTCGCGAGTCGCCAGATCAGGGCAGTCGATCATTGCCGCTGCCGGGCAACCTTAAGACTGAGCGCCGACGACCCTGGCAAGTGTTGCCGATTTGTTATATTCATGGCGATATGCCCTGCTGAGCGATCATGCAGGCAGGAGCAGACGTGTAGCTAGTGAGCAACTCGCCCCTCGGACACAGGTTAGCCCTACGGGGCGGGCGGATGGTCGTAGAGACCATCCGTTTTTTGCGTTATAGAGTAGTTCCAGGCTGGTCTCCTCGTGCAACCCCTGCGACCGGGCCGGGCTCGCGCTGGTCGGCGGTGGCTCGGGATCTGCCAGTGAGCCGCTGGCACGCTCGGCGAACATCGATCTCACTTAGTGCTGAGTACTCGGCTCAAGTACAGGCGGACGCTGACCGCCACGCGCGGGCCAGTCGGGGTGTGGCGTTAAGCGGTCCAAGGCTGAGGGGCGCAGCCTGGGTCAGGCGCTGATCATCGTCACCACGCCGGACGCCACGATCAGGCCGACGATCGCTCGGTCGAACACTGTGCGCGGGACGCGGCCGATGAGGCGGCCGCCGAGGATGTTTCCGGCTAGGGCGGCTGCGACCAGGATCGGCAGTCGGGAGCCCAGGTTGGTGGTGTCGAACTGGCCTGCGGTGACCAGGAGCAGCAGGGACAGGCAGTTGGTCACCACGAAATAGCCTGCGAGGTCGCCGACGAAGGTTCTTGGGGGGACTTTTGCCGAGGCCAGCAGGACGGCTGGTGGTGCGCCGTTCAAGGAAGTGGTGGTGGAGAGGTAGCCGCCTAGTAGACCGGCGAGGGCTTGCTTCGTGGTGGTTGCGGGGTGGGGTTCGGCAGTCGGGCGGAGCAGCAGGCGCAGGCCGGAGAGTACGACCACGGTGCCTGCCAGGATGCGGAGGGCGTGGGGCGGCAGCAGGTGCAGCGTGAGTGCGCCGGCGGCGGCACCGGGGAGGCTTGCGGCGCCTAGAACTGCTACGCGGCGCCAGGCGATGTGGGCTCGTTCGCGGTGGAGCACTGCGAGCCTGGTGATCATGGTGGCGATCAGGTTGATCACGACCACTTGCGGCAGCGGGAATCCGATGAGCAGCAGCAGGGGAGTGCCGACCAGGGACGCGCCGAATCCCGTCAGGCCGCCGATGAAGCCTGCGAAGGCGATGGCCAGTGCGCCGAGGATCATGGGGTTGCCTGGCGGGTGGAGGGGAGAGGTGCGCGGGGGTCGGCAGGTGGTGACGTTGCTTGGTAAGTGGAGGAGGGAATCCCGCGCTGTCGGGGAGGGGGCGTCGTGGCGAGGCGCGGGACGGTGCCTGGTGGGGGAAGGAGACGCGCAGGCGGGGTTGCGGCAGCGTGGTGAGGATCGGGAGATGCGGTCTGGTTGGTGAGGGTCACGTGACCACCGCTTGTCCGACCAAAGCCAGGGACAGTACGGCGAGGATGCCGAGCACGATCCGGCGGGCGTCGCCGCGGGCGTGGCCGTACAGCCAGGTTCCGGCGGCGACTCCGGCCAGAGCGATGGGGAGGAAGAGGGCGGTTTGCAGGAGGACGTCGCCCGTGAGCAGGCCGCCGGTGGCGGCGGTGGCGACGGTCATCGAGTCGGCGGCCAGGAAGAAGACGACCAGGCTTGCGCGGTTCACTGCCATCGGCAGCGGGGACGCCAGGTACATCAGGACTACTGGCGGGCCGCCCATTCCGCAGGCGCCGTTCAGGACTCCGAAGGCGGTTCCCATGCCTGCGCAGGCGGCGCGGCCGGGCATGCGCCGGGTTTGGTGGCTGAAAGCCAGGGCCAGCGCGGAGAGTCCGACTACCAGTCCGACGGTCAGTCTTGTCGCGCGTTCGGGCAGCGCTGCCAGGAACCAGATGCCGGTCGGCAGTCCGAGGAGCGCACCGGTCAGGAGCCAGCGGACGGACGGGCGGTGGGCGTCGGGCCAGGACTTCGGCAGCAGGGTCACGCTGGAGGCTACTTCCAGCAGGAGCGTGCTCGGGACCACCGCGGGCGGCGGGAGCACCAGGCACAGGCAGCTCACCCAGACCAAAGACGCGCCGAAGCCGGAGTAGCCGCGGATCAGGCCGCCGGCCAGCAGGGCGGCGACGGCGAAGGCCATCGCTGCCGGGGGCAGCTGCCAGAAGGTCATCGGTGCGCTGGGGGAGCGGGGACCCTGGGCGGGTGCGGCATCTGACCTCCACGACGCGGGCGGATCGGTTTACCTTGCGGGACGTCTGGTCGCGGCGGTAGGTCCAGAATCGTGGCATCGCTAGGTGCCAGCTGGACGGGCTGGGCTGACCTCGGCGAGGAGTGACCGGCTCGTCGGCGGTCTGGGGAACCTGGGTGCGGGCCAGTCGCGTGCCGAGCACGGGGGTGACGAGTGGCCGCGAACGACTCGTGCGCGGGCCGGATTCCCGCGTGGTCGCGGGAACCCGGGTGCGGTCCAGCCGGGCGAAGGATCTGCTCGGGAACCGGCAGACCGGACGCCCGGCTGGACAGACCGGATCAGGGCGAAGCGACCCCGGCCTCGCCCCGCGAAGCGTCCTTCTCCGCGGTCGCCGCGGGACCGGCCGGACGGCGTTTCCGGACCTGGTACGCGATCAGGATCAGCACCAGGGTCACCGCGCTCAGCCAGAACTGCGAGCGGGTCGACGGGAGGAACGCCATGGCCAGAATGACCGCCGCCATCAGGGCGATTGTCGCGTAGCTCAGCCACGGGAAGAGCCACATTTTCAGCGAGAGTGCGCCCGGATCGGTGTTCTGCAGGCGTTTCCGCAGCCGGACCTGGGCCAGGGCGATGGCCAGGTACACGAACAGCGCGACCGCGCCGTAGGAGTTCACCAGGAACTGGAAGATCAGGTTCGGCGAGGTGTAGGCCGCGATAACGGAGACGTACCCGATAACCGTCCCGGCGATGATGGCTCGGCGGGGGACGCCGCTGCGGGACAGTTTCGTGAACATCTTCGGGGCGTCGCCGTTGCGGGTCAGGGCGAACAGCATCCGCGACGACGTGTACAGGGCCGAGTTCAGGCAGGAGAGCACCGCTGTCAGGACGATGGCGTTCATGATCGTCGCGACGGCGGGGATGCCCAGGACGTCCAGGACCGCGGCGTAGGGGCTGACGGCGGTGTCGGGGGCGTTCCAGGCCTTCACCGCGACCACCACGAAGACCGAGCCGACGTAGAACAGTACGACGCGGAACACGATGGAGCGCATGGCTTTCGCGATCGCGCGGCGCGGTTCGGCGGATTCGGCGGCGGCGATGGTGACGATCTCCGCGCCGGTGTAGAAGCCGACGCAGGGGACTACTGCGGCTAGCACCGCGCCGATGCCCATGGGGGCGAAGCCGCCGTGGGAGACCAAATTGCTGACGCCTCCGTGGGAACCGGGCCAGACGCCGAACAGGTACAGGGCGCCGACCACCAGGAACACCAGGATCGCGATGACCTTGATGGAGGAGAACCAGTACTCGAATTCGCCGTAGGACCGCGCGGAGACCAGGTTCGTGAGAGTCAGCAGCAGGAGCAATCCCAGACTGAGCACCCACAGGGGCACGCTCGGCAGCCACAGCTGCAGGATCCGGCCGCCCGCCACCGCTTCGACGGCGACCACGATCACGAAGAAGTACCAGTACATCCAGCCGACGGTGAAGCCCGCCCGGTTGCCCATCGCCTCCCTGGCGTACACGTAGAACGAGCCGAGCGCGGGCCGCGCGACGGTCATTTCGGCCAGCATCCGCATGATGAGCACGGTGATCAGGCCGGCGATGAAGAACGAGACCACCGCCGCGGGCCCGGCCGACTGGATGACCACGCCGCTTCCGACGAACAGGCCGGCGCCGATCACGCCGCCCAGTGCGATCAGATTCATGTGGCGTTGCTTGAGGCCCGGTTTGAGACCGCTCTGGGCGGCTGTTTCCGGTGCAGAACCCACGTCTCCTCCTTCCGGCGGCGCCGGGGGACCTCGATGTCCCCGCGCCGACTGCCGCCGCGATGTCGCTGAGAGCTGCTGTGTGGTTCCCGTCACCGTAGGAAGGAACAGGTCCCTCCGCGAGAGCCAGATGCTAGCGATGCTCCGGTACCAGAACGACCCGATTCCGGACAGCAGGACGGGCGCCGGGCACCTTTGGAACAAAGAGGTACCCAGCGCCCGTCCCGGCTATCCGTCAGGGCTGGATCGCCTTCTCCACGTCGGTGAGCATGCCGTCGACGCCGTGCAGGAGCTCGTCCAGCACGTCCGTGTCGGCCACCAGCGGCGGCGAGATCATGAGCATGGTCGCGCCCCGGTCGTCGCCGCGGAGGATGACCCCGGTGCGGCGGAACGACTCCGGCAGGACCTCCCGCAGAACCGTCAACGACTCCTCGTTGGTCAGCTCGCGGCCGCCGTCGCGGTCGGCCATCAGCTCGATCGCGTAGAAGAAACCGGTGCCCCGGACGTCCTTGACGCACCGGTGCGCGTCCTTCAGCGACTCCAACGCCGCGTGCAGCTTCGGGCCCTCCTCCAACACGTGCTCGGGCACCTTCTCGTCGCGCATCGCGCTGATGTTGGCGACCGCGATGGCCGTCGACACCGGGTGGCCGCCCCAGGTCGCGCCGTGGGTGAAGACGCCGCCCTTCGGGGAGTCGTACAGCTCGGTGACCAGCTGCTCGCGCACGATCACGCCGCCGAGCGGGGCGTAGCCCGAGGTGGAGCCCTTGGCGAAGGTGATCAGGTCCGGTACGACGCCGGTCAGGCCGTGGCCGAAGAAGTGGCCGAGGCGGCCGAACGAGCAGATGACCTCGTCCGACACCAGCAGGATGCCGTACTTGTCGCACAGCGCCCGCAGCGCCGGCCAGTAGCCCTCCGGCGGGACCAGCGCGCCCCGGCCGTTCTGGACCGGCTCGGCGAAGACCGCGGCGACCGTCTCGGGGCCTTCCTCGAGGATGACCGCCTCGATGGCGCGGACGCAGTCCAGCTGGTCGGCCGGGCCGCAGTCGCCGGTGAGGCCGAGGGTGTTCGGGACGTGCCGGATGCCCGGCAGCAGCGGGCCGAACGGCTCCTTGATCTTGGGCAGGCCGGTGACCGACAGCGCGCCCATTGTCGTTCCGTGGTAAGCCATTTCGCGGCTGATGATCTTCGTCCGCTCCGGGGCGCCCTGGCTGCGGTGGTACTGCCGGACGAACTTCAGCGCGGTCTCGACCGCCTCCGAACCGGAGTTCACGAAGAACGTGGTGCCGAGGTCGCCGGGGGCGAGGTCGGCGATGATCCGGGCGGCCTCGATCGACGGCGGGTGCGCCGAGCCCCAGTTGCTGGCGTAGGCGAGGGTGCCGACCTGCTCGGCCGCGGCCTTGGCGATGTCCGCGCGGCCGTGGCCCATGTTGACGCAGAACAGCCCGGCGAGACCGTCGAGGTGGCGGCGGCCCTCGGTGTCGATGAGATAGCTGCCCTCGCCGCGGACGAACACCGGGAATTCGCTTTGCCAGGTGTCCTTGCGCGTGAAGTGCGGCCCGAGGTGTCGGCGGGCAGTGGCCCGCAGCTCCGTGACGTTCACCTGGCGACCTCCTGTGTGTGCGAGAACGGGAATGTGTCGACGATCGCAATCTTTCTGGTCCACGCCCAGAGCCAGAAAGAGGCCGATCACTAGTGCCAGATCCGGTGTCCGGACGCGAAAAACCGGCCGGGCGCGAAGGCCCGGCCGGTTCAGCTGTTCGCGAAGCGGGGGATTACACGTAGTCCTGGTACTTCTCCAGGAACCGCACCGGCTTCGACAGGGCGTCGCGGCGGAACGGGTCGCCCAGCTCGCGGGTGCACATGACCTCGATGACCGTCGTGCGGCCCTCGTTCATCTGCGCGTCCACGGCCTTCTGCAGCGCCGGGCCGACGTCCTCGAGCTTGTCCACGACGATGCCGTCCGCGCCCATCGCCTGCGCGATCCCGGCGAAGCTCTCGCTTTCCAGTTCGCCTGCCACGAAACGGCGGTCGTAGAAGTCGACCTGGTTCTTCTTCTCCGCGCCCCACTGGCGGTTGTGGAACACGACGGCGGTGACCGGGATGTCGTGCCGCACCGCGGTCATGACCTCGCCCATGCTCATGCCCCACGCGCCGTCACCGGCGTACGCGATCGCCGGGCGGTCCATCGCGGCTGCCTTCGCGCCGATGATGGTCGGCAGGGCGTAACCGCAGTTGCCGAAGGACATCGGCGCGAAGAACGACCGCGGCTCCTCGAAGCGCAGATAGCTGTGCGCGACCGAGTTGATGTTGCCGATGTCGGTGGACACCATCACCCGCGCGGGCATGGCCTTCTCCAGTTCGCGCAGGACCTGGCGCGGGTGCAGCCAGTTGCCCTCCTCGCCCTCCTGCTCGGCGATCATGTCGAGGGAGTACGGGTCCTTCTCGTGGGTCCACTCGGTGAGTTCTTCCTCCCACGCGTCCTTCTCGGCCTTGATGCGCCCGGCGCGTTCGTCGCGGGTGGCGTCGCTGGCGAGGGTGCGGTCGACGAGGCGCTCGGTCAGCGCGGCGGCGGCGGCCTTCGCGTCGCCGCAGATGCCGACGGTGATCTTCTTGACCAGGCCGAGCATCTTGTGGTCGGCGTCGATCTGGATGATCTTCGCGTCCTTGGGCCAGTAGTCCATGCCGTGCTGCGGCAGGGTGCCGAACGGGCCGAGCCGGGTGCCGAGCGCGATCACCACGTCCGCCTGTGAGATCAGCTTCATCGCGGCCTTGGAGCCCTGGTAGCCGAGCGGGCCGCACCACTGCGGGTGGCTGGCCGGGAAGCTGTCGTTGTGCTGGTAGCTGTTGACGACCGGCGCGCCGAGGCGTTCGGCGAGCGCCTGGCACTCCTCGACGCCGTCGGACATGACGACGCCGCCGCCGGAGATGATGACCGGGAACTCCGCGGTGGCCAGCAGTTCGGCGGCCTGGGCGAGGGTCCTCTCGCCGCCGGGGCCGCGGTCGAGCCGCTGCGGTTCCGGGATCTCGGTCTCGATCTCGCCGTAGAAGTAGTCGCGCGGGATGTTCAGCTGGGTCGGGCCGAGTTCCGCGTGCGCCCGGTCGAAGGCCCGCGCGGTGTACTCGGCCATCCGCTTCGGGTTGTTGACGTGCGCCTGGTACTTGGTGAATTCCTGGAACATCGGCAGCTGGTTGGCCTCCTGGAAGCCGCCGAGGCCGGAGCCCATCGTGCCCGCCTCGGGCGTGATCATCACGACCGGGCTGTGCGCCCAGAACGCCGCCGCGATCGCGGTGACGCAGTTGCTGATGCCGGGGCCGTTCTGCCCGATGACCACGCCGTGGCGTCCGCTCACCCGGGCGTAGCCGTCGGCCATGTGCGCGGCGCCCTGCTCGTGCACGACCGGGACGAGCCGGATGCCGGCCGGCGCGAAGATGTCCATCGCGTCCATGAACGCCGAGCCCATGATGCCGAAGATGTCGGTGACGCCGTTGGCCACCATCGTCTCGACGAAGGCCTCCGACGGGGTCATCTTCGCCGGCCCGCTGACGACGGTGCGGCCGTCGCCCGTCTTCCTCTCCGCCATGGTTGAACTCCTTCGACGCTGAAAGTCTTGGTTTTCGGTACGTGAGGTTCGTGAAAGCTGAACGCGATGGACGATAGGACGCCATGCGCGGGAGGTCAACCGGCAGTTGATGGAAAACGAGACAGGATGTGCTAGTTTTCGGAACGTGAGTGAGTTGCGGAAGACCAGCGCCGTGGAACTCGTGCGCGAGCCGGACGGCGCGGGCCTCGACGGAGACACCCCGACCATGCGGCTGTTCGCGCTGCTCGAGCTGATCGCGGCGAAGGACCAGCTGGTGACGCTGCAGGGCCTGGTCGAGGAGACCGGCCTGCCGAAGCCGACGCTGCACCGGATGCTGCAGCAGCTGGAAGGCGCGGGACTGCTCGTGCGCCAGGCCGACGGGCGGCATTACGGCACCGGCGACCGGCTGCGCCGCCTCGCGGAGAACCTGCTGCTCAACGCCACGCATCACGGCGCGCGCCGCGCGGTGCTCAACCACCTGGTCGACGAGCTGGGGGAGAGCTGCAACATCACCGCGCTGTCCGGCAGCGAGATCGTCTACCTCGACCGCGTCGAAACTCCTGAGCCATTGCGGTTCTACCTGCGGCCCGGTTCGCGCGTGCCGATCCACTGCTCGGCCAGCGGCAAGATCATCCTGTCCCAGATGAGCCCGGCGCAGCGGCGCAAGCTCCTGGCGCACGCTCCGCTCAAGCAGTACACCGCCAAGACCGTCACCGATCTCGACGCGCTGGAGGAGGAGTTCGCCCGCATCCGGCGCGACGGTTTCGCGCTGGACGACGAGGAATTCCTGCCCGGGCTCGTGTGCGTGGCGGTGCTGGTGCCCAGCCGCACCGGCCGGTCCAACCTGGCGGTGGCGGTGCAGGCCCCGGTCATGCGGCTCACCGCCGACAAGGCCTTGCAGGCGCTTCCCGCGTTGCAGCGGGCCGCCGAAGCGATCAAGGAGGTCGAGGCCGAGGGGTCGGCCGACGACGCCGACAGCATCCCGTCCTGACGGAGGTCCCCCGATGAACCCGTTGAGCGGCAACGGTCCCGACGCCCGGATCGCCGTGCGCGAGGCGTTCGGTCTTGATTCGTCCATGACAGTCCCGTGCTTTGCCGAACCCGACGAGCACGTGCCCGAGATCGATCCGGCGTACCGCTTCAACCCGGACGTGACGCTCGCGTTGCTGGCCGGGTTCGCGCACAACCGGCGCGTGCTCGTGCAGGGATTGCACGGCACCGGCAAGTCCACGCACGTCGAACAGGTCGCCGCGCGGCTGAATTGGCCTTGTCTGCGGGTGAATCTCGACGGCCATATCAGCCGCCTCGACCTCGTCGGCAAGGACGCGGTGGTGCTGCGCGAAGGCAAGCAGGTCACCGAATTCCGCGAGGGAATCCTGCCGTGGTCGCTGCGGCGGCCGACGGCGCTGATCCTCGACGAGTACGACGCGGGACGGCCGGACGTCATGTTCGTCATCCAGCGGCTGCTCGAACGGGACGGCAAATTCACCCTGATCGACAGCAACACCGTGCTGCGCCCGCATTCGGGTTTCCGGCTTTTCGCCACGGCCAACACCGTGGGGCTGGGCAATCTCAACGGGCTTTACCACGGCGTGCAGCGGCTCAACCACGCGCAAATCGACCGGTGGAACATCGTCGCGGCGCTGGATTATCTGGCCCCCGAAGAGGAAACCGCGATTGTGCGGGCGCGCGTGCCGGGCTTGTCCGCGCAGGTGATCGAGGCGATGGTGGCGGTCGCCGGGCTGACCCGCGAAGGGTTCCGGGCCGGTGATCTGTCGGCGCTGATGTCGCCGCGCACGGTCATCACGTGGGCGGAGAACTGCGAGATCTTCACCGACCCGGCGCTGGCGTTTCGGTTGACGTTCCTGAACAAATGCGACGAGGCCGAACGCCCGGTCGTCGCCGAGTACTTCCAGCGGTGCTTCGACCAGGAGCTGGCCGCGGCGTGAGCACGCCCGAGACGCGGCGGCGCCAGCAGGTCGAGGAGCTGTCCGCGGCGGCGATCCGGGCGGTCAGCGGGTCGCCGGACGCGCATTTCCGGGGCGGGCGCCTGCATCGCGGGACCCGTCCGGTGCCGATGCCCGCGCCGCATTTGCTGGCCGACGACGAAGATCTGCGGTCCTTTCGCGGCGCGGCGGACGGGATGGCGTTGCACCTGAGCCGGTCCGATCGGGCGCTGCACAAGCGGTTGCGGCCCGACGGCGGCGTCGAGCGGCTGCTGTTCGAGTTGCTGGAGCAGTTCCGGGTTGAGTCCTTGGTTCCGGCCGGTTTTCCCGGTGTCACAGCGAATGTGCGGCGGCGGCACGAACGCTGGTCGCTGTCGGCGCACCACAGTGGACTGACCGAGACGGCGCGCGGCGTGCTGATTTACACCGTCGCGCAGGTCGCGCGGGCTCGGATCACTGGCGAGCCGGTCGTGGAAGAGACTGAGGATCTGATCGAGGCGACTCGGGCGGCCATCGCGCCGATGCTTGGTGTGCAGTTGGCTGGGCTTCGGCGGCATCGCGCTGATCAGGCCGCGTTCGCCGAACACGCGCGGGCGCTGGCTGAAGCGGTCGCCGCGTTGCTGGAGCCGGAGAAGTCCGAAGAGGACGAGGACGAAGCGGAAGCCGCGGCGTACGCGCTGCTGCTGGATTTCGACGACGAAACCGGCAGCGAGGAAGGCGGTATCGCGGGCCTCGGCGACCACAAAGGACCGGTGGCGGCCGGGCAGTATCGGGTTTTCACCACCGCGTACGACCGCGAGGATCGGGCGGGACCGTTGGTGCGTCCGGAATTGCTGCGGGAGCTGCGCGAACGGCTCGACGCTCGGGTTGCGAAGCAGGGCGTCAACGTGGCTCGGCTCGCGCGGGAGCTCACCGCGGTGCTCGCTGAGCCGGAGCGGTCCGGGTGGGACGGCGCGCAGGAGGAAGGCCAGATCGACGGCCGTGCCCTCGCGCGGTTGATCGCGACGCCCGCGGACCATCGCGTGTTCCGGGTCGAGCGGACGGAACCGGTCGCGGACGTGCTGGTGACGTTCCTGATCGACTGCTCAGGTTCGATGAAGGCGCACCGGGAAACCGTTGCGGTGCTGGTTGATCTCTTCGCTCGCGCGCTCGATCTCGCCGGTTCCAGTTGCGAGATTCTCGGCTTCACCACGGGCGCCTGGCACGGCGGACGAGCGCGGCGGGACTGGATGCGCGCCGGACGGCCGAAACAGCCCGGGCGGCTCAACGAGCGTCGGCATCTGGTGTTCAAGGACGCTGCGACGCCGTGGCGGCGCGCTCGGCGGGACGTCGCGGCGTTGCTCAAAGCCGACCTGTTCCGCGAGGGTATCGACGGCGAGGCGTTGACGTGGGCGGCTGAACGGGCGCGGGCGTGCGAGGCGCGGCGGCGGCTGGTTTTCGTGCTGTCGGACGGAAGTCCGATGGACGGCGCGACCGTGCTGGCCAACGAGGAGCGTTACCTCGATCGCCATCTCGTGCGGGTGGCCGATGGGCTGGAGCGGAGCGAGACGGAGGTGTACGGCATCGGGGTCGGGCTGGATCTCAGTGCGTACTACCGCCGCAGCGTGGCGCTGGACGCCGCGGAAGGCACGGGGTTCCGTGCTTTCCGCGAGATCCTCGATCTGATGGCGCGTCGCTAGCCCGCCGGTTGCGCGACCGGCGAGACCGCGGCCGGTTCGTTGCGCTCCAAGGCGATCGGAGAGCGGCGCTTGCCCGGGGCGAGCAGGCTCCAGCCGAACACGATCACCATGTTGACGCCCATCGACACCAATCCGGTGTTGAGGCCGCCTAGCGTGACGCCGGTCGCGTAGAGGACGACCGCGGTGACCACGCCGACCACCATGCCGGTCGCGATGGCGGCGGTGCGGACCCGACGGGCGAACAGGATCGCCAGCCAGCCCGGCACGACCTGGGCGAGCAGGTTGTAGGTCAGGTTCAGCACGGTGAGCATGAGCGTCGAGGCGGTCAGCGTGAGCACTGCTGCGAGCACCAGGAACACCGCCACCGCCACGACCGTCCAACGCCGTTGTGCGGCGGGGCGGACGTTCGGGGCCAGGTTGCGGCTGACCATGCCGCCGATCGCCAATGCTGTCGCGGACAGCACCAGCACGCCGGACAAGGCGGCACCGGCGGCCACGAGGCCCAGAACCGGTTCCGGCAGAAGACCTTTTGCCGTCACCATGAAGACGGTGTTCGGATTCTTCAGGCCCGGGTGCTGTTTCAGCCCGTAGTAGGCGGCGAAGACGAGGAACGGATAGATCAGCATGTACAGCGGCATCCACACCGTCGAACTCTTCACCGCCCGTTCCGAACGCGCCGGGAACACGTACGCGCCGCCGAAACCGAGGTAGAAAACCACGCTCTGGAACAGGATCGTGGTCATCGCGAACCACAGGTCCTGGCCGCCCATCGTGGTTTGCGCCCTGGCCAGCGCCTCCGGTCCGGTCACCCCGGACGTCCCGCCCGCGGCCAGCACCGCGGCGAGCCCGACGAGCACGACGCCGAGCAGCATGAACGCGTCCTTGAGGATCGACACGAACGCGGGGGAGCGGATGCCGGACACGGCGATGTAGGCGAACGCGATGATCCCGGCCAGCAGGACGCACTGCACGGGCGTGAGTTTCAGCCCGAGGTTGCTCAGCACCACCTGCAGGCCGATGAACTGGTACTGGCCCCACGGAACGAGCGCGATCAGCATCGTGACGCAGGTGATCAGCTCCAGGGTCCGGCTGCCGTAGTGGCGGCCGAAGACGTCCGGGACGGTCATCGCGTCGTGCTTGCGCGCCGCGCGCCAGACCAGCGGGGCGAGGAAATAGCCCAGCGAATAAGCGAGCAGGATGTAGCCGAGGAACCAGATTCCGTAGCTCGCGCCGTGGGCGTAGATCCCGCTCGGGAAGCCGATCATCGTGCCGATGCTGTACACCTCGCCGACGGCCAGGAAGTACAGCAGCCACGGCGGGAACGAGCGGCCGCCGACCAGGAATTCGGAGATCCCGCCGCCGCGCGAGGAGCGGCCCGCCCAGAGCGCGAGCAGGATCGACAGTCCCATGACGACGGCGACAATGAGAATCAGCATTACTGGTCCTCCTTCGCCGCGGGCTTGTCGGCCGGGTAGTGCCGACGGTCGAAGAACCGCCAGCTGATCCACAGGCACAGGGTGGTCAGCGGGAAGCAGAGGAACATCCAGAAGAACACCAGCGGGAACCCGGCGACCGTCGCGGGCGAGCCCGCCACCAGCGGGATTCCGCCGAGGATCGCTACCGCGGGGAAACCGAGCCCGATGCACAGGCTCGGCCAGCTGCGGATCATCGGGCATCCCCCGTCGGGATCGGATCGCGTTGCCAGACCAGCTGGCCGCCGATCACCGTGGCGTCGACGGTCAGGTCCCGGATCCGGCTCGGGTCCACTGTGGTCGGATCCTCGGACAGCACGATGAGATCGGCGAGCTTGCCGATTTCGAGGCTGCCCTTGAGCTCTTCCTCGCCAGCCAGATAGGCGGCGTCGATCGTGTAGCCGCGCAGGGCGGCCTCGACGTCGATCGCCTGTTCCGGGCCTAGCAGCTGGCCGCTGCTGGTCTGCCGGGCGACGGCGCACCAGATGCCTTCCAGCGGCGGCACCGGCGTGACCGGGGTGTCGGAGTGGAGTCCGAAGTGGATTCCGCGCGAGCGGGCCGACGCGAGCGGGCTGATCCGGCGGGCGCGTTCCGGGCCGAGGAAAACGTCCCGATGCCGGTCGCCCCAGTAGTAGACGTGCTTGATGAAGAAGGACGCGGCGATGCCGTTTTCGGCCATCCGGTCGAGCTGGTCTTCGCGGGCGGTTTGGCAGTGTTCGATCCGATGCCGACGGCCGGTGCCTTCAGGCGCGCCGAGGCGGGCGTAACCGTCGATGATGGCGTCGATCGCCGCGTCGCCGTTGCCGTGCACGGCGACCTGCCAGCCCGCGGCGTCGAGCGCGGCGATGCGGCGGGACAGGTCGTCCGGTTCGAGCAGCATCATGCCGTGCTCGTCGGGGGCGCAGGTGTAGCCCTCGGCCAGGCAGCCGGTGCGGCCCTGGATCGAACCGTCCGCGACGATCTTGACGCCGTTCATGGTGAATCCGTCAGGATGGGACTTGTCCGGCGGTTCGGGAGTGCCTTCGGCGAGGCCGGGCAGGATGGTGTGGAAGAGGTAGCCGTGGATGCGGGTGTGCAGCTTTCCGGCGCGGGTCAGCATCCGGTACGCGGCGAATTCTTGCCCGCCGCCGATCAGGCCGACCCCGGTGTCGTGCACCGAAGTGACGCCGTTCCGCAGGTACTCGGCGTCGGCCAGCTGAAGTGCTTCGGCCAGTTCGTCGAGGCCTTGCGAGGGCATCGCTGAGTTGACGAGAAACGCCGCGGTCTCGATGAGGAGTCCGGTCGGTTCGCCGCGTTCGTCGCGGGCGATGACCCCGCCAGGCGGGTCGGGAGTGGCCGCGGTGATGCCGACGGCGTTCAGGGCGGCGGAATTCGCCACGCTGAAGTGGCCGGTCACGTGGGTGAGCAGGACCGGGTTGCGCGGCGAAGCCGGGTCCAGGTCGTGCCGGGTGGGATGCCGGTTGTCGGCTAGGAGCGTGTCGTCGTAACGGAAACCCTTGATCCATTCGCCGGGGCCGAAGTCGCGCGCCGCCTGCCGGACGCGGCCGGCGATGTCGCTGATCCGGTCGTTGGGCGGGCTTCCGGCGTCGACCGGGGCGGCCAGTGTCATGCCGAAGAACGACGGATGGTTGTGCGACTCCACGAAACCCGGGACGACGGTGCGCCCGGCCAGGTCGAGCACTGTCGTTCCGGGACCGGCGAGGGCGGCGATCGAGCGGTCGTCGCCGATTTCGGTGATCCGGCCGTCGCGGGCGGCGAGCGCGGACGCCCGCGTCCCGCCCCGGTCCAGGGTCAGCACCGTGCCCCCGAGCACCACCAGGTCGGGAGCCGGACGAGCGGATACAGCGGGTTCGCCCACGATGGGACCTCCTTGTCCACGTGTCCTGCCCCCACGACAGTGCCGGGGGAGCCGGCCCGCGAACAGGTCCAGAAAGCGACCCGCGCATGGTGCCAGTCAGCGCGCCTGCCGGGGTTGTCTCGTGGCACGTCGACGGTACGTGAGGGGAACCCTGAGGGAATCTGATTCCCCCAGGGTGGCCCTCACGTACCGTCCGGCGGCCGGGGCGGGTCAGCTGTCGAGCAGCTCCCGGCAGAGGTCGCCGAGCAGCCGGATCCCGGGGTCGATCGCCGCCGGCGGGGTGGCGGAGAAGCCGATGCGGAAGTGGTTGCGCGGCGGGTCGTCGCCGAGGAAGAAGATGTCGCCGGGTTCGATGAGGATGCCCAGTTCTTCCGCGCGTTCCACGAGGAGGCGGCAGTCCAGTTCGGACGGTCCGGTCATCCAGAGGCTGACGCCGCCGGGCGGGTACGGGCCTTGCGCCCACGGCAGGTACTCGGTGACCGCGGCACAGGTGGCGGTCCATTTGCGCATCAGTTTCGTGCGGTAGCGGCGCAGGGAACGGTGGTACTCGCCGCTTTCTATCAGCAGCGCCAGTGCCCGTTGCAGCTGGCCGGGCGGGTGGCGCAGGACGTACCGGCGGGCCTCGCGCAGTGCGCGCACCAGCTCGCGGGGGCCGACCAGGTAACCGAGGCGGAGCCCGGGGGAGAGGAATTTGGAGAAGGTGCCGAGGTAGACGGCGTCGCCGGTGTTGTCGAGCGCCTTCAACGCCGGGGTGGGGCTGCCCTGGTAGCGGAATTCGCTGTCGTAGTCGTCTTCGACGACGACCGTGCCGGACGCGGCGGCCTGGGCGAGGAGCTGGCGCCGGCGGCCGATGCTGAGGGTCGCGTTGGTCGGGTGCTGGTGGCTGGGGGTGAGGTAGAGAAGGTCGACGCCGTCGAGGGACTCCGGCGGTTGGAGGCCGCGGGCGTCGACGTCGATTCCGGTCACGCGGGCGCCGGTGCGGAGGAAGATGTGCCGTGCGTCGAGGTAGCCCGGGTTTTCGATGGCTACGACCTGATCCGGTCCCAGCAGGACCCGGCCGAGGAGGTCGAGGCCCTGCTGCGAGCCGACGGTGATCAGGACTTCGTCGGGGTCGGCCTCGATGCCTCGGGTGGTCAGCAGCTGGCGGCACACCATCTCGACGAGCATCGGGTCGTCGGAGCCGACGCTGTCCTGCAGGCTGTGGAAGACGTGCGGCCGGTAGAGGGCGTCGCGTAGGCAGCGCGTCCAGGATCGGGCCGGGAATGCGGTGATGTCGACCTGTCCAGCGAGGAACGGGTACGGATAACTCGCCCAGTCGGTGCGTTTCTCGATGTGCGGTATGTCAGCGTCCGGGAACCGGCGCACCCGCGCCGCCCAGTCGATGCGCGATTCGGTGTCCCGTTCCTCCACCGCGCAGTGCGGGCGCATCTCGCCGTTGACGAACAGTCCGCTGCGCTCGCGGCTTTCCACGTACCCCTCGGCGACCAGCTCCTGGTAGGCGAGGTTGATCGTGTTGCGGGAAACGCCCAGTTCGACGGCCAGTTCCCGCGAGCTCGGCAGCCGGCGGGCCGGGTCGAACGTGCCGATGGCGATCCCGTGCTCGATCGCCCGCCGGACCTGGCGGTACAGCGGTTCGTCCGACGAGCGGTCGATCTCGATCAACGTGCGTGGCAAGTGCGCTCTCCCAAGTGGCCGGCGTGGAGCGGGGCGGGCTGAAACGTAACTCGCAGTGGCCGGTTTTCCCACCCCGCGCCACGCCGACCGGGCTCAGGCCAGCGCGTCGGCGACGTCGGTGACGGGCAGGCCGTGCGCGAGCGCGACCGGCTCGTAGGTCAGCGCCCCGGCCACCGTGTTCACGCCGCCGCGGAGTTCCGGCGTGTCCCGCACTGCGGTGCGGAGGCCCTTGTTCGCGATCTCCAGCGCGTAGGGGAGCGTGACGTTGGTGAGCGCGTGCGTGGAGGTGTGCGGGACCGCGCCCGGCATGTTGGCCACGCAGTAGAAGACCGACTCGTGGACCCGGAAGGTCGGGTCGGCGTGGGTCGTCGGGCGCGAGTCCTCGAAGCAGCCGCCCTGGTCGATCGAGATGTCCACCAGCACGCTGCCCGGCTTCATCCGGGAGACCGTCTCGTTGGACACCAGGCTCGGGGCCTTCGCGCCCGGGACGAGCACCGCGCCGATCACCAGGTCGGCCTCGAGCACCGCCTGCTCGATCGCGTACGAGTTCGCGGCGGCGGTGCGGATGCGGCCCTGGTACATCCGGTCGGCGGCGCGGAGCTTGTCGACGTTCTTGTCGAACAGCACGACGTCGCCCCAGGTCCCGGCCGCGACGGCGACCGCGTTCATCCCGGCGACGCCCGCGCCCAGCACGACCACGCGGGCCGGCGGCACTCCGGAGACGCCGCCGATCAGCACGCCGCGCCCGCCGTTGACGCGCATCAGCGTCTGCGCGCCGACCTGCGGGGCCAGCCGTCCGGCTACCTCGCTCATCGGGAAGAGCAGCGGAAGGGAGCCGTTGGGCAGCTGGACCGTTTCGTAGGCCACCGAGGTCGTGCCCGCGTCGAGCAGGGCCTTCGTGCAGGGCTCGCTCGCGGCGAGGTGCAGGTAGGTGAAGAGCAGCTGGTCGGAACGCAGCCGGTGGTACTCCTCGGCGACCGGCTCCTTGACCTTCAGCACCATGTCCGCGGTGCCCCACACGTCGTCCGCGTGGTCGAGCAGCTTCGCGCCGGCGGCCGTGTAGTCCTCGTCGCGGATGGACGAGCCCTCGCCCGCGCCGCGCTCCACGAAGACCTCGTGGCCCGCCGAGGTGAACTCGTGTACTCCGGCAGGCGTCGCCGCCACCCGGTATTCGTGGTTCTTGACCTCGCGAGGCACACCGATCTTCATCGCCTGCTCCCATCTGCTGTGTGTGGTCCGACCGAGAGTGCGGGACGGCTGGCCACCGCGAAAGTGCCAGAAACCGCTCGGTCGACGGGTCCAGTCACGGGGCCTTCTGGACCTGTCAACGGGCACTGTTCTGGCTCTGTCGCTTGGGGCCAGGGGCCGCGATCCTGCTCGGGGAGCACTGCCGTCCGCGAGGGAGTTTGCGAGATGACCATGGCCCCTCTGGCCGAAACCTGGCGGGAGCGCGTCGGTGACGCCCGCCCGCGGATCGCGCTTGCCGACGGCGCCGATCCGCGCGCCGTCACGGCGGCTGCGCGTCTGGTTGAGCGCGGCGAGATCGAGCCGGTGCTGGTGGGGCCTGCGGCGGAGATCGCTGCTGTCGCGGCGGAGCTTCGGGTGGTTCTTCCGCCTTTGCTGGACACCGCCGAGCTGGCTGCCGACGAGGCTGTCCTCGCGCGGCTGGCTACTGCGTTTCCTGACCGGGTGGAGACGGTTCGCAATGATCCCGTTGCCCTCGCTGCCGCGCTTCTTGCGCTCGGGCGGGTGGATGCGTGCCTGGCCGGTGCGACGCGGCCGACGTCTGATGTGCTTCGGGCTGGGTTGCGGATTGTCGGCCTCTCGCCGGGTGTGCGGACTTTGAGCAGTTGCTTCCTGATGTTGTTGCAGGACGGCCGGTCGCTCACTTTCGCCGACTGTGCCGTGGTTCCGGAGCCGGACGCGGATGCTTTGGCGGATATCGCGGTCGGCGCGGCGTCGACGCACCGTGCTTTGACCGGGACTGAGCCGGTTGTGGCGATGCTGTCGTTCAGCACCCAAGGCAGCGCTAAGCATTCGGCGGTGGACAAGGTTCGTCAGGCGACGTCGCTGGTGCGGGAACGGCTGCCCGGTGTGGATGTGGACGGCGAATTGCAATTCGACGCCGCTGTCGTGGATGCGGTCGGGGTGGCCAAGGCACCGCGGTCGACGGTGGCGGGGCGGGCGAATGTGTTGGTGTTCCCCAATCTCGACGCGGGGAACATCGCTTACAAGATCGCTGAACGGCTTGGCGGAGCGACCGCGCTGGGGCCGATCCTGCAAGGCGTGGCAGCGCCGCTGCACGACCTTTCGCGCGGCTGCAGCGCGGCCGACATCGAGACGATGGCCCTGATCAGCGCGGTGCACGCGGTGACCGGGCGGGAAGTGGAGGGGGTCCGATGACGCGAGGCGTGGAGCTGGTCGTGCTGGACATGGCCGGCACGACGGTCCGGGACGACGGTGCTGTCGAGGCGGCTTTTTCCGCTGCGCTGGAGGCGGTGGGGGTGCCTTCCGATTCTCCGGAGCGGGAGGATGTGGATGCCTACGTTCGCGACACTATGGGGCAGTCGAAGATCGAGGTTTTTCGGGCGCTGTTCCCTGCTGCGGGGGTTGCGGAGAAGGCTAATCGAGTTTTCGAGAGCACGTTCGCTTCGCAGGCGGTTGAGGTTGCCGCGCCGCTTCCTGGTGCGGAGGAAGCGATCGACAAGTTGCGTGCGCAGGGGCGTCGGGTGTGCCTGAGCACGGGTTTCTCGGCTCGGACGCGAGATGCCTTGCTGCGGCGGCTCGGGTGGACGGAACTGGCGGATCTGGTGGTGTGCCCGGCTGATGCGGGTGGTCGTGGTCGGCCGTTTCCGGACATGGTGCTGACTGCGGTGCTGCGGTTGGGGATCACCGATGTGCGCGCTGTCGCGGTGGCGGGGGATACCGGGTTCGACATGCTGACCGGGCGACGGGCCGGCGCGTCGGTGGCTGCTGGGGTGTTGACGGGGGCGCATGACGAGGCGACTTTGCGGGCGCATGGGGCTACGCACGTGCTGGGGTCGGTGGCTGAGTTGCCTGCGGTGCTTGAAGGCTAGCTACTCTTCCTTCCACTTGGCGGTGACCGTGAGGTAGAGGTCTCGCACCACGGCGCGATCCAGACCTTCAGGGATCGACACGCCTTCGAAATCGTTGTAGTAGCCGTAGCCTGCCAGTGCGGGGGCGATCTCCACGCGCAACGTGTCGGGATGGACGGCCAGCAGACCTCGGTCGAACAGTTTGTGCACGTCGGCGCGCAGGAGCAGGCCGTTCTCGTGTGACTCGTTCTTGGCGAACGAAATCAGGTGGGCCGCTTCGAGTGCCGCGTCGGGGCACGGTCCGGTGATCGCGCATCGTGCACCGTGCTCCGCGAGCAGGTTGTCCCGGAACGAAGCTTGGCCGAGGCGGATCTTGGTCTTTCCTTCGCGATGCCCGCCGACCGGGGTTTTCCGCTTGCGGGGCTTGCGCGGCGGCACGGAGACGGTCGAGTCTTCGAGCAGCGTCAGCATCGCGGCGTGGTCGAGGCGGCGGATCGCGTTCTGCGCAGCTTTGTCGCGCAGTCGCGCGTGCACCTGGTCGCGGGAGATGGATCCGTCGGCCGGACGGTAGCCGGTGCCGTAGGTCGCGACGAACTGAGTGACCGACCGCGTCTCCGCTCGCGGCTCGTCGAACTCGTGCCGGCAGTTGTCGTGCCGGCAGCGGTATCGAGGGTGCCGGGTCTTGCGCGGCTCGAAGTAGCTCCGGCCGCAGTTCGGACACACTTGTTTCGGCTTGAGAACGTCGGGCTGGGAATCGATCCGCTCGATCCGGCTGACCCCGTGCACCTGTTCGGCGTCCCACAGCACGACGAGGTCTCCGACGCGCATCTGGAGCGAGTTCGAGACGAGATTGTCGTAGACGTACTGGTCGCCGAGCACGTCGGGGTAGCCGCCGTTGCCGTCGTACTTCCGCTTGCCCTCCGCGGAGAACAAGGCCCACGCCCCGCGATCCATCTCGGACCGGATTTCCTCTGCTTTCTCCTGCATCTCCTTCTGGTTCCGCTCGAACTCGCGCAGCACCTCGTCGGCCAGTTCGCTGCCTCGGGCCGGTGCCTCGGTGTGCTCTCGCAGACGAGTCTGCAAGTCGCGCAGTTTGTCCTGGACACTGCGGGCTGAGCGGAACTTGTCGCCGTACTCGTCTGGAGCGACAGCGGAGCGCAGAAGGTGCGACAGTTGGCGAACACGTGAGTCGCGGGCGCTCGCTGCCTCCCGGTTGTTCTCGAACAACAAGGCGCACGCCAGGATCAGGTCGTTCCGGGTCCAATTTGGCAGCCGTCGCGTCTCCACCGTGAATTTGAGCGCCGTGAGCTTCTTCCGCACTGCCCCGACATCAGCGACCTCGGCCGGTGTGAGCGGGATGTGCCCGGGCAAGAAGGCATGTGCGGCGGCGGCCAAGGCTTGGATTCCGTAGCGGTGCTCGCCGTTGACGAGGACGTATTCACACCCGATCTCGAATCCGTATTCCGTGCAGAAAGCCTCTGCGCCGTACTCGTCGTGCTCCATCATCGCCGCGTGGACCACGGCGCGGGTCAAGTCCGAGATGCTCACCGGGCAAGGTTATCTGATGCAGACAAAGCCTTTCACGTTTGTGGGGCGGGCGGCGCCACCGCGGTAGCGATCAACGCCCGGGCCGCGATCTCGATTCGTTCCTCGTCCCCGGTCACGATCCGGTCCAGGCACAGCCCCCTCAGCCCCGAGATCAGCAGACTCGCCCGCGCCGATGCATCGGGCTCGGCGTAGCCCAGGCTGCGGTACACCGGCACCAAAGGATCCACCATCGCGGTGATCGTTTCCCGGGCGACTTCCAGGTATCGCTCCGGTTGCGTCGGGGCCAGGGCCAGTACCTGGAACAGGATGTGGATCGGCCGTTGCTGGCGGCCCCGGGTGATCGCTTGCCACAGGGCGAGGGCCGCGGCGGCGAGGGACTCTTCGTCGTGCACGGAGCGGAACAGCTCGGTGACGTCCGGGCGGCTCGCGGCGATCGCTTCGGTGATCAGGTTTTCCCGGCTGCCGAAGTAGTACAGCAGCATCCGCTTGCTCGTCCCCAGCGCTTCGCCCATCGGCGCGAGCGACAGGTCCGCGATGCCGTGCGTCGCGAGGTAGCCCACGGCTTGCTGCAGCAGTTCGGCGCGGCGGCCGGTTCCGGAATCCACCCCTTGACTGTACTGATCGGTACGCCGTACCGTCCATCCATGTACCGATCGGTACATGGCGGAGGAGGGTCGATGGCGGGCAAAGCACTCTCGGTGGCGATCGTCGGCGGCGGGATCGGCGGGCTGACGCTCGCGCTCGCGTTGCGGCAGCGCGGGATCGGGGCGGAAGTGTACGAGCGCTCGGCCGAATTGCGGGAGGTCGGGGCCGCGGTGGCGTTGGCTGCCAACGGGTCCCGGGTGATGCGGCGGCTGGGGTTGCGGGACGAGCTGGCGGCGTGTTCGGCGGTGCCGACGGAATTGGTTTACCGGCATTGGCGGGACGGGCGGCGGGTGGTCGCGTTTCCGATCGGGGATGCCTATGAAGAACGGTTCGGCGGGCCGTATTTCGGGGTGCATCGGGCGGATTTGCAGCGGATTCTGGCTGACGCGTGGGGCAAGGTCCATCTTGGCCGGCGGGTGACCGGAGTGGTCGCGGACGGGACCGGGTATCGGCTCGAATGTGCCGACGGGACAAGCGAAACCGCTGATGTCGTGGTGGGGGCGGACGGGGTCCATTCGACCGTGCGCGCGTGGGTGGATGACTCGCCGCTTGCCCGGTACTCGGGTTCGAGCGGGTTTCGCGGGCTGGTGCCGGTGTCGCAGTTGCCGTCGCTGCCGGACGCGGGGGCGATGCAGTTCTGGCTGGGGCCGGGCGGGCATTTGCTGCATTACGCGATCGGCGACGGGTCGGTGGTGAATTTCCTTGCGGTGCTGGACGAACCGGCCGAGTGGGCGGGAGCGTCGTGGACCGAGGACATTCCCCGGGAGCGGATCGAGGCGGCCTTCGAGGGCTGGCATCCGGCGGTGCGCGAGATGGTCGGAGCGACGACGTTGTATCAGCGTTGGGGGTTGTTCAGCCAGAATCCGCTCAACCGCTGGCATCGAGGCGGCGTGGTGCTGCTCGGCGACGCGGCGCACGCGATGCTGCCGCACCACGGGCAGGGCGCGAACCAGACGATCGAGGATGCCGTGACGCTCGCCGAGTGTCTCGCCCGGGACTCACGCGAGACGGCGCTCGCCCGGTACGAGAAGCTGCGGCGGCCGCGGACCCGGGCGGTGCAGCGGAGTTCGTGGGTGGCGAACGCGCTGCTGCATTTGCCGGACGGTCCGGCGGCCGACGCCAGGGACGTCGCGCTGAGGCGGATTGACGAGACGGTGGAGTGGATTCACTCGCACGACGCTGTGGCTGTGGCTTTGGCGTCGGCTTCGCCGCCGCGTGCGGAGTCGCCGTGAGGTCGGCGTCTGGAGGGCAACGCGACCGCCTGGGGGGCGGTCCCGTTGCCCTCCAGACGCCGACGCGACTCCGCGGGTGGGGTCAGGGTTTCGTGGTGAGGGTGAGGGTCTTGAGTTCGGCGCTGGTCAGGACGTCCGCGGTGGACTGGGCCAGTACGACCAGCGTGGCGGCGTGCACCTCGGCGGCGGACATCGCGCCGTGGCCCAGGTCGGGGTGGTCGTAGGTGGCGCAGGCGTCGGACAGCACCCCGGTGCGGAAGTCGCGGAACATCGCGTCGCGGATGGTGGCGTGGACACAGTCCTCAGTGGTCACTCCGGCGGCGATCAGCGTGTCCACTCCGCGTCCGCGGAGCTGCATTGCGAAATCGGTGCCGTAGAAGGCGCTGTAGCGGTGCTTGGGGATCAGCGGTTCGTCGGGGCGGCGGTCCACTTCGGAATACAAGGCGGCGCCGGGAGTTCCCTCGATGAGTGCTTGGCCTTGAGCGATCGGCGGGTACAGGTCGGCGAACCGGCCCATGTCGGAGCCGTCGGGACGGTGGACGTGGGCGGTGAAGAACACGGCGATGCCCGCGTCGCGGCAGAAGCGGACGGTGTCGTTGAGGACGGGGATCATGGCGCGTCCGGCCGGGGATTCCAGCGGGGCGCCCGGAGCCAGGAAGTCGTGCTGCATGTCGATGACGACCAGCGCGGTGCGGGCCGGATCGACGGTGGACAAGCGGTAACCCATGGAACGCTCCCTCCGCGGCGGACCAATGAGGTATCACGGCTTGACGTCGGTCGTCAAGAAAGCGGCAGAAGGCGTCAAGCGTCTTCGATCTGCGCGGCGACGGTGTGCAGGGACGTGATCAGCGCCTGGGTGGCCGGGTTCAGCCTGCGTCCGGCGGCGAGGGTCAGGCCGACGCTGTGGCCGATGTTCTCCAGCGGCGTCGGCAGGGTGACCAGGCGCGGGTCGTCCATGCCGAGCAGGCCGGGGAGCGCGGCGACCATGGCGGTCTCGGTGAGCAGCTGCCGGACGGTGAGGAACGACGTGGCCTCGACGCGGTTGGCGGGCAGATCGAGGCCGTGCTGCGCGAAGAGGCTTTCCAGTTCCTGGCGCAGCATCGTTTCGGTGCCGGGCACGATCCACGGGAAGTCGGCGAGATCCTCCAGCGAAACACTCTCGCGGGTGGCGAGCGGATGGTGTGCACCGGCGACGACGCGGATCGATTCCTGGTACAGCGCTTGACGCCGCGTGCCTTCGGTGCCGGGCCCGCTCAGCCGGCCGACGATCACGTCCACTCGGCCCGCGGTCAGTTCCACAAGCAGCGATTCGGGCGTTCCCTCCCGGACGACGACAGTGACCAGCGGGTGGTCTTCCTTCAGGTGCGCGATGGCGCGCGGCAGCAGCAGGTTTGAGCCCGCGAGGTGGATGCCCGCGACGACCCGGCCGCGTGTCGCGTCGGCGATCTCGACGACGTGTCGCGCCGCGTGCGTGAGCTGGGCGAGGACGGCGCGTGCGTGTTCGGTGAACGCGGTGCCGAACTCGGTGGGCGTGATGCCGCGCGGGCCGCGTTCGTAGAGCGGCACGCCGAGGATGGCTTCGAGGTCGTGCAGACCGCGCGTGACGACTGGCTGCGTGACGTGCAGCGCGGCGGCCGCGCCGACGACACTGCCCTGCTCGGTGAGGGTGTCCGCCAGCACGAGGTGCCTGAGCTTGAGGCGGCCGTCGAGCAGGCGGGGCATCTCCATTCCGGCGACAGTACTGGCCGGGGCGGGCTCCACCGTCATGGGCGGACCAGCTCGATGAGGGCGCGGCTGAGTGCGGAGCCGGGGTCGGCCAGGTCGAGGAAGACGTCGAAGTGGTTCCTTGCGGGCACGACGGTGTGAGAACGAGCGACGGGCCAATGTGCTTGGAAGGCCTTGCTTTGGCGGTGGAATCCGGCGGCTTCGTGTTCGGCGACCGCGACGTGCAGGGGCGCGGTGCCCGGGGGCAGCAAGATCGGGCTGAGGGCTTCCGCGCGCATGGCGTCGAGGGTCAGCCAGGCGTTGGCGAAGGACTCGACCAGCGGGCGGAGGTCGAAGAGGCCGCTGATCGCCATCGCGCCTTTGACGACGTCCTCGGGCAGTCCGGCGGCGCGGTGCCAGCCGCCGACGGCGGTCATCGCGGTCAGGTGGCCTCCGGCTGAGCTGCCGACGACGTGGATGCGGTCCGGGTCGAGGCCGTGGGCCGCGCCGTAGCGGTAGACCCAGGCGACTGCGGCGCGGACCTGGCGCACGATCTCTTCCAGGGTCGCAGTCGGAGCGAGCGTGTAGTCGGGCACGACGGTGGCGATTCCGGCGTCGGCCAGCACCCTTGCCATGAACGCGGTGTCCTGTCGCGAGAGCATGCGCCAGTAGCCGCCGTGGACGGCGAGCACGACGGGGCGCGACTGCCCCGGCGAGGTGCCCCAGACGTCCAGCCGTTCATCGCTGAGCGGGTCGAAAGCCAGACCGGCGTGGCCGTCCAGACCGGCGACGGCCGATTCGGAGGCGGACCGGTAGCGGGCCATCACGGCATCGAACTCGGTCTCGGTCACCGTGGCCTGCGCGCTGTAGTCGCGATCGACGTTCGGATAGCTCACGGGATCCATCCTTCGCCGCCGCTGTCATGCCTGGCCAATGCTCATTCCGGCGAAAGCCATGCCGGGAGGGGCATGGCCGAGGCATGTCCGGACGGCTATGGCAGCGGCGGCAAAGAGCATTGGCCAGGCATTCCTGGCGTCCCTACGGTCAGTCCCATGGCTGCGGAACTCCACAACGTCGTCGGCGGGACCCGGGTCGCCGGGCGGCGCACCTTCGAGAAGCTCGACCCGGTCGACGGGTCGCTCGTCGCGCACGTCCACGAAGCTGGGCCGGACGTGGTCGACGCCGCGGTCGCTGCGGCGCGCGCCGCGCTGGACGGGCCGTGGGGACGCGCTTCGGTGGCTGAGCGCACCGCCTTGCTGCGCCGGATCGCGGACCGGATCGAGGAGCGTTTCGAGGATTTCGTCGCCGCCGAGGTCCGCGACACTGGAAAGCCGGAGCACCTGGCTCGCGAGCTGGACGTCGCGCGGGCGGCGACGAACTTCCGGTCTTTCGCCGACACGGTCGCGGCGGCCGGTCTCGACTCCTTCCTGACTGACCTGCCGAACGGCCGGAAGGCGCTGAACTACGCGGTGCCCAAACCGCTCGGCGTGGTCGCGGTGATCGTGCCGTGGAACCTGCCGCTGTTGCTGCTGACCTGGAAGGTCGCGCCCGCGCTCGCGTGCGGGAACGCGGTGGTGGTCAAGCCGTCGGAGGAGACGCCGTCGACCGCGACCCTGCTCGCCGAGGTGATCGCGGAGGCGGGCGCGCCGACCGGGGTGTATAACGTCGTTCACGGCTTCGGGCCGGATTCCGCCGGGGAGCACCTCACCGCGCACCGCGGCATCGACGGCGTGACCTTCACCGGCGAATCCCGGACTGGCTCGGCGATCATGCGGGCGGTCGCTCCGTCGGTGCGGCCGGTTTCCTTTGAGCTGGGCGGGAAGAACGCGGCGGTGGTGTTCGCGGACTGCGACCTCGAGAAGACTCTCGACGGCCTCGCCCGGTCGGTTTTCCTGAACACCGGGCAGGTGTGTCTGTGCACGGAGCGGGTCTACGTCGAGCGCTCCGTCTTCGACGCGGTCGCGAATGGGCTCACCGAACGGGCAAAGGCGTTGCGGCTCGGCCGTCCGGATGCACCGGACACCACGACGGGGCCGTTGATCTCCCAGCAGCATCGGAAGAAAGTCCAGTCCTATTTGGACCTCGCGGTGGCCGAGGGGGCGACGGTGCTGACCGGCGGCTCGGTCCCCGAACTCGGGCCGGACCTGGCGGGCGGGTCGTGGATCGAGCCGACGTTGTGGACCGGGCTGGACAACTCAGCGCGGGTCGTGCGCGAGGAGGTCTTCGGGCCGGTCGCGGCGCTGATCCCGTTCGACACCGAGGACGAGGCGGTCCGGCTGGCGAACGACACCGACTACGGGCTCGCCGCCGCTGTCTGGACCACTGACCTGGAGCGAGGGCACCGCGTCGCGCAGCAGATGCGGGTCGGGATGGCCTGGGTCAACACCTGGTACCTGCGGGACCTCCGCTCGCCGTTCGGCGGTGTCGGGCTTTCCGGCATCGGCCGGGAGGGCGGCCTGCACTCGATGCACTTCTACACCCAGCCGACGAATGTGTGCGTGCAGCTGTGACCATCGAAGAACGTGCGGCGCTGCTTGACCAGGCGACCGCCACCGGAGAGGCGATTCCGCAGCTCACCAGCAGCGAACCGATGAGCCTGGAGACGGCGTACGCCGTGCAGCACAAAGGAATCGAGCTGCGTGAAGGGCGCGGGGAGACGCTGGCGGGCGTCAAACTGGGCTTCACGAGCAAGGCGAAGGCCGAGCAGATGGGCGTTTCCGACGTCATCATCGGCTCGCTGACCGACCGCATGCGGATCGAGGACGGCGGAACGTTCGACGTCAGCCGCGGCGTGCATCCTCGGGTCGAACCCGAGGTCGCGTTCCGGCTCGGGCCGGACGCCGAGCTGGTCGCCGTCGCGCCCGCGTTGGAGATCATCGACAGCCGGTACCGCGACTTCCGGTTCAGCCTGGCCGACGTCGTCGCCGACAACACCTCGGCGTCGGCCTTCGTGCTTGGGCCGTGGACGAAGATCGGCCAGGTAGACGCGCTGGCCGTCGACCTGCTCTTCGACGGTGAGATCGTCGCGACCGGATCGACTGCCGACATCCTCGGCGACCCGCTGCGCGCGCTTCCCGCCGCACAGCGGATGGCCGCCGCGTACGGGCACCGCCTGCTCGGCGGATCGGTGCTCCTGGCCGGTGCGGCGACCGCGGCGGTGGCGCTGAAAGCGGGAACGCACGTCGAGGCGCGGGTCGCCGGGCTCGGTTCGGTTTCCGTGCGGACAAAGGAGGGATGAGCGTGGCGCAAGCCCATGTCGTCGCCGGGAAAGCGACGCCGCGCGGGCGGTTCCCGCACGTCAAGGTGGTCGGGGACCTCGTGTTCGTCTCCGGCACCAGCAGCAGGCGGCCGGACAACACGTTCGCGGGCGCGGAGGCCGACGAGTTCGGCGTGACCGCTTTGGACATCCGGGCGCAGACGCGCGCGGTGATCGAGAACATCCGCGACATCCTGGCCGCGGCCGGCGCGGGTCTCGAAGACCTCGCGCAGGTGACCGTGTTCCTGGTCAACATGAACGATTTCGGCGGCTACAACGAGGTCTACGGCGAGTTCTTCGACGAGACCGGCCCGGCGCGCACGACCGTCGCGGCGCACCAGCTGCCGCATCCGCATCTGCTCATCGAGATCCAGGCGATCGCCCGGATCCCCGGCAAGGAGGAACGATGACCGCCATCCCGCCCGTGTTCGATTTCGTCGCGTGGATCAAAGAGCACGAGGACGAGCTGAAGCCGCCGGTCAACAACAAGCAGATGTGGGCCCCGATGGGCGACTTCATCGTGCAGGTCGTCGGCGGGCCGAACCAGCGGACCGACTACCACCTCGACCCGTACGAGGAATGGTTCTACCAGTACAAGGGCGACATGCACGTCAACCTCATGACCGACGACGGCCCGCGGCGCGTCGACATCCGCGAGGGCGAGATGTGGATGCTGCCGCGCAACGTGCACCATTCGCCGCAGCGTCCGCAGGAGGGGTCGATCGGGATCGTGATCGAGCGCATCCGCGAGGAGGGGACGCTCGAGAAGTTCGTGTGGTTCTGCCTGGAGTGCGACGCGAAGGTGCACGAGGTCGAGCTGCAGGTGCGCGACATCGTTGACGACCTGCCGCCGGTGTTCGAGCAGTTCTACTCGTCCGAGGAAGCCCGGACCTGCGGGGCGTGCGGGACGCTGCACCCCGGGAAGGGCTGAGCGTGCGCGCGATCGACGTCCACAGCCATTTCGTCCCGCACGGCTGGCCCGACCTCGGCGAGGGGATGCCGTGGCTGCGCGCGGAAACCGAACGCGAGGCCATGATCATGGTCGGCTCGGAGGAGTTCCGCCGGATCCGGTCCGACTGCTGGGACGCCTCCGTGCGCCTGAGCGACATGTCCGCCGACGGGGTCGAGGCGCAGGTCGTCTCGCCGACGCCGGTGTTCTTCGGCTACGACACGAGCCCCGGGCAGGGCGAGAAGATCGCGCGGGTCTTCAACGACCTCGCGCTGGAGATCTGCGCGCCCGCGCCGGACCGGCTGATCCCGTTCTGCCAGGTTCCGTTGCAGGACACCGACGCCGCCTGCCGCGAACTGGACCGCGCGGTCGCGGCCGGGCACCGGGGCGTGGAGATCGGCAACCACGTCGGCGACCGCGACCTCGACGACGCGGGAGTGGTGACGTTCCTGCAGCACGCGGCGTCGCTCGGCGTGCCGGTGTTCGTGCACCCGTGGGACATGCCGCTCGCGCCGCGCCTCGACCGCTGGATGGCGCGATGGCTGACCGGGATGCCCGCGGAGACGCATCTGTCGATCATCGCGATGATCCTCGGCGGGGTGTTCGATCGGGTGCCGTCGAGCTTGCGGATCTGCTTCGCGCATGGCGGCGGGTCGTTCGCGTTCTGGCTGGGGCGGTTGGAGAACGCTTGGCATCAGCGGGCGGACATCATCGCTACGTCGGAGAAGCCGCCGTCGGAGTACGTGGGGCGGTTCAGTGTTGATTCCGTCGTGTTCACCGAGGCGGCGCTGCGGAATCTGGTGGACACGCTGGGGGCGGAGCAGGTGATGGTGGGGAGTGATTACCCGTATCCGCTGGGGGAGCGACCGGCTGGTGGGGTGGTGCGGAGGGCGGAGTTCCTTGACGAGGCCTCGCGGGAATTGTTGTTGCGAGGGAACGCGAAGCGCTTCCTGCGCTAGCTCGCGATGCCGGGGGACTGCCGCTGGCCCGGTTTGCAGTCCGTGAGGGGAACCCTGAGGGACTCAGCGTCAATGCCAGGAACTTAAGCGTGGTTGGTCACGGTTCGGCGGTGGTCTGCGTGGCGG